>CAYWKH010000015.1:9339-28526 GCA_964458805.1 uncultured Synergistaceae bacterium
CGCCAGGCTCCGCGCCCTGTCGAACAAGAGGGCGTGGCCGGTGTGAAAGCCGTCGAAGGCGCCCAGTACGGCTATCATTCGATCTCCTCCCCGGCTATGTTTGTTACCGGGACGAATAATCCCTCCGGGCGAATGCGGCCGAAGCTGAAGTGACCCCCCGAGATGACTACCGCCCCGTACGTAGGGGAGATCGAGCCCTCCTGCGAGAAGTCAAGGCTCGAGAGACGGACTTCAAGGCCGTCTCTCAGCCGCCTATATACATCGTCGTCCCCCCGGTACAGGTGGAAATTCTCCGCGAGCCGGGAGAGAGGCGTCAGGCGGGATAGAAGATCGACTTCTCCATTCGCCAACTCCTCGTACGAGATGGCGGTCTCGAGGGACATGCTTCCGGTGCTGATACGGACCAGGCGGTATACATACGCTCCGCAACCGAGTTTTCTGCCTATATCTCTTGCCAGGCTCCTTATGTACGTCCCTTTTCCGCATACGACTTTAAGCGTGTGAATGGTCTCGTCGCCGGCGGATTTCTTCAGGGTGATCGACCTGACAAAGACCGGTCGCCCCGAAAGAAACGCGCTCTCCCCCGAGCGGGCCAGCTTGTGGGCCCTTACACCGTCGACCTTGACTGCCGAGATGTCGGGCGGGGTCTGCATTCGCAACCCCATGAAGGAGGGCAGCAGCCTCTTCAGCAGGGAGGCTGAACCGGGCGGAATCTCTCCCGAGAAGACCGGCTCTCCCGAGTAGTCATCAGTGGTGCGCTCCTCTCCCAGGGCCAGGTCGGCCTCGTAAACCTTCGAAAGTGACATCACTAGCTCGCAGGCACGCGTCGCTCCCCCGACGAGCAGGACAAGCAACCCCTCCGCGGTTGAGTCCAGCGCGCCTCCGTGGCCGACCTTGATCGCCCTGCCCAGCCGTCGCTTGGCTATTGAGCAGCACACGGAACTCCGCACGCCCGCAGGTTTATTTAGAAGCAGAAGTCCGCTCGGCATACGTCTTTTCCACCAACTCCTGGATCGCGCGAACAGCTTCCGGCAGGGAGAGTTCAAGCAGACAACCCGCGGCCTGCCTGTGTCCGCCTCCGCCGAATGACCGCGCTATCTCCGCGGCCTCGACCGCGCCCCTGGACCTGAGCGATACGCGGACATATCCGTCATCCTCCGTGAAAAGAGCGGAGAACGATACGCCGCGCAGCGTGAACAGGTCGCTATTGATAGAATCGCTGTCGGAAGGGTCACTCCCTGTGTTTTCAAAATCCTGCCTTCTCAGCCAGGTGAACGCCGCGAACCCGCTTGATACGAAGGCTCTTGATAGGGCTATTCCCCTAAGGTGAAGCGCCTGTGGCGTCGCGGAGCTTCTCAGCAGGTCGTTTATCTTCGCCGGGCAGACCCCACTGTCCAGCAGGTTGGCCGCCACCCTGTGCGTGCGGGCGGACGTGCAGGAGAACGAAAAATTGCCGCAATCGGAGACGATCGCGGTATACAGTGCCTCCAGCGCTTCCGTATTCAGCTGGAGGCCCCATTCGTCAATCAGCATCCAGACTATCTCTCCGGTCGAGGATGCGTGGACATCTATGTAGTTCACCGTGCCGAACATCTCGTTGTCGGCGTGGTGATCGAGGTTTACAAGGTGGACGGACGGTGGGAGGGACGCGATCTCGTCGACCGAGCGCGCACGAGTCGACGTGTCAAGAGCTACCACAGCGGTTCCGGCATCGGGGGGAGGAGAGCTCAAGTCCAGTCCGGGGCGGTATTCCTCAGTGAACGGCAGGAACATGTAGTTGGACGGAACAATGTCAGGCCCTCCCCACGCAACCGTCTTGCCGAGGCCCTTGGCAGCGGAGACCAGGGCGCTAGCCGACCCTAACGCATCACCGTCGGGGTGCACGTGACACAGGACTATCCAGTGCGAAGCGCCGGACAGTATGTCGATCACGCGTGAAAACCGGCTGGACTCCGAGGGAGCGCTTGTCAAGACAGAGTCACTCCCCCGCCTGCCTAGAGCAGGACTGCCTCTCTTCGCCAGCCTGCTCTTGCGCGTCTTGATTCCCGTCAGCAACGGGCCTCAGCGAGTCCAGGATTAGGTCTATGCTCTGCCCGTAGTCCGCGCTGCTGTCGATATGGAAGGAGAGAGAGGGCACCTGTCGAATGGTTAGCAGCTTTCCCAGATGGCTGCGCATAGCCCCGGCCGCGCCGAGCAGCGCCTCGCCAACCCTTTCGCGATCCGACGGGTCAAGGGTGGTGAAGTAGACCTTGGCCCTCTCCAGATCCTTGGAACAGTCCACATCTGTGATAATCGCCTTTTTTGCAGTTTCATTCTTGATGTGGTTTCCCAGCATCAGTGAAATTTCTCTTTGTATCTGTTTGTTTATCCTTTGCATGCGAAATGTCGTCATATCGTGCTACCTCGCGCCAATGGTATTGAATCGTATACTCCCCGGTCTCCTCTTCTTCGACCAGGAACGAGTATACGGCGTGAAGCCTCTCCTCCGCCATGGAGACCCCGGACGCCACCGCGGACACGGCAAGAAACACCTCCGACCAGCTTCCGTCCGGGCCGATGTCCATGGCCGACACGTTCCATCGCCGCCTTATCCTGTCCAAAAGCGAACGGACCACCTGCCTGCGGTCCTTCATGCTCCTGCTGCAAGATATCTCCAGCGCGACGAACAGAAGTCCGGAGCAGGGAGCGGGGACATTGTCCCGCGACATCAGAGATGCCGCTTCTCCTCGATGATCTCGTAGGCCTCCAGTATGTCGCCCTCCGTTACATCCTGGTAGTTGGACAGGCTGATTCCACACTCGTACCCCGCAGCTACCTCCCTGGCATCGTCCTTGAAGCGCCGCAGATTAGCCAACGAGCCGTCCCAGACGACGATCCCGTTTCGGATCAGGCGAATGCGAGCGTTTCTTCTTATTACGCCCTCCAGGACGTAGCTGCCTGCCACGTTGCCGGCCTTGGGCACTCTTATCACCTGGCGGACCTCGGCCTGGCCCAGGGTGTTCTCCCGGATATTCGGCTTGAGCATCCCCTCGAGTGCGGCCTTCACGTCGTCGATCGCGTCGTAAATTATGTTGTAAAGCCTTATCTGCACGCCCTCGGCCTCCGCGGCCCTCTTGGCGTTGGCGTCGGGGCGCACGTTGAACCCGATGATTACTGCGTTGGAAGCAGAGGCCAGCATGACGTCGGACTCGGCTATTCCTCCCACGCCCCGGTGGACTATGTTTATGCCGACCTCGTTCGTGGCCATCTTCTCGAGGGACGCCGCCAGCGCCTCTCCCGATCCCTGCACATCGCACTTCAACAGGAGGTTTAGCAGGGGGATCTCCCCCTCCTTAAGCTGCGAGTAGAGCTCCTCCAGTGTCAGCTTCCTGGGTCCGCCCTGCAAAGCGCTGCGAGCCTCCTGCTCTCTCGCGCCGAGGGCGTCGCGGGCCTCCCGCTCGGTCTGCACGGCCCTGAATGTCTCCCCCGGCTGGGGTACGGCGGTAAGGCCGAGTATCTCAACGGGAGTGCTCGGCCCTGCACAGTCTATCGGGCTGCCTTCGGCGTCCAGCATAGCCCGAATCTTTCCCCAGGCCGAGTCGAAAAGCACGATATCGCCCTTGCACAGCGAGCCCTGCTGGACCAGGACGGTCGCCACAGCACCCTTGCCCCTGTCCAGCTTGGCCTCGACGACCACGCCCTCCGGGCGGGCTGTCGGGTCCGCCTTCAGCTCCTCCATCTCCGCTACGAGCAGGATCATCTCGAGCAGCTGCGGTATGCCCTGTCCGGACTTCGCTGAAACCTCGACCATTATCGTGGAACCGCCCCACTCCTCCGGAGCCAGTCCCACGTCGGAGAGCTGCTGGCGCACCCTGTCCGGCTTTGCCGCTGGCTTGTCCACCTTGTTTATGGCCACGACTATCGGGACGCCCGCAGCTTTCGCGTGGTTTATAGCCTCCCGCGTCTGCGGCATGACACCGTCGTCGGCGGCGACCACAAGGATGGCGACATCCGTCGCCTGTGCCCCGCGCGCCCGCATGGCTGTAAAGGCCTCGTGCCCGGGAGTGTCCAGGAATACGATCTTTTTGCCCTCGTGCTGGACGATGGACGCCCCTATGTGCTGGGTTATTCCCCCGGCCTCCCTGGCCGTGATATTGGTCTTCCTGATGAAGTCCAGCAGGGTCGTCTTCCCGTGGTCGACGTGACCCATGACGGTCACGATCGGAGGCCTGGGCTCCATGTCTGCGCCGGTGAACGGTCCGCGCTTTATCACCTCGCAGACTCCGGATTCTCCCTCCTGGTCGGAGTCGGGGCAGGCCAGGGTCAGCACGACCCCGAAAGATTCGCCGAGGGCGGATAGGCAGCGGTCGTCGACAGGGCTGTCCGCCGGTACCATCAGTCCGGCGTTCACAAGTCGGGCGACCGCCTCCGCCGGCTTGATTCCAAGGAGTTCAGCCACGGCCTTTACCGTGGACCCAGATGAGACCTCGAAAGTTGCGCTTTTAATCACTTTCCGCTCCTCTTTCTCTGGTTTTTGTACAGTGTCGGGTTTGTCCTCGGCCAGGACTTCCTCAAGAAGCCTGGCGGTCTCGTTGTCTATAGAACTCATGTGGGTTTTCACATCCACGCCAAGATCCGCCAGGTGATCCAGCAGCTCTTTATTGCTCTTGCCCAGCATCTTCGCAAGTTCGTATACGCGTATTTTACTCATCATTTTCTCCCCCTTCCGCAAGCAGTTGCAGTATTCTCTGCGCGAGACCGCTGCGTAACGGCAAAGCAACTACTTTTACCTTTCTGGAACCCACTGCCGCCGAGAGGTTCTCAACCGATAACCCGGGTGGTTCCACCACGACGAAATCTCCCCTGTCGCTTCCTCTCTGGCAGGATCTGTAGAAGGAGGAACCAGCCTCTGCGAAGACCACCAAAAGTCCCTCCTGGCTCGCCCGTTTCAATTTTATAGAGTCCTGCCCGATAAGAAGCTCCCCGGAGCGACGTGCGAGGCCCAGGCACGAGAGCAACCTCGCCATTGCCTGATCATTCATCGTGGCGTCCTTCCTCCGTCTTAGCCTCCCGAATCGCGCGCAGCAGCTCCTCGTACAGGGACGCGTCCACCCTGGTCCTCAGGGCTTTCGAAAGGGCGTCCCTCTGCCTGGCGGCCGCAAGGCAGGCCTCGGAGATACAGATATAAGCCCCCCGCCCGGGTTGCCTGCCTGAAGGATCAACTTTCAGCAATCCCTCCGGGGTCTTCACTATCCGCAGCATCTCCCGCTTCGGGGACTCCTCCCGGCAACCGACGCATGTCCTCGGGCGCCGTCTCTTCAGTCCTGCATCGCCTATTTGGACCCCTCCTCCTCGATGATGTCCTGGAAGATGTCGTGCAGGGTGGGCATTCTCTCCGGTTCGAGCGCGTTGATATCAATCTTCCAGCCGGTAAGGCGAGCGGCGAGGCGGACGTTCTGCCCGGCCTTTCCTATGGCGAGAGAGAGCTGCTCCGGCCTTGCGTAGACGGTGACCGTCTTCTCCTGCTCCAGGACCGGCTCGATCTTCACGACCTTGGCGGGCGAGAGGGAGTTCCTGACATATTGCAGCGGATCGCCGCTCCAAACTATGACGTCCACCTTTTCCCCGCACAGCTCCTTGCTGATGGCCTTGATCCTGGCGCCATTGTTCCCGACGCATGCGCCAACGGGATCGACATTTACGTCGAGAGACTGGACAGCGACCTTCGCCCGAGCGCCGGCCTCGCGCACGATGTTCTTGATATCGATGACGCCCTCGCGAATCTCGGGCACCTCGAGCTCAAGGAGCTTGCGCAGAAGCCCGGGGTGAGTCCTCGAAACCACGATCTTCGGGCCCCGCGTCGTCTGCCTGACATCCAGAAGGAACAGCTTTATCCTGTCCCCGGGAAGGTACTTTTCGCTGACGATCCTCTCCTCGCGGGGCAGTATCGCCTCCGTCCTGTCGTTGAGCCGGATCAGCACCTGGTCGTTCTCGGACTTGAACACCACGCCGGTGACTAGATCCCCCACCCTGTCGGAGAACTCCTCGAATATGATCTGCCGCTCGGCGTCCTTCAATCTCTGGATGATGACCTGCCGAGCCGTCTGCGCGGCTATGCGGCCGAAATTCTCGGGGTTCCGCTCTATACGTATATAGTCGCCCTCGGTGACATCTACGAAACCGCGGGACTGTGCCTCCTCAAGCAAGATCTGGGTGTCGGGGCTCGTTATGACGTCAACCACCTGTCTGACCTCGCAAATGGAGATCTCGCCGTTCTCGCCGTCGATGTGAACCTCCACATCCTGGTTCCCGCCCTGGAACTTCCTGTATGCGGAGATCAACGCCGCCTCGAGGCTCGACTCGATGATCTCCTGGGAAAGGCCCCGCTCCTTGACGATCTGTGAAAGAGCACGGGCGAAGTCGCGACCAAGCTGCATTTTTAGGAACTCCTCCCTTTGTCCGCCTTCTCCTCGAAGACAAGATTACCCCTGGTTATTATGGCAAAAGGAACCTCGACCACTCGCTCCTCCCCCTGATCCGGCGTCTCCAGCTCGAACGTCACGGAATCATCCCCGGCCGACAGGATAGTACCGCGCAGGCTCTTCTTGCCGCTCACCGGGATGCGCGTCCTCAGCCGGGCCTTTCGCCCGGTGAAGCGGACGTAATCCCCGCCGTCGAACAGGGGACGCTCGATCCCGGGGGAACTTACCTCCAGGAAGAACTTCCCCGGCACCAGGTCCGGGTGTTCGTCGAGAAACGAGCCCAGGGCTTTCGATACCGTCTCGCAGTCCCGGACGGATATACCCCCGACCATGTCGATGAAGACTCTCAAGAACTGGGCTTTCCCCTCGGTGACCAATTCAATGCCCACACAATCATACCCCAACTCCGATACGATGACGCGCAGTGGTTTGAACGCGTTTTTGCCGCCCGTATCCACATCCATCCCTCGCTTCTCTATTGTAAAAAACAAAGAGTGGGAAAACCCACTCTTCGCAGACAACCTCAAATTCCCCTCCAAACGGCATTATACCATAAAAAAGGGAAAAACAGTGCGCTGTCACACCCCGGCGTCAGAGATAATCCGACGAGACGAAACTCTCCCACCACTCTTCGATGCAGTTCTCATACTCCACGAACAGGTCGTCGTACAGGACCTCCTCGGCCATCTCCTCCTCCATCAACTCGGGAAGATACAGGACCCCGGACCAGTACTCCTCGTCTTCATATATATTTCGCTCGAACACCTTCAGCCCGCTCATGGCAGACCCCCCGGGACGACCGTCTGTACTGCGTTTCCCCTATAGTATATCACGAGGATCGCTCGTGCGCTCCTCGCAGTAGCGCTAAGCGAGGGCTTCAGCCCTCCACAGGGTCGCGGCCGAGTGGCATACCACCGAATGGCAGCTCCCCACCGCCCCAACCCCCTCGCCTGACTTGACCTTCAGGTGTATCCTGCCTGACCAGGTTTTAGGAAGGACTGTCTCAATCGCCGAGACCATAAGGTGCAGGCTGGGGCCCAATATAGGTTTTTGGGCGATTATCACACTGTCCACCCACTCCAGCTCCCACCCCTCGCTGCAAACTCTCCTGGCCGTGTCCTCAAGGAGTTTTAAACTCGAAATGCCCTTGAAGGCGGGATCTCCGGCCGGGTACAGGGTGCCGATATCGGACATCCCGGCCGCCCCGAGCAGCGAGTCGCACACCGAGTGCACAAGCACGTCTCCGTCGGAGTACCCCGCGAAGCCCAGCGGAAAACCGGGAAACTCCACCCCTCCCAGTATGAAACGTCTTCCCGGTACAAGCGGGTGCACGTCGTAGCCTATCCCGGTGCGCGATACGCGGCGCGCCATAGATTCCGCCAGGGCAAAATCCTCCTCCCATGTGATTTTCATGTTCTTCCTCTCGCCCCTCACCCAACTGAGAGGCTGTCCGGCGGCCGACCAGGCCTCGCCCTCGTCCCTCGCGCCACCCGGGTGAGCTGCAAGTATCGAGATGAGCGCCTCTCTCGGGAAGGCCTGCGGGGTCTGCGCGGCCCACAGTCCCTCCCTGGGATGCGGGGAGATGATCCCCGCATCGTCCATCTTTTTCAACGCGTCGGAGACGGGTACGAGAGGGATCACTCCGTGGCCGGGCTCGAGCGCGGCGACCAGGCTTTCGGCGAGCTCAAGCGATAAAAAGGGGCGCGCCGCATCGTGTATGAGCGCGTACTCGCCGGTCGCGGCCCTCAATCCATTCAGCACTGACTCCTGTCTTTCGGCGCCCCCCTCGACGACACGCATTGGAACCTCGAAAGAGAGCGCCTCCTCCTCAAGCGACGAGCAGGCACCCTCAGGCCCGACCAGCACGCACTCGCGCGCCGATCCCCTTGAATGGAGGGCCTGCGCCGCTCGCGCGCTCCACTTCCAAAGGGAGACACCTGCGAGCTCCCTGAACTGCTTTGGCGCGCCGCCCCCGGCTCTCTCGCCCCTGCCGGCGGCGACTATGACGAAGGAGACATCCTTCAAGACTGGCGCGCTTCCTTCTTGATCCTGCCGAACACCATGCGCCCGGCCGATGTCTGAAGCATGGATGTCACCACGACCTCCACCCTCTTGCCGATATAGTTCTCGCCGTCCTCAACCACGAACATCGTGCCGTCGTCCAGGTAGCCAACGCCCTGGAGGGGCTCCTTGCCCTCGCGAATGACGTCGATTGTTATAGTCTCGCCAGGTAGAAGCATCGGTTTGAGTGCGTTCGCAAGGTCGTTCACGTTCAGCACCTGGATCCCCTGGATCTGGGCCAGCTTGTTAAGGTTGTAGTCGGTCGTCAGTATCTGGCCCCCTAACTTCTCGGCCAGCGCCACCAGCGCGCTGTCCACCGACTCGGCCTTCAACTCTTTCAGCGAAAAATCCACAATTTCATAACGGATTCCCGCCAGGTGCTGAAGGTCATTCACCACGTCCAGTCCGCGCCTTCCCCTGGTGCGCCTGGCGGGGTCCGTCGAATCCGCGACTGACTGGAGCTCGTGAAGCACGAACTGCGGAATTATGATGACTCCCTCCAGGAAGCCCGTGCTGGCCACGTCCAGGATCCTTCCGTCAATTATCACGCTAGTGTCCAGGATCTTCTTGGGGATCGACCACAGCAGTTCATCGGAGGCAAAACCGCCCTCGCCTACGCTAGGTTGGATCTTGCCGGAAGAAAACCGCTCCTTAAGTCCGCGTATCGGGCTCAGTACGTGAGGAAGGTCGCTCTGCCGCTTCAGCAGGATGCGAGCTCCCAGGTATGCGAAGACCACGTTAAGCACGACCGCCAGGTAGCTGCCGAATGGCATGTCCGAGAACGGAAGCGCCAGAAGGTTGGCTATTAGCAGCCCGATGATGATGCCGACTGTAGCCGAGGTCAATTCCGACCAACTGGCGTTTTTAAGGTGCGACTCAATCAGTGCGCCCATCGCGCCGAGAAGCCGCATAAAAAACGGGGAAAGAATCAAGCCGAAAAATGCGAATAAGACCACGCAAAAAAGTGTGAACAGAAACTTGCCCGGCATCCACAGAGGAAGCCACTCCTTGCCGGCCGAAAACCAATCGACCGGGATAAGAGGGAACAGCAACCAGGCGACCTGGGCACCTATCATGCCTCCAATGAGGATCATAAGGCCGGAGAAAACCAACTGCACGATTTTTCCAAGGCCCTCGGTCATTTTCTCACCTCGCTTTAAGGAGCCTGCGAAGAGCGCGGGATCCGAACTGCCGAAGGCCCTGTCTGCGGCCCTTCACGCTTGGATGGCGCGTCAATCGAGGCTTCGATCTAACTCGGTCCAAACACATAAACGGAACTACACTCCTTCAAAAGAAGTCAACCCTCCACCCCCTTTACCCTGACCCGGGACTCCATGGCCGCCTGCAGCGTCGTCCTGTCGGCGAATTCGATGCTTCCTCCCACGGGGAGGCCGTAAGCGATCCGGGAGACCGGCACCCCGCTGGGCCCCAGGAACTTGAGCAGCGCATGATACGTCAGGTCCCCTTCGATGCGCGGGTTGGTAGCGATGATCACCTCCCTGATGCCTCCGCCCCTGATTCGTTCCAGCAACGACTCGAGCATACGGTCGTCCAGCGTTTCTCCGTCTAGGGGGGATACCCTGCCCCCTAGAACCTGGTACAGGCCGGAGAAGACCCCGGCGTGCTCGATGCTGAAAAGGTCCTCCACCGTCTCGACTATGCACAGCAGGCCGCGGTCCCGCAATGGGTCGGAACATATCGAACACGGGTCCCGGTCAGTGATGTTTCCACATATGGAACAGCTGCCCACCCTCTCCTTGAGTGCGGTCAGCACGCGCGACAGCTCCTCTGCGTAGGACGGCGGCTGCTGCAGTACGTAGAACGCCATCCTGCGGGCGCTCTTGGCCCCGACGCCGGGCATCTTTCGCAACAGGGACGACAGTCTCTCGAACGGATCGGGGAGCGGCAATCCGTCACCTGCGGGGTTAAAACAGCCCCGGCATTCCGAGTCCGCCGGTGAGCTTGCTCATGCGGCTGCCCGCCAGTTCTCTGCTCTTGCGCAGAGCATCGTTCACGGCCGCCAGGACAAGATCCTCAAGCATCTCAACGTCATCGTTCGCCACCTCGGGCTCGATCTTCACCGACACGAGGTCCCCCTGCCCGTTGGCCGTCACCGTGACCATTCCGCCGCCGGCGCTGCCATCCACCTGCTCCTTGGCTAGCTCATCCTGGATGCTAGCCATCTGGGCCTGCATCTTCTGGGCCTGTTTCATTATCTTGTCCATATTCATGCGTAGTCCGCCTCTCTTTTCGATCTGAAGACTAATGGTGGTATTTTACACCGTTGGCAATCGAGGCTGCCCTGTAAAGTTGCTCCGCCAGGAACAGGGGGCATAATTCATGGGGCAGCGTCATCTCGGAGAGGGAGAGAGAGAAGTCGCTTCTGCGCCCGACCTCGTCCGACAGCCCGAAAGCCCCGCCGACCACCATCACCACGCGACCTCGTGCTGCCTCCAACGAAGAACGAAGCCAGGCGGAGAAGGAGATGCTGTCAAACTGCACCCCGCGCTCCTCCAGGGTGACCAGGTAATCCCTGTCGTTTATCGCCTTCAGGATCATGGCGCCCTCCCTCGCGATCCTCTTAGAGGGCTCCTGGTCCTTTACATCCGGCACGTTCTCAAGGGCGACCGATGTATAGGTACGAAGCCTCGAAATGTAGCGATTCGTGAGCGAGGATACATGCGCGTCCTTTATTCTCCCCACGGTAAGGATAACAATTTTCAAGACTTATGTCCTGCCGGGAAACAAAAAGTACGCCCCCTCGTCCCGGCGGGCTGTACGGGGGCGTACAGGAAAATCACCGGGCACGGTGCCTTATAAAGGTCTCCCGCCCTTGGAGTCATACAGTCCGACCCTGGTCATAAGGACCTTGACGACGAAGACCACAAGTTCCAGATCCTTCCTCCATCTCCAGGGCTCCTGCAGAAGACGGTACAGCCATTCCAGGCCAGTTTTCTGCATAATTACGGGGGCTCTCCTCAAGGAGCCGGAGATAACGTCGAAGGCGCCTCCAACGCCTACGGCCAGCAGGTCGCCCAATCTATCCGAGTTCTCGGCGACCCATATCTCCTGTTTTGGCACCCCCATGGCGACGAAGAGTATCTTTGCGCCGCTGCTCTTGACGGCCTCGGCCACGGAGGCGTCTCCTTCGTCGAAGTATCCGTCGCGGAAGCCGGCCACTAATAGATCGGGAAAGCGCGTCTTCAATTCGGATGCAGCCTTCTCGACGATGCTCGGACGCGATCCAAGCAAATACACTGGCCACCCCTCGGCTGCGGCCATCCGCGCCAGCCCTACCATGTAGTCGATGCCGGTGACCCTCTCCTGTACCGGCGTCCCCAGCAGTTTAAGCGCCCACACCAGCCCGGTGCCATCGGCCAGGGTCAAAAAGGAACTCCTCAGGGCCGCCGCATAACGCTCGTCTCTCTCGGCCTCCAGCACCGCCAGTGCGTTGACCGTCGACACCAGCCTGGCACCGCCTCCCGGCACGAGCCCTCCGCGCGCCTTTGAAAGAGCGTAGTTCATGGAGACGTTGTCGATGGAGGTGCTCCATATCGAGGGCCTTCTGGGCATCTTGGCACTCTCCTTCATATTGCGTATGGCCGGCATGATAGAATAACCCGCGATCAGCATGGCAAAACAGACAGCCAGGGCGAGGAAGAGCGGCTTTCCGAGCTGGGACACGGCGACGGCCATCCCCGCCATGGCGCAAAGCGAGGTGATGAACCGGACGGCGCTCGGGTGGTCCAGTCCGCGCCCTATAAGCCTGCTGTAAAGCACCGCCGCATTGTTCCCCTTCGAGGTGAGCGCGCGGCTCATGAAATTGAGGGTGGCCTCGGCGATAGGTATCGCGAAGAGGCCTATCGGCAGCAGCATGAGGGCTCCAAGGGCTATCCCCTTGCTCACTCCCAGGACCGAGGTGCCTGCCACGAGCACTCCCCACATGGCCGACAGGGAGGCCCCCAGCCTTCGGTACATGTGCCCGTGCCGACTCCAGAAGACGCCCAGGAGCATCATGCCGGAGAGGGACATGAAGAAAGCCTCTCTCAGGCTTTGGCCCGAGAATACCGTCGCGGCCAGCATCAGGGAGAACGAGATCGCCAACAGGTGGCCGGACATCCCCGGAATGTTATCGAGTTCCTGCAACAGCACCGGGAAAGCGGCCACCCAGACCGCGGTCAGAAGCACCGACACCTCGGCGGGCAGGTAGTGATACTGCCCGGCAGGCAGCCCTATGAACTCGATTCTCGGGCCGAGCAGGGCGAAGATGAAGCCAATCAACAGGTAGGCCGGCTTCCACAGCGTGTTCGGGTAGACGTGCTGCACCATCCCAAGGACTGCGGACAGCACCGCCATGCCGACGATGAAGCGCGAGGAAGGGCCCCCCGCGCACACGGCCGCCAGAACCCACGCGCCTATCAGGGCCAGGTCGCGGAAGTAATTGTATTGAGCGGTGTCCGCGCGACTCCTGCAGATGCGTTGCGTAAGGAAGCACAGCAACGCAATGAAGAGAACGCAAATAAATATCCCCGACGCGTAAGTCTCCGTGATCAAAATTATGGCCGTCCTCCTTCAGCAAGAGGCTTCTAAAGATGGATTTTACCAGCAAGAATATTATTTTTCCACCCTTTGCGGCGTATATCAGACGCGAATTTCTGTTATACCACCCATGTAAGGCATGAGCGCCCCCGGGATCTCCACCGATCCGTCCTCGCGCTGGTAGTTCTCCAGCACCGCGATAAGAGTGCGGCCAACGGCGATTCCGGAGCCGTTCAGAGTGTGAACCAGCCTCGGCTTGCCCCCGCCCTTAGGTCGGTATCGGGTGCCCATGCGCCTGGCTTGAAAGTCCTCGCAGTTGCTGCAAGAGCTGATCTCCCGGTACTTGTCCTGGGATGGGAGCCACACCTCGATGTCGTAGGTCTTGCTGGCGCCGAACCCCATGTCGCCGGTGCACAGGCAAATAGTGCGGAAGGGTATCTCGAGCAGGCGCAGTACCTCCTCGGCGTTCTCGGTCAGTTTCTCATGCTCTTCGTAGCTCTGCTCGGGGGTCGTCAGCTTCACCAGCTCCACCTTGTCGAACTGATGCTGCCTGAGCATCCCCCTCACGTCCCGTCCGTGAGACCCGGCCTCTCTCCTGAAGCACGGAGTGTAGGCGGTGCAGTAGTAAGGGAGCTGCTCCTCGTCCATTATCTCGCCCGCGAAGAGGTTGGTCAGAGGGACCTCGGCAGTCGGAATAAGCCACAGGTCGTCGTTCTCGCACTTGTACAGGTCTTCGGCGAACTTGGGAAGGTTGCCGGTTCCCTGCATGGTCCTGCTGCTGACCAGGAAGGGAGGCTGAACCTCCAGGTAGCCGTGCTTTTCAGTGTGCAGGTCGAGCATGAAGTTGACCAACGCCCTCTCCAGGCGGGCTCCCAAGCCCTTTAGCACCGTGAACCTGCTCTGGGCCAGGGACGCGCCCCTCTCGAAGTCCATTATGCCCGCGGCCTCCCCGATATCCCAGTGAGGCTTCGGCTCGAACGAGAATTTTCTCGGCTCCCCCCAGCGCCTTATCTCCAGGTTGTCGTTCTCGTCCTTCCCCACGGGGACCGATTCATGCGGCCTGTTGGGTATGCACAGAAGCATGTAGCCAAGCTTCTCCTCGATCTCGGCAAGCCTGGCGTCCGCCTCGCGCACCCTCTCCCCTATGACTCGCATCTCCTCCATCAACTCGGAGGCGTCCTCTCCCCTGGCTTTTGCAGCCCCCACTTGCTTCGCCCCTTCGTTTCTTCTGGCCTTCAGCTCCTCTGTCTCGGCCAGAAGGGCGCGCTTCTCGTCATCAAGCGCTACCAGGGGTTCAACGTCGAAATCATTCAGCCTGTTGGCAAGAAAAGTCCTTGCTTCGTCCACGTTCGATCTTATCCACCGTATATCAAGCATCCAGGACATCCCCCTTCTCATTTCTCATCTGTCTGAGCAAGTTCGCCATCTCTATGGCGGCGACGGCCGCCTTGAAACCTTCGTTATCGGCCCCCGAACAGTCCCTGTCCCGCCCTTCCGGGCCGGCGGCCTGGAATCCGAACGTGACTGGCACCCGCTGAGCCAGGCCGACCGACGCGATGTTCCCAAGGATTTTCAGGTACTCCCGCTCGCCCGCGCATAATGCTCCTAGCACGATGATACCGTCGTATCTCCCGGTGATGGCGGCCTCCTTGGCTGCAAGCGCGGCCTCCCAGACACCCGGCGTCCGGACGATATCAACTCCGTGACGGGACACTTCGTGACGCAAAAGGGCATCCTTGGCGCCAATCAGGAGCCCCTCGCCGGTCACGCCCCCGGAGCGGGGCGACACGATGCAGAAACGCAGCCCGACTCCGGCGAGCTTACCCTCGATGATCCTCATCCGTACACCTCCCCTTCAAGTAGTCCAAGATCCTGGCGGCGGTGGCCGCGCCAATGCCCGGCGTCCCCGACAGCTCCTCGACCGTCATGCCGGCTATCGCGCTCGCGCTGCCGAACCGTCCAAGCAGCTGGGCGGCGCGGTGCTTGCCTATCCCTGGAATGTCCTCGAGGGCGCTCCGCCTGAGCCTCGAGGACCTGGCCGAGCGGTGGCTTTCAATGGCGAAGCGGTGCGCCTCGTCCCGCACGCTCTGCAGCAGGCGGAGCGCGTCGTCCCCCCGGTCGAGGCGCAGAGGTGGAGTTCCCTCGCTGCTATGGTATATCAGTTCCTCCTCTTTTGCCAGGGATATTGAGGGAGTTTTCTCAAGTCCCAGCTTGCCTAGCGCCTTTCGCGCGAACTCGAGCTGCACTGGCCCCCCGTCTATGAGGATGAGCTGAGGAAGGGGCTCCTTCCCCTCTAGCGACCTAGAGTAGCGGCGCTCCAGAGTCTCCTCCATCGAGCGAAAGTCGTCCACCCCCTCGACGGTCCTGATCTTGAAGCGCCTGTACAGGGAGCGGTTCGGGACCCCCTGCTCGAACACGACCACCACCCCGTATGTCTCCCTACCCGACATGTGAGAGATGTCGAAGCCGTCTATCCTCCAGGGGAGGACCGGCAAGTTCAGAAGCTCCTGCAGGTGGTTGAGGCGAATCCACATGTCCCCGTCGAAGTCCTCGCGCAGGGGCATCGACAGGCGTTGCCTGGAAACCCGCCATATCGCCCTGATGGTGTCTCGCAGCCTGGCCGCCTCCTCGAACCTCATCTCCCTGGCAGCGCTGTCCATCCTCCTCCGAAGCCTCTCCACGACCTCGGCGGACTGCCCCTGCAGAAGCAGGATGACATCGTCGACCCTCTCGCGGTACTCGGAGGCCGATACCAGCCCGGCGCATACCCCCATGCAGCGCCCTAACGAGTAGTGCAGACAAGGTCTGACCCCTTTCGCAGCATCGCCAGGGACTATCTCCCTTGCGCATATCCGAAGCGGAAGGTACCTCTCTATCAGCCGAAGCAGCGAGCGGACATCTCCGACCCGCACGTAAGGCCCGAAGTAGATGCCGTCGTCCTTGCCCCTCTGGCGGGTGATGACGATGCGCGGAAATGCCTCCGATGTGATCTTTATATAGGGGTACCTGTCGTTCATCTTCAGGTCGACATTGAAGAAAGGGGCGTACTTCTTGATCAGCTTCGCCTCGAGAATCAACGCCTCCACCTCGGTCTCCGTCCTGATCACCGAGATGTCCTCTATCATCGAGACCAGTTTCCTCAGGCGCGGGGACGCGAACGAGTCGTGCCTGAAGTAGGAGGCCACCCTCTTCTTCAGAGACTTCGCCTTACCGACGTAAAGCACCCCGCCCTCGCCATCCCTCATGAGATAGACGCCCGGCCTGTCCGGAAGGCTCTTCAACAAATTTTTTATATGCTCCCGAGCCATTGTCGCGCCCCCCAACCCGCCAGCCGGGCATCCTCCGATTCCGGCACCCGCTCCTTAATACACCCCTGCATCGCGCAAGACAATATTATATAATACCCTTCAGAAACTACTGGAGGTGCGAGAAAATGGGATTGACCCTTTACAACGATCTGACCAGGACCAAAGAGCCGTTCGTCCCCCTGAACGAGGGGCGCGTCACCTTCTACAGCTGCGGACCCACGGTCTACGACTACTTTCACATAGGAAACGCCCGCCCGTTCATAGTCTTCGACGTGCTGAGACGCTACATGGAGTTCAAGGGCTTCAAAGTCGACTTCGTCCAGAACTTCACCGACATCGACGACAAGATGATAAACCGGGCGAACCGCGAGGGAATAACCGTGGATCAGCTCGCGGACAGGTTCATAGCCGAGTACTACCGGGATGCGGACGCCCTCGGCGTCAAGCGGCCGACCCACTCGCCCAGGGCCACCGAGCACATGCCCGAGATAATCTCGCTCATCGAAAGGCTGGTCGACAAGGGACACGCCTACAACGTCGACGGGGACGTCTACTTCGACGTGGAGAGCTTTCCATCATACGGTGTCCTTGCCAGGCAGAGCCTTGACGAGCTGCAGTCCGGCGCGAGAATAGAGATCGACGAGAGGAAGCGCCATCCGCTCGATTTCGCCCTGTGGAAGGCCAGGAAGGAGGGGGAGCCGAGCTGGCCCAGCCCGTGGGGGGACGGACGCCCCGGCTGGCACATCGAGTGCAGCGCGATGTCCATGAAATACCTCGGAGATACTATCGACATACACTCCGGCGGCACGGACCTGACCTTCCCTCACCACGAGAACGAGGTGGCACAGACTGAGGCAGCCACCGGCAAGAAGTTCGTCCGCTACTGGATACACAACGGCTACCTGTTAATTGACAAAGAGAAAATGTCGAAGTCTCTGGGCAACTTCCTGACCGCCAGGGCCGCCCTGGAGCAGTACCCCGCGAAGGCTATACGCCATTTCATGCTCAGCGCCCACTACCGGTCGCCGCTCAACTTCTCCGAGGACAGCCTGAGGCAGTCGCTCGGAGCTGTCGAACGCCTCGAAAACTGCCTGCTGGACCTGGATCACGCCAGGAACCACAGGAAGAGGGTCGACGAGCCTGCGGGCCACGACCGCGAGTCGGTTTTCAAGAGTTACGAGGACCGGTTCATAGCCGCAATGGACGATGATTTCAACACCGCAGCGGCCCTCGGGGTGGTGTACGAGGCGGTCAGAACCGTGAACAACTACCTGAAAGAGCGCAGCGACCTTGAGGAATCGTTCCTGCCGCTCGCGGACAGGTTCTTCGGCATGGTCGAGACCGTGATGGGGATACCGGGGAGGGTCGCGGAGGACGGCACGGACGACTCGAGGATCCGCGAGCTCATAGCCGAGCGCGACACCGTAAGGAAGAGCAGGGACTTCAAGAGGGCCGACGCCATTCGCGACGAGCTTTCGGCGATGGGAGTGGTCCTGGAGGACACGCCCGACGGCGTCAAGTGGCGGATAAAGTAGACGACAAACTGCGGGGCGGCCTCAACGCCGCCCCCTTGACACGCCCAAACGGTCTCTAAGGAGAAGGACGAGCGGCACGCCCAGCAGGTAGCAGGCCGCGGCCTGCCCGGCGCCCACGTACATCGAACACAGGAGAAACGGCAAGTCGAGGATAAACGAGAGATAGCCGCCCACCACTAGGGCATTGACGATAACCGGCGGCAGAGCCGCCAGCCATGCGCTCGGCATGGCGACGGAGATTGCGCCCGCCAGCAGCGTAGCGCCGCTGCCCAGCAGCACGTCCAGCAGTCCGAACCCCCCGATGAGGTTGGCGAACAGACAACCAACGAACAGGCCGAGCACCGACTCCGGCAGAATGAAGGGGAGCACGGACAGCGCCTCTGAGATACGCACCTGTACGTACCCGTAGGAGAGAGGCGCGAACAAGAGAGTGGCGACGACGTAGGCCGCGGCCACGAGTCCAGAGATGCTCAGGGAGCGAACTGAGAACAGCCCCCTGTACCAGGCGCTCACCGACACGTCCCGTCGGTCGACCCAGGCTGTGTGCCGCCCAGGAGCGGTACGAATCGGCAGTAGTCCAGCCATGTGTCGGATAAGGAGGCGTCCGGGTTCTTCACCCTCAACAGCAGCCTCTCTCCGCCCGACATGACGGCCACCGGCGCGACAAGCCGCCCGCCGGGGGCGAGGGACTCCGTCCACCACTCCTCGACCGCAGGCGCCGCCGCCGTCACAATAACCCCGTCGAATACCCCCGCGCAACCGTTCCTCTCCCGCCCGTCGGCCCATATTACGTTTACGCGAAACCCGAGAGACGCCAGTGTCATCCGCGCCCTGGCGGCAAGGGAGCCAATTCGCTCGATACTGGTGACTACGGCTCCCATAGCGGCAAGCACTGCCGACTGGTAGCCGGACCCGGTCCCTACCTCCAGCACCGAGTCTCCCTCCTCGGGCGAGAGCAACTCGGTCATCCTCGCCACCATGTAGGGTTGAGAGATGGTCTGGTCCTCCCCGATGGGTAACGGGCAGTCGGCCCAAGCGCTCTCCCTGAGTTCCTCCGGGATGAAGAGGTGTCGCGGGACGGCCCGCATTGCGTCGAGCACCCTTTCGGACAGAATACCTCTGGCCTGTATCTGCTTCTCAACCATCTCCGCCGCCTTCGTCTCCCACGAGGTCAAGGGATCACCTCCATAAGGGGGGTGTTGCACATTTCAGTAGGACAATATAACATTGGCGGAGGCGTGTGGGGGTCGAACCCACCGAAGACGGCCATTACCGCCTCCCAC
>CAYWKH010000016.1:0-28261 GCA_964458805.1 uncultured Synergistaceae bacterium
ACAACTCCGGCGACCAGGATTTCACCGCCCAGCTCACCGAGATCATCAGCAAGGGCCCCGATGTTCTGTACATCCCGGCCGACTTTGCCGAGGGCGCGATCATCATGAAGCAGGCAAGGGAGCTTGGCGCCGAGTTCCAGATAATGGGCGGGGACGCAATGGACAACCCCGAGATCGTGAGCATCGGCGGGGACGCGGTCGAGGGCTTCATCCACACCACCTTCCCCTACGATCCCTCCATGGAGAACATGAGCGACATAGCGAAGACCTTCACCGAGAACTGGTCGAAGCTTCACCCCGACAAGGAGCCCAACGTCAACGCAGCCCTCGGCTACGACTCCTACATGCTGGTGATCAACGCCATTGAGAAGGCCGGAAGCGCGGAGCCCGACGCCATAAAGGATGCGCTTGCCGCCACCAAGGACTTCCCCGGTGTCACCGGCTCAAAGACTATCAACGAGACCCACGACGCCGAGAGTCCGGTAGGGGTGGTCCAGATCAAGGGCGCCAAGAAGCTGTTCATCGACATCGTTGAGCCCGTTCTCTAGGAAGGATCTCCGACTCTTTCCCGGCATCCTGCGGGATTGATTAAAGCGCCTTATCAGGAGGGCGGAGGTTCCAGCCTCCTCCCTCCATTTTCTTCTTGATCAAGGGGGATCTTTTTATATGAGCGGAAGCCTTTTTGTTCAGCATCTTTTCAACGCCGTCACACTCGGCTCTCTTTATGGCCTTATCGCCATCGGGTACACGATGGTCTACGGTATACTGCGCCTCATCAACTTCGCCCACGGCGAGGTGTTCATGCTGGGCGCGTACTTCGTTTTCTTCGGAATATCCCTCTTCCGCCTGCCCTGGGGGATAGCGGTGATAGGGTCAATAGCGGTCTCCTCCCTCTGCGGAATCTTCGTGGATCGTATCGCATACAAGCCGCTGCGGTCCGCGCCCAGGATCTCGGCGCTGATCAGCGCCATCGGGGTCTCCTTCCTCATCCAGAACCTGGCCATCGTGATATTCGGAGGGATACCTCGCCCCGTCGCCCGTCCGGACTGGCTAGTGCAGGTAATGAAGGTCGGCGAAGTCAGGATCATACCCCTGGCGATCGTCGTGCCGCTAGTCACGCTGGTGCTGGTGCTGGGACTGCTGTGGATCGTCTACAGGACCAAGCCGGGGCTCGCCATGAGGGCCATCTCAAAGGACATCGAGACCACTAGGCTCATGGGAGTGTCAGTCAACAAGATCATAGCCTTCACCTTCGGCCTGGGCTCGGCCCTGGCGGCTGCCTCCGGGATTATGTGGGCCCTGCGCTACCCCCAGATACAGCCGTTCATGGGGCTGGTCCCGGGCCTCAAGGCCTTCATAGCGGCGGTCTTCGGCGGCATCGGGTCCATCCAGGGCGCCGTCATAGGCGGAATGCTCCTCGGGCTGATCGAGATCATGGCCGTCGCCTTCTTCCCTCAGCTCTCGGGCTACCGTGATGCCTTCGCCTTTGTGCTCCTCATCATCATCCTGCTCCTCAAGCCCACCGGGCTGATGGGGGAGAAGCTGGAGGACAAGATATGAACAAGAGATCGCGAGACCTTGCGCTGAACTCCCTGGCCCTGGCGGCGCTTGTCGCATTCCTCTACTGGGCCCACACCAGCTTCGACGGGTACAAGATCCAGATACTCAACCTCATCGCCGTCAACGCGATACTGGCCCTCAGCCTCAACCTGATCTACGGCTTCACCGGGATGTTCTCCCTTGGGCATGCGGGCTTCATGGCACTCGGCGCCTACACGTCCGCCTTGCTGATCCTTCCCTCAGCCCAGAAGCAGATGATGTGGATAATCGAGCCCCTGATATGGCCCCTGTCGGTGATGAACGCCCCGTTCTTCGTGGCCGTGCTGGCGGGAGGGCTGGTGGCCGCGTTCTTCGCGCTACTCATAGCAATCCCGGTGCTCCGCCTCGGCGGCGACTACCTGGGGATCGCCACGCTCGGGTTCTCGGAGATCATAAGGGTGGTGCTGACCAATCTTAACTTCATCACCAACGGCGCGCTCGGGATAAAGGGCATCCCGTCGTATGCCAACCTCTGGTGGAACTACGCCTGGCTCCTGCTGACGACCTTCTTCATTGTCCGCCTGATAAACAGCAACTTCGGCAATGTGCTGAAGGCCATCCGGGACGACGAGATCGCGGCCAAGAACATGGGGATCAACACCTTCTTCTACAGGGTCCTGTCATTCACGATCGGGGCTTTCTTCGCAGGCGTCGGCGGCGCCCTTCTCGGCAGCCTGGTAACCACCATCGACCCGATGATGTTCCGGTTCGTGCTGACCTTCAACATCCTCATGATAACGGTCACCGGAGGGCTTGGATCGATCTCCGGAAGCATTATCGGCAGCGTGGTTATCACCGTCCTGCTTGAATGGCTGCGAATAGTCGAGAGCCCGATGACCATTGCTTCCTTCGCAATCCCCGGTATTCCGGGGATGAGGATGGTCATCTTCTCCCTGGCCCTGATACTGATAATACTGTTCCGCAGGGAGGGGATCATGGGCATGAGGGAGCTTTCGTGGGATATGCTCTTCTCCCGCGGGAGCAGGGCCCGGAACCATGATGAAGAGGGGGAAAACAGGAGATGACCGGCGCTCCCATTCTAAAGCTTGAAAACCTGACCATGCGCTTTGGCGGCCTGGCGGCGGTCAGCGAACTGTCCATCGACGTCCCGCGCGGGGCCATAGTGGGCCTGATCGGGCCGAACGGGGCCGGGAAGACGACCGTGTTCAACATGGTGACCGGGTTTTACAGGCCGACGCACGGCCGGGTCGTATTCGACGGGGACGATATAACGGGCCTTCAGCCCCACATTATCTGCCGCTCCGGGATATCCAGGACGTTTCAGAACATCCGCCTGTTCTCCCACGAGACCGTGCTGGAGAACGTGATGATAGGGTGCCATGTCCGCAGGAAGTCGAAATGGTGGTCAGCCCCGCTCGGCCTTCCGTCCTTCAAAGAAGAGGAGGAGGGGATCCGCCGCAAGTCGCTCGACCTGCTCGAATCCGTGGGACTGGCCGAATACGCCGGGGAGACGTCCTCCTCCCTGCCGTACGGTGCCCAGCGTCGATTGGAGATAGCGCGAGCGCTGGCCACGGAACCCAAGTTCCTGCTGCTCGACGAGCCTGCGGCCGGCATGAATCCCCAGGAGTCCCAGGACCTGATGGCCTTCATCAGGGGCGTGCAGAAGCGCTTCGGCCTGACTATTCTCCTGATAGAGCACGACATGAAGGTCGTCATGGGGGTGTGCGAGTACATCTGGGTGCTCGACTACGGGGTAAAGATCGCGGAGGGGGATCCCGAGGCCATCCAGTCGAACCAGAAGGTCATTGTCGCCTACCTTGGGGAGGAGTATGTGAAATATGCTGAAAGTTGAGGGACTCCACGTCTACTACGGCGCGATACACGCCGTCAAGGGAATTGATATCGAAATACCGGAGGGGAGCATAGTCACCCTCATAGGCGCGAACGGCGCGGGGAAGAGCAGTACCATACGCGCCGTGTCCGGGCTGATAAAGAACATCAAGGGAAAAATTCTCTACAGCCCTTCGGGGGCCTCTCAGACCGACCTCGCCGGCAGGGCGCCGGAGGAGATTGTGAAGCTTGGGGTGGCCATGAGCCCGGAGGGGCGTAGAATCCTGCCCCACCTGACGGTGGAGGAGAACCTCCAGTTGGGGGCCTTCTCGAGGAACGACAAGGACGGCATAGAGCGCGACAGGGACAGGGTGTACTCTCTCTTCCCGCGCCTTAAGGAGAGATCCTGGCAGAAGGGGGGCACCCTGTCGGGAGGAGAGCAGCAGATGCTGGCCCTCGGGCGCGCCCTGATGTGCGAACCTAAGCTGGTGATGCTGGACGAGCCCTCCCTGGGGCTCGCCCCGATCCTGGTGAAAGAGGTGTTCGACATAATCGGCGAGATCAACTCGCTGGGCAAGACCGTGCTACTGGTGGAGCAGAACGCATTTGCAGCGCTCAAAATCGCCTCCTACGCCTACATCCTGGAGGTCGGCAGGATAGTCCTGCAGGGCAGGGGTGAGGACCTGTTGAAGGACCCGCGCGTCAAGGAAGCCTACCTTGGCGGCTAGAGAGCACGAAGGGTTATCGTGAGACAATAAACTTTACGGGAGGGAATGTTCGTGGGGAAAAAGGTATGGAATATTCCGAATGCGCTGAGCCTGTCAAGGGTCTTTCTCGCGCCCCTCGTCCTGATATTCCTGACGTTCAAGTTCACCTACCCTGTCTACAGGGCCGACGACCTTGATATATCGGTTACCGTGGGAGATCTGCTCGCAGGCGCAGTATTCATCCTGGCGGCCCTAACGGACACCGCTGACGGTTACATCGCGCGCAAGAAGGGAATGGTCACGAACCTGGGGAAGTTCATCGATCCCCTGGCGGACAAGATACTGGTCATGGCCGCCCTGGTCGCGCTGGTGGAGCTGCACAGGATACCGGCCTGGATTGTCGTTGTTATCCTGTCCAGAGAGATGATCGTCACGGGAGTTCGGATGGTGGCGGCCGCCGAGGGGATAGTAATAGCCGCATCCAACGCGGGCAAGCTCAAGACAGTGATCCAGATCGTGGCCATTACGATGCTGATCTTCTCACTGCCCTTCGGTATCCATGTCATGTGGGCGGCGATGCTGTTGACCGTGTGGTCCGGAATGGACTACCTTTTTAACGCCAAGGACCTGTTCACCGAGTAGCGCCTGTGCCCCGCCCGGGCGGAGCGGTCGACTCGGCCGTTGCGGTCCGGACGGCGCCCGGTCGACATGGGGGGGGCCTGCGCAGTCGCCAAGAGCTCTTTGACTCCAACCCGGCCCGGACATATAATGGCCTTGGATTCGCGCCGTGCGACGCACCAGCACGGCTGATTTTTGTGTTGAGGTGAAAGTATGCTCGGTTCGATAAAGAAAGCCCTTGGTTTGGATCCCAACGAAAGAGCGCTTAAACGCTACAGGGAGGCAACGGACAGGATAAACGCCCTGGAGCCCTTCATGTCCTCGATGTCAGACGGGGAACTGCGACAGATGGGGACCTCCTTCCAGGAACGACTGCGCAGCGAAGAGTCCATGGACGACCTGCTCCCGGAGGTGTTCGCAGCCGTCAGGGAGGTCTCGAAACGGACGATCGGGCTGCGTCACTTCGACGTCCAGCTCATGGGAGGAATGGCCCTCCACGAGGGGAAGATAACCGAGATGAAGACCGGGGAGGGCAAGACCCTGGTCGCCACGCTCGCGGTCGTCCTGAACGCGCTTTCCGGAGAGGGCGTTCACCTGGTCACGGTGAACGACTACCTTGCCCGCAGGGACGCCGAGTGGATGGGCCCGATATACTCGTTCCTGGGGCTCACAGTAGGGGTCATATACGCCTACATGGACCCGGCCGAGCGCCTTGCCGCCTACAGGTCGGACATCACCTACGGGACTAACAGCGAGTTCGGGTTCGACTACCTGCGCGACAACATGGCCGTCTCCGAATCGCACCTGGTACAGAGGGGTCACGTCTTCTGCATCGTGGATGAGGTCGACTCCATCCTTATTGACGAGGCCAGGACCCCGCTCATAATCTCCGGCCCCTCGGACGACAACGTCGACATGTACAGGGCGTCCGACCGGGTGGCCCGCCAGTTGAAGGAGGGCCGGGATTACGAGAAGGACGAGAAGGAGCGCAACGTCGCCATTACGGAGGCGGGCATAGCCCGCTGCGAGGAGCTGCTTAAGATGCCGGGGCTCTTCTCCGACGCGGCCCACTCCGACCTCGCCCACCGAATTGTGCAGGCCCTCAAGGCTCGCAATCTCTTCCAGAGGGACGTGCAGTACGTCGTCAAGGACGGGGAGATAGTGATAGTCGACGAGTTCACCGGACGACTGATGGTCGGACGCCGCTACTCCGACGGCCTTCACCAGGCTATCGAGGCCAAGGAGGGCGTGAAGGTGGGGCGGGAGAGCCAGACCCTGGCCACGATAACCCTTCAGAACTACTTCAGGATGTACCGCAAGCTATCCGGGATGACGGGCACGGCCGCGACGGAGGCGGAGGAGTTCAAGGAGATCTACGGGCTCGAGGTCGTCGTCGTCCCCACGAACGTCGACATGATCCGCGAGGACAACCCCGACGTCATATACCGGACCATCGCGGAGAAGTTCGCGGCGGTGGCCGACGAGATCGAGGAGGCACACGCCGAGGGACGCCCGGTGCTTGTGGGAACTACCTCCATCGAGAGCTCCGAGCGCCTCGGCAAGCTACTCAAGGCGCGCAAGGTACCCCACCAGGTGCTGAACGCGAAGCACCACGAGCGGGAGGCCCAGGTAGTCGCCCAGGCCGGACACCTTGGTGCGGTCACCGTGGCCACGAACATGGCGGGGCGCGGCACTGACATCCTGCTGGGCGGCAACCCGGATTTCCTGGCCAGAGAGGCCTTCAGGATCAAAAATGGGGACTCGGAAATCCGGGAGGAGGAGCACGCCGTCCTTCTAGAGCAGTATCGGGAGCAGTGCCGGCTTGAGAGGGAGAAGGTAAAGGGGCTGGGCGGGCTCCAGATAATAGGCACCGAACGGCACGAGTCCCGCAGGATAGACAACCAGCTGCGCGGTCGCTCGGGGCGACAGGGCGACCCCGGCTCGAGCAGGTTCTATCTCGCGCTTGAGGACGATCTCCTCCGCCTGTTCGGCTCCGAACGAATCCAGGGGCTTATGGAGAAGCTGGGCATGGAGGAGGGGGAGTCGATCGAGCACAACCTCCTCACAAGGGCCATAGCCAACGCCCAGAAGAAGGTCGAGCAGCTTCACTTCGACATACGCAAGCAGCTCCTGGCCTACGACAACGTGATGAACCGTCAGCGCGAGGCGGTCTACACCGAGCGCCAACAAATACTTCGCGACGGAGGGATCCAGGACCACGTACTCGAGATAGTGGAGGGCGTCATCGACGACGCCCTGGAAAAGTACTACCCCGAGGACGGCGAGGCAGACCCGGCCAGGGCCATGTCGAAGATCAAGGGAATCACGGGCGGCGGCCCGGAGAAGTGGCTCGACGGCGTGGACAACGTCCGGGACATGCAATCGCGGAGGGACGGCATTCTGGCCGACGTTAGAGAGCGCTTTCAAAGACGGATGGAGGAGCTGGGGGTGGAGGAGAGCGGTGCGCTGCTTCGCTTCCTGGTCCTGCACACCCTTGACAACGGGTGGAAGGATCACCTCCTTGCCATGGACGAACTTCGGCGCGGCATCGGCCTGAGGGCGATAGGCCAGAAGGATCCCCTGCTGGAGTACCAGTTCGAGTCCTACAGCCTGTTCCAGTCTATGATGGAGAGGGTCAGGGAGACGATAACGGAGCTGGTGTTCCGCATCCGAGTCGCGAGCGCCGGGGAGGAGAGCCCGGCCACGCGGCGCCGCAGCGAGGGGAGGGAGTTCATCCTTCCAGTCGGCCCGGCTTCGGACCAGCATCCGTCGGTCTCCCACGCGGGAGAGGGCGTCCCCCAACCCGCGAGGAAGGAGAAGAAGGTGGGCAGAAACGATCCCTGCCCCTGCGGCAGTGGCAGAAAGTACAAACACTGCTGCGGCAAGGGTGCTTGACCTGAACCAGCGGGGAAAGGAGAACAAGTCATGAGAATGGAAATAAGACGACTGTCTTCCCGCGCAGCCCGCATCGCTGCTGTGGTACTGGTTTTGCTGGGCGTGCGGAGTGGAGTTGGCTCTGCCTCAGCGGTGAACATACCCCGCATGATACAGGAGTGCCCTACGTTCTCCGACTACCCGGGCGCAGACGGCGTGATATGGCTGCGCGACTTGAGGTACTCGCTGGGTGCGGACGGTGCGATGACCAGAGATTCGCACTACGTGATACTGGCGCGACGCGGGATAGACGAAGCGTGGACGAGGTGGCTGCTGCCGGTCAATACCGGTGGAGAGGGAGGAGGCGCGGAGAAGGTGGAGGCCGCCCTCTACGATCCCGGGACCGGGCGCATGCTGTCGCCGGTGCTCCCTCGCACTGTCAGGGTCGGAGACGTCGACGCGGTCGAGGTCGTCTTCCCAGACCTGCAGGAGGAGTACCTGGTCGAGCTCTCCTTCAGGGAGGTGTTCCCGAAGCGCTTCTCGGTCGACGACTTCATCTGGGTGAATGATACCCTGCCGATGTGGGAACTGATTGTAACCGCCGATGTGCCCGGGGGCAGCAACCTGGCGGTGTCGGCGAAGGGCGCCGGGAACGCGAGCAAGGAGAGGATCGGCGCGGTGGACCGCTACTCGTGGCACACGGTGAACAACCTCGCCTGGACCTCGCGGACCCTCAGCGGGGATGCACGGTCATACCTGGCCTTTTCCACGAAAAGAGGCGTCGAGCCTATAGCCAGGATGCTAGCCTCCTACGAGAACTGTGTCGTGTCGCCACCCCCGCCCTCCTTGGCCGCCCTGGTCGGCCAGAAGAACAAGCTGCGGGCCGGAAGCTCGATGATAGCCTGGTCGAACGCCGCTCCCACCCTCGGCGGAGGTCCTCTCGCGTCGATCGTCCGCAGTGTCATCCCGGCAGAGGGGCCGTGGTCCGACTGGGAGAAAGTCCTTGTGCTGAACTCATGGTTGAAAAGGGCCGGGTGGGACAGCGCTGTCCACTGGCTTACGGCGCACGCGCTGGACGAGGAGACACCCGCCGCCGGGGGCTCGATTCTCAGGCCGGTGCTGGAGCTGAACCTCAAGGGCATATCGCCGTTCTTCCTCGACCTGGGCCAGGGGCAAAGCCATAACGAGACGCCGCCCTCGCTGTGGGGGAAGCACATCTACACCGCCTCGGGCAACTCGCTCGCCGGGCGCGTAGTCAGCGGCAGCTCCGCGGCGGAACACCGCCTGACTATCGAGTGGCATCTTGAGCTCGGGACGGACGGAGAGACTGCCGGTTGGGTGGACGTGCTCGCCAGGAACGGATGGAGCGCGTTCCTCTTCCCCGGAGACGGCCCTGACGGGGCAACGATAAAACGCTTGGCGGCCGAGCTGTTCTCAAGTATCGACGTCGACACGGGGGCGGCCGCGTCAAAACCGATAAAGTACGGCCACCAGGTCTCGATGCCCGTCAGGATGAGAAACAGCATCATAAGCGGAGGTTCGCTGCTCTTCCCGTTCCCCGGTGTCGCGCCGTCCTGGCTCGCGGAGCTGGGCAGGTGGTCCGACGAGTACAGAATAGACTTCCCCTTCGTGATAGAGCAGGGCTTTACCCTCAAGATGCCACCTCGCACCGAGGTGGTAATGACCCCAGCCCCGGCCGCGAGATCCCTCGAGAAGGTTAAGTACGAGGAATCGGTGTTCTACAACAAGAAACGCAGCACGTTCACGGCCGGTGCCAAGATAGTGCTGATGACTGACGTCCTGCGGGCCTCGACGGGAAAAAGCCTCGGCGAGGCGGTCCAACGCTGGCTGGCCTGGGGTGCCAAGACTCTGCCGCTAAGGCTTCGCCAGTAGCGCAAATTATTTGGAGGTGTTCCATGGCGGATGTTGCGAAGGTCCTTCGGGCCATCGTTGAGAGGGCGCTGATCGAGGTCGCCGCGGAGAAGGGCTGTACTCCCGGCGAGGATTACGTGCCTGCGTTTGAAAAGCCGAAGCGCGAGGGGCAGGGAGACCTGTCGACGAACTGCGCCATGAAACTGTGCAGGCAGTTCGGCGAAAAACCCATCGACCTCGCGCGAAGGATCGCGGCTCGCATCCCTGAGAACGAGTACCTCGACAGGGTCGAGGTCGCAGCTCCCGGGTTCATAAACTTCTTTCTGTCCCCGAGATGGATGGGGGACGCCCTTTGCGAAATCCTGCGAGACGGCGGCAGGTACGGGTCCTCGGACATCGGGTCGGGCAGGAGGGTGCAGGTCGAGTTCGTCAGCGCCAACCCTACCGGGCCTCTTCACGTAGGCCACGGGCGGGGCGCGGCGGTCGGCGACATAATCGCGTCGATACTCTCCTTTACCGGCTGGAGGGTGGAGCGGGAGTACTACATAAACGACGCAGGCTTGCAGATGGAGCTGCTTGGACGCTCGACCCAGGCTCGCTGCTTCGAGATGCTGGGCGCTTCGGAGGCGGCCCCCTTCCCCGAGGACGGCTACAAGGGCGAGTACATCCGCGGCATAGCCAGGGCCGCATTCGAACAGCAGGGCGAGCGCCTGGCCGCCATGACGGCGGAGGAGAGCCTGCCGTTCTTCAAGTCCTTTTCGGCCGGGCTCATACTCGACATGATAAAGAAGGACCTGTCTGATTTCGGGGTGAATTTCGACGTCTGGTTCTCCGAGAGGAGCCTGTACGAGCGCGGGCTGGTGCCGAGCGCCATGCAGGCGCTTAAGGACAGGGGCTTTGCCTTCGAGAGCGAGGGGGCGCTATGGTTCAAGTCCGGGGAGGCGCAGGACGACAAGGACAGGGTCCTGGTGAGGAGCAACGGGGTCCCCACTTACTTCGCCTCCGACATAGCCTATCACAAGGAGAAGTTCGACCGCGGGTTCGACAAGGTCATTGACGTGTGGGGCGCCGACCACCACGGATATGTCCCGAGGATGAAGGCCGGAGTCGAGGCGCTGGGAAGGCGCCCGGACGACCTGCAGGTCCTGCTGATACAGTTTGTGAACCTGCTCCGCGGGGGCAGCCAGGTGGCCATGTCTACCAGGTCCGGGGAGTTCGTGACCCTGAGAGAGGTAATGGACGAGGTGGGCGTCGACGCCACCCGGTTCTTCTTCGTGATGAGGAAGAGCGACTCTCACCTGGACTTCGACCTGGAGCTGGCGAAACAGTCCTCCAACGAGAACCCCGTCTACTACGTCCAGTACGCGTACGCCAGGATACGCAGCGTTCTGAGGGAGGCCGAATCACGCGGGGTCGCGGTCCCGGCTGTCGACCGTCTGGATGTCTCGGCGTTGCGGCTTGAAGAGGAAAGGCGACTCATGGCAAGGCTTGCCGCTTTCCCCGAGGAGGTCGACAAGGCCTCGCGCGAGCTGGCCCCCCACGTACTTACAGCCTATGCCCTCGACCTTGCCGGGGACTTCCACTCCTTCTACAACGCATGCCGCATCCTCGGCTCCGATGAGGGCGTCATGGAGAGCAGGCTGTTGCTGGTGGCCGCCTCGGGAACCGTCCTTTCGACCGCTCTCTCGCTTCTCGGGGTGACAGCGCCGGAAAGGATGTAGCGCCTTGCTGCGCCTGCGATGGATTCTTCTGGCCGCCCTCCTGTGCCTGTTTGTGGCCATCATGACCACATCGTACTGCGTCGAGATGCGGAAGATCAACCGTCTGACCGCCCTGGTGGACGAGCGCATGGCGGTGTTGGTCCGCATGAGCCGCGCAGTGCAGGATATGCAGGAGAAGATCGCATTTTTCGCCACGTCCGAGGGCATGGCGCACATGGCGAGGGAGCAGTACAACCTGTCCTTCCCCGGAGAGCTGGTCTTTATCATAAAGAGGGAGAAGGATTCATTGCACGAAAAAGAACGATAATGTATAATCCCCGAGGCTGGTATTTTCCCTGCCCCTCACGAGGATGAGGGGCCAAAGTCCAAAGGGAGGAGGTGTGAGAGTATGCGGCCGTACGAGATGCTAGTTCTTTTGAATGCCGAGCTGGAGGATCCGAAAGAGGAGCTCGGCAAGGTCGAGGAGGTCATACTCAGTCTTGGAGGAGAGATGACCAAGACTGATCTGTGGGGCAAGAAGCGCCTGGCCTACCCCATCGACAAAAAATCAGAGGGGTTTTATGCGCTGTGCACGTTCAAGCTGTCGCCTGATCAGTTGGCCGAGATGAACCGCGTCCTCGGTCTGAGACCGAATATCTATCGCCAGATGACGATCCGTCTGGACGAGGAGTAGGAGGCGAAGTCGTGGCGAAAGGATTCAACAAGGTCATGCTCATGGGCAACCTGGCCAGGGACCCGGAGGTGCGGTACACTGCCTCCAAGCAGGCTGTGGCCAACTTTCCCATCGCAGTCAACAGGGCGTGGAAGGACAAGAACGGCGAGCTCCAGGAGAGCGTCGACTTCATATCCGTGGTGGTGTGGGGCTCGACCGCCGAGAACTGCGAGCGCTATCTGAAAAAGGGCAGCCCGGCCTTCGTAGAGGGCAGACTGCAGGTGAGGAGCTACGAGGCTAAGGATGGTTCCGGCAAAAGGTACGTCACGGAGGTGGTGGCGTCCGACGTGATCTTCCTCGGTTCGAAGAGGCAGGACGAGTCCGCCGGCGCCCTCGAGGACGAGGGATTCGGAGGAAGCGTGCGAAAGGACCGCCGCCTGGCCGCGGCGACTTACGACGATTTTCCCATGGACATATCGTCCGTCCAGGGTGATGATGAAGAGGCGGACATCCCCTTTTAGTTTTAAGGAGGCGGCAAGATGGTGATAAACGAGGGCAGGGGAGAGAGCAGAGGCGCGGCCGGGCCGAGAGGTCCCCGAAAGGGCGGCAAGAGGCGCCCCAAGGTCTGTTTTTTCTGCGTTGACAAGATAGAACGAGTTGACTACAAGGATATCGAGAAGCTTCGCAAGTACATCAGCGAGCGCGGCAAGATAATGCCCCGCAGGGTCACGGGAAACTGCGCGAAGCACCAGCGCCAGCTCACCGAGGCGATAAAGCGGGCTCGCTACATGGCTCTCCTTCCTTTCACGCTGGAGTAGGCCGAGAACGGAAGCTATGTCCCGGGGGGAGGAGCCTTGCTTCTCCCCCCGCAATTTTGCTCGCACGAGAAGGGGGAAAAGGGGTATGTCTTCGACGAGAAGCCTGGTAGAATCGGCCCTGCTGGCCGGCTTGGCGGTTGTTTTGTTCATGGCCGCTCACTTTTTGCCCGTAGTCGGGGCGGCGTTCTCCCTCCTTGCACCCGCCCCGCTCGTCATACTGGGTTTGCGCCACGACCTTAAGAAGGCCTCCCTGGGGCTTGGGGTGTCCACATTACTGGTGGCGGGCCTGCTGGGACCCGTCTCGTCGCTGTTTTTCCTTCTCGGGTTCGGGGTTCTCGGCGTCGGATTAGGACTACTGGCGAGAAAGATCGACAAGGGGGTCGAGATCCTTCTGTACGGTATCCTTCTCTCCCTTGGCAGCAAGCTCCTGCTGATGGCGCTGGTCGCAAGGCTCACGGGAATAAACCCCTTCCAGCTCGACGGGGCGGAGATGCAGTCGATGGTCGACAAGGTTTTCCAATTCTACGAGTCCACCGGCATGAGCAAGGACTCCCTCGCCGCGGTCAGGCTGCAGTTCGCCGAGTCCATACGCCTGTTGCCGGTCATCTTCCCGGCGATTTTAACCGTGGCGGCCGCGCTTGACTGCTATCTCAGCTACGTAGTGGGGTCCTTCGTTTTAAAAAGGATCGGCAACGAGCCCCTTCCGTCCCTTCCGCCCTTTTCTCGCTGGAGGTTTCCAAAGAGCGTGTTCGGCGCTTTCGTCGTGTCGATACTGCTCTCGCTGATTGGCTCGAGGGATGGAAGCATGGACTTCGCCCTGAAGGCCGGGGTAAACCTGAGGCTCCTGGTAAACTTCTTGTTCCTGTTCCAGGGGCTCTCCCTCATCTGGTTTTTTCTCTCTGAAAGAATCGCCGGTTCTTTCGGCCGACTCTTGAGGACTGTTGTTATAATATTGACCGTGTTGGTCCCCATCCTGTCCACGTTAGCCGTAATGGGAGGCATCGGCGACATGTGGCTCGATTTCAGGGGACGTCTCGGCAGGGGTGATGCGTGATGAAGGTAATTCTGAAACAGGAAGTCAACAGGCTCGGTGTGTCGGGGGATCTCGTCGAGACCTCCGACGGTTACGCGCGGAACTATCTCTTCCCCAGGGGGCTGGCCGAGGAGGCGACCACCGAGAGGATCAAGGAGTGGAAGGACAGGGAGTCCGCAAAGAAAAAGAGGGAGCAGCGGATGGAGAGGGAGGCCCGGGATTCGCAGAAGACCCTGTCCGGTCGGACCGTCAGGGTGAGGGCCAGCATAGGGGAGAAGGGCAGGCTGTTCGGCAGCGTCACCGCTTCGACTGTCGCGGAGAGCATAGCATCCCAGCTGTCCGTCGAGGTGGACCGAAGACACCTGCGCCTGCCCGATTCAATTAAACAGGTTGGCGCCTACCCGTTCTCCGTGCGCCTCTATCCCGGCATCGAGGCGGAGATGACCCTGGTAGTGGAAGGGGAGTAGATGACAGCCCAGCCCTTCTGGGACCGGATGCCGCCGGTATCGCTCGAGGCGGAGCGGGCGGCCCTCGGTGCCTGCCTGGTGGACAGGGAGGCTCTTAACGTGGTCATGGATATCCTCCAGCCGGAGGATTTCTATGACGCCCTGCACCGTGCCGCGTTCGAGATCGTATTCTCGATGTCCCAGCGCGACAGGCCCGTCGATCCCCTGACCTTCCTCGAGGAGATGTCAAGGCAGGGGAAGACGGAACTCCTAGGGGGGCAGGCTTTCGTCGGCTCTCTGATCGACAGCGTCCCGACCACGGCGAACGTGGAGTACCACGCCGGGATAGTCCGCGACAAGGCGATCCACCGAAGGCTTATAAGCGCCGGCAACACCATAGTCAAGCTCGGCTACAGCACTGACATGGACGTCGACGACGCCCTCGAGGAGGCCGAGCGGGCCGTCTTCGAGATCGCGCAGAAGCGCAACGCCGTGAACTTCCGTCATGTTGGAGAGGTGCTGGGCAGCACCTTCCTGCAGATAGAGGAGAGGTACAACAGCGTCGACCAGGAGGTAGCGGGCTTTAACTCGGGGTTCTTCGACCTGGACCGTCTGACCGGAGGGTTCCAGCCAGGCAGCCTGAATATCGTGGCGGCACGGCCGTCCATGGGAAAGACGGCCTTCGCCGTGAACATCGCCCAGTTCGGTGGACAGAAGCAGAAGTTGCCGGTCCTGATCTTCAGCCTCGAGATGGGGGCGGAGCAGCTTGTCCAGCGCATGTTGGGCGCCGAGGCGAAGATAAACATACACGACCTAAGGATCGGATCCTTTCCGCAATCTTCGTGGGAGGACCTTGCCGAGGCCGCCGGAAGGCTGTCGGGGTACCCTATCTACATCGATGACAGCTCGATGCTGTCCACCCTGGAGTTCAGGGCGCGCTGCAGACGCTTCAAATCAAGGCACAGGGAGATCGGGCTGATCCTCGTGGACTACCTTCAGCTTATGAACTCGTCGAGAAGAATCGACAACAAGCAGCAGGAGGTCGCGGAGATTTCAAGGGCGCTGAAGGGAGTCGCACGCGAATTGAACACGCCCGTTATCGCACTGTCCCAGCTGTCGCGGGCGGTGGAGCAGAGGACCGAGAAGAAGCCTCAGCTCTCGGACCTTCGCGACAGCGGCGCAATAGAGCAGGACGCCGACACTGTCATGATGCTCTATCGGCCAGGCTACTACGACTCCGCGGCACCAGGCGAGGAGGAGGACAACCGGGCGTACATAAACTTGGGAAAGAACAGGAACGGCCCCACCGGAGAGGTGATGCTGATCTTTTTTCGCGAGTTCACAAGGTTCGTCAACCCGGACCGGCGCTTCTGATCTGCGGCGGAGCGCTTGAAGTAACGACCGTCAATATGTAAAATTATTTGATAGCTGCAACAAGGAGACGGTTTTTCAGCGGGGCCAAGGTTCGCTCTCCGGGAGCATCCATACCGGAGCCTGATGGCGGCCCTGTCATTACTATGGGGGTGGCTTGGGGATGAAGGAAGAAAACAGGGCGCTTCCCTCAGGGCCTGTGTTCGAAAGACGGTTGATAGACGTCCCGATCGATCAGATCAGGCCAAACCCGGCTCAACCGAGGCAGTTCTTCGAGGAGGGGGAGCTGGAGGAGCTGGCCGCCTCCATAGCGGAGGTCGGAGTCATCCAGCCGGTAGTCCTGATCGCCTCTGAGCCTGGCTACGAGCTGGTAGCGGGCGAGCGGCGGCTCAGGGCGGCCAGGAGGGCGGGGCTGTCAACCATCCCGGCCATAGTGGTGGAGGCCGACCGCAGGGAGCAGCAGGTGCTCGCGATGATCGAGAATATCCACAGGAGCAACCTGTCCGCCATAGAAGAGGCCACGGGCCTTCGCGCAATTCTGGAGACAACCGGCTGGAGCCAGACGGAGCTCGCGACCAGACTCGGCAGGTCGCAGTCATCGGTGGCCAACAAACTGCGCCTGCTCAAGCTGGAGGAACCAGTCCAGATAATGGTGGTCGAGGGAAAACTGGGCGAGCGCCAGGCGCGCGCTCTCGTCTCCCTGTCCGGGGCCGAGCAGCTGTCCATGGCCAAGGATGCCGTAAAGGGCAAGCTGGTGGCGGAGGAGATCGAGCGCAGGGTCAGGGAGAAGAAGACCATCACCGCGAGCGCGCCCGAGCCCGTCGCTCCGCCCCGTGTCCAGGAGTCAAGCGGCCCCACCGGGGAGATCCTGAAGGACGTCGCCGACCTCGTGGAGAAGAGCAGGAAAAAGGGGATAAGGGTAACCTGGAGGGTAAAGGAACTCGTGCAGCGGGAACTGGTGCTGGAGCTCGTCGTCAGCCTCAAGGGCGACTTCGGGGAAGACGGGCTGGCGGATGACCTCGGGGAGAATTGATTATCCCGAATGTAGCGATGTCAAGATATGATAGTGTATCTGGTTAAACGAACCCTGTATTTCGGCACGGTACTTGCAGTAGCCGCGCTCACAGTATGGATGTACCTGGCCTGGCTCGAGCGCAATTCTCTTGAGTCCCCGGATCTGATCGCCGCCTCGTCCTTTGTCTACAGGGAGAGAATACCGGCCAGGGGGTTGCTGGTGTGGGACGAGGAGGTCGTCGTCTCCAGGGCGGATGGCCTCGTGTACTACCCTGCGCCCGGCCCCAGGAGGGTGGCGCGCGGAGAGTCGGTCGCATCGGTCGAGTCGAAGTCCGGCCGGGTAGAGGTGCGTTCCGAAACTGTGGGTTACTTCGTACCGGGACTTGACGGCTCGGAGGGGAATTGGAGATACTCGTCGCTCTGGGCCGGGATCGCCCCGCTGCCTGCGGCGCCGCCACTCGTCGAGTTCAGTAGCGGAAGGCCGGTGCACCGCGGAGAGGCGATAGGCAAGATCATCCCCCAGCCGCAGGACCTGCGTTGCGTGACCTACGTCGACCTGACGCCGTCGCTCGAGAAGGACATCCGCGCCGGTTTCGCGAGCATGAGACTAAGGGAGGGCGGGCGCCCGGCAAGAGTCCCGGTGAGGGCGTCGCAGTTCATAGGCGTGAAGACGAAGCTCTACCTTACTTTGCCTTTCTTCCCTGCGGAGATGGCTCGTTCGAGGGAGACAAGCTTCATCCTCGAGACCGGGGAGAGCCTTGGGGTCATCGTGCCGGAGACGTCGGTGATGTACAGGGGGGGAAAGCTCGGAGTGCTCCAGGTGGACGGGAATGTCGCGTCTTTCAAGGAGGTCTGGGGTATGCCGGTGGAGGGCGGAAACTTTTTTATACAAAAAGGCCTTCAGCCCGGGAATGTCGTCGTGCTTGACGCAGACGGAGCGAAAGAGGGTAAAATTCGACTATGGTGAGCTCAATAGAGGACAACCTGAAGCGCGTGAAAGAGGCCCTTGCCGCTGCGGCGGAGCGGAGCGGAAGGGACGCCGGAGACATCAGGCTCATCGCGGTATCGAAGACCCACCCGGTAGAGTCGATCAGGGAGGTCGTCCGCTGCGGAATAGAGGCCGTCGGGGAGAACAGGATCCAGGAGCTCGAGGAGAAGAGGCGATCCTGGGAGGGGCCTCCAGTCGACTGGCGGTTCATAGGCCACCTTCAGACCAACAAGGTCCGCAAGGCCGTCGAGTTCTCGTCCGCCGTGGATTCGGTCGACTCTCCGAGGCTCGCGCTCGCACTCGCGCGGGCAGCCGGGGAGAGGGGGGCGACTCTCCCTGTGCTGGTCGAGGTCAACACCTCCGGGGAGGCCGGCAAGCACGGTGTCCACCCGTCGCAGGCGGCTTGCCTGGTCGAGGTGGTGCTGGAGGAGTGCCCCGCCCTCAGACTGGACGGCCTGATGACGATAGGCCCGCTGTCCGACGACATATCCGAGGTAAGAAGGGCGTTCGCCCTGTTGCGCACTCTTCGCGACGGGCTCGCAAGGGATTTCGGCCGCCCTTTGAGAGAGCTGTCGATGGGCATGAGCGGCGATTACGCGCAGGCTGTCGCCGAGGGCTCGACCATGGTCCGAATAGGGTCGGCGATTTTCGGAAGCCGATCTTGACCTTCGTCCATGTCCGTGCTGGATAGGGTAATGTCGTTATTGGGGCTGGTGGACAGATCCGCGGAGGACGAGGTCCCCGGATCGGCCACCGCCCTCGAGGCCAGGGAGGACCGCGTGCTTACCCCCATCCTGGAGAGCGCGGCGCTTATAATCGCGAGGGGTGCGGAGGGAGTCCGCCGGAAGGAGGACCTGGTCCAGGCCCTCCGGAAAGGCAGGATGCTGGTGGTGGACCTGCGCGGCCTTGAGCGGGAGTCAGGTCAGAGCCTGCTCGATTTTCTATGCGGAGCTGCATTCGCCAACAGGGGGACCGTGATCCGTCTGGCCGGGGGTGTCTTTCTCGCCGCGCCCCGCAAGAGCATGACGGAGGAATGGGAGGAGGGAGACGGTGTCTGAACTTCTTACAGCTCGCGACGTGGAGAGCATGAGGTTCTCCCGCGCGATGCGCGGGTACTCCGCCACGGAGGTCGATCGCTTCCTCGACCAGGTGGCCGAGGATATCCAGAAATACTGCGTTCAATACGCCGACCTGGAACGCTATGCGGCGCGACTCGAGGACAAGATAAGGGAGCACGAGGAGCTCAAGGAGACCCTGTCCGGGACCCTGCTCATGGCGCAGAGGACCGCCGACGCCAAGGCAGAGGCCGCTGACGCGGAGGCGAAGACCATAATAGAGTCGGCGAAGTCCAGGGCCGAGCGGATAGTCCTCGAGGCCGAGGCGGACCGGGAGCGGGTCCGAAGGGACATCGACCGCCTGAGGAACCTGCGCCAGGAGTTCGAGGCCGACTTTCGCGCGCTCCTGTCGCGTTTTTCCTCGCTCATGGAGCGCGGCGTTGGTGCCGGCGAGGCCGAGACGAAGGACGACGATCCGAGTTGACGGCGCCCCCGGCCGCCCCGTCCGCCTCCGTCCGTTACCTGAAGGGAGTGGGGCCGTCCAGGGAGCGCGCGCTCGGGAAGTTGAACGTCTTTACCGTCGAGGATCTGCTGTTTCTCTTTCCCCGGCGCTACGAGGACAGGCGCGCACTCTCCCCCCTCTCCTCGCTGAGGGAGGGGGAGACGACCTCGGCGGTGGCCAGGGTCGTCGCGGTGGAAAAGCGCCGCACGGCCAAGAAGAACCTGACCCTGACCACCCTGCTCGTCACTGACGGGCAGGGAATGGCGAGGGCGGTCTGGTTCAACAGGAAAGGGTTGGAGAACACCTTCCCCCCGGGGTCGCGCGTGGCTCTTTACGGCAGGGTCGACCTGCGCGGAGGGTTGCCGCAGTTCGCAGCCCCCGAGTTCGAGCTGCTCGACGAGGACGAGGACGATGAGAGGTTTCTGTCGATCCTCCCGGTCTACCCGACGACCGCGGGCTTGCACCAGAAGACCCTGCGCCGGATAGTCCGGAACGCACTTGAGCAGTGCCTGCCCGGGATAGAGGACTTTCTGCCCGGCAACCTGAGGCAGCGCCACAACCTTCCCGGCCTCTCCGCCTCGCTGACCGAGATTCACTACCCGACCTCCCGCGAAGCCTGGAAGGCCGCCAGGCGCCGCCTGGTCTTCGACGAATTCTTCCTGCTGCAGACAGGGATGGCTATCCGCAGAAACAGGAACCAGGAGGGAGAGGAGCGCGCCCCGTCCCTGGCCAGGGGGCGCTTCGTCGACGAGTACCTGGGGCGCCTTGTTCCTTTCACACTGACGGAAGGCCAGAGAGAGTCGATAGAGGAGATCCTGGCGGACATGGAGAAGGAGGTCCCGATGAACCGCCTCCTGCAGGGGGACGTGGGCTCCGGCAAGACAGTTGTAGCCCTCGTGGCGCTTTTGGCGGCCCTCGACGGCGGCCGCCAGGGCGCGCTGCTCGCCCCGACCGAGATACTGGCGAGGCAGCACTTTCTGCGGCTCGGTCCTGTCTTCTCCGAACTCGGCCTGTCGTGCGCCCTTCTGACCGGGGCCGCGGGGTCCAGGGAGAAGAGGGAGATTTACGAGGGGCTCGAATCGGGAGTAATTCACGTGGTGGTGGGCACCCACGCCCTGTTCTCGGAGGGAGTCTCCTTCGCTGGACTGGGGTTGGCGATAGTGGACGAGCAGCACCGATTCGGCGTGCTGCAGAAACACAGCTTCCGCTCCAAGGGGGTTGCCCCGCACGTGCTGGTGATGACCGCCACCCCCATCCCCCGCACCCTCACCCTGACCGTGTACGGAGACCTGTCTGTCTCCCGGATCAGGGACATGCCGCCGGGCAGAAAGGGCGTCTCCACCCGCGTGCTGCGCCCCGGGCAACTGAGGCAGGCCGTAGCTTTCTTGAGGCGGCGCTTTGACGCCGGAGAGCGGGCATACTGGATATGCCCGGTGATAGAGGAGAGCGAATCGGACCTGGCCGCCGCCACCGAGAGGTTTGCGCAGCTGTCCGGCGAGTTCTCGGGCTACGGGGTCGGGCTCGTCCACGGCAGGCTCAAAGCCGAGGAGAGGGAGAAGGCCATGGAGGATTTCCGGCAGGGAGTCACCTCGCTGCTCGTGTCGACCACGGTGGTCGAGGTCGGGGTGGACGTTCCCGAGGCCACGGTAGTCGTGGTCGAGGATGCAGTACGTTTCGGCCTGTCGCAGCTGCACCAGCTGAGAGGGCGCGTGGGTCGCGGCGACCGGGAGGGGCACTGTCTGCTGGTCTGCTCGCCCTCCTCGCCGGAGAGCGCCCGGAGAATCGAGGCGTTTTGCTCCACCCGGGACGGTTTCGCAGTGGCCGAGGCGGACCTCTCCATCAGAGGGCCGGGCGAGGTGTGCGGGGTTCGCCAGTCGGGAGTGACTGACTTCCGCATCGCGGATCTGAGGAAAGATTTCGACCTGCTCCAGCTTGCGCGCTCCGAGGCATTCGCCCTGGTGGCCGGGGATCCATCTCTGGAGAGCGAGCCGCTGTTGGCCCGCCGAGTGATGCAGGTGCTGGGGAGGTCGTTGAACCTTGTCGAGACAGCCTGATATTAGCAGCGGAACGAGTAAGCCATCTCCCGAAGCCTATATTCAACTCCTTCTGTCGAGGGGGGCCTGGACCAGGGCGCTGGCCGTCAGGAAGCTGCTGGACAGGGGAGTCCCCGAAGAGACAGCCAGGAAGCTCGTGGAAAAGTACGAACAGGCCGGCTTCTTTGACGACGCCGCCTACGCCCTCCTTTTTGTCGATACCCACCCGGAGTGGGGTCCGCGCAGGCTGCGATACGAGCTTGTCCGCAGAGGGGTGGGTGACGATGACATCATGACCGCCCTTGAAGAGGTGGACGAGGAGGAGAGGGCGCGATCCCTGGCTAGGGACTGGTTGAGTTCCGGCCTGGAGGCTTCCAGGGTCGAGCAGAGGCTGCTTCGGCGCGGGTTCTCGTCAGGTGCGTCAAGGAGAGCTGTCCGTCCCTGATAGACGCGGGAGAGAGTCTGTTTAGGACGCCAAGGGGTTGTGACCGAGGCCCCGTGCCTGTACAATAACGGGGATGCGGAGGTGAGTGCCCTCTGCATCCTTTGGGACCATAGCACCTTGAAAATATAATCGAGGAGTGATATTGACACCATGAGCTTTTTCATCACAGTTTTGGTGTTCGCCCTAGGGGTTGCCGCCGGGGTGGGGGCCGGATTCCTGTTCTCCAAATCCTTTGGCGCGAAGAACATCGAGAAGGCAAGGGCGCAGGCGCGCGCAATACTAAGGGAGGCCGCCATGGCGGCGGAGCAGGGGAAACGCGAGAAACTCACCGAGGCAAAAGAAGAAGCCTTCAAACTTCGCCAGGAGATAGAGCGCGAAGGGAAGGAGCGCCGCTCCGAACTGCAGCGGGCCGAGAGGCGCCTTGAGCAGAAGGAGGAAAACCTGGACAAGAAGCTCGACCGGGTGGCCCATCGCGAGGATGAGCTGAAGACGCGGCAGGAGAACCTGGAGGAGCGTATGATCGAGGTGGACGAGATCAAGAAGAGGCAGCTCGAGCGCCTCGAGGAGATCGGGAAGATGACCTCCGACGAAGCAAGGGACCTTCTGTTGCGGCGTACGGAGGACGAGGCGCAGCACCTGTTGGGGCTCAGGATAAAGGAGCTCGAGGAGAAGGCGAGACGCGAGGCCGACAGGAAGGCTAGGGAGATAATCGTGACGGCCGTGCAGCGATGCGCGGTGGAGCACACGTCCGAGGCCGCGGTGAGCGTGGTGCATCTGCCCTCCGACGAGATGAAGGGCAGGATAATTGGCAGGGAGGGCCGGAATATCAGGACCTTCGAGACGATCGCCGGGGTGGATTTGATCGTTGACGACACGCCGGAGGCAGTGACCCTCAGCAGTTTCGACCCGGTCAGGCGCGAGATAGCGAGGCTGGCGCTCGAACGCCTGGTCGTGGACGGCAGGATTCACCCTGCCAGGATAGAGGAACTCATCGAAAAGGCCACAAGGGACGTAGAGGCGCAGATAGCGGAGGCCGGAGAGAACGCGCTGCTGGAGACCGGGGTCAAGAACATGCACCCGGAGCTGGTACGAACCCTTGGCCAGCTTAAGTTCCGGTTCAGCTACGGACAGAACGCCCTTCAACACAGCCTGGAGGTGGCCTACCTATCCGGTATGATAGCTTCGGAGCTGGGAATCGACGAGGAAATCGCCCGCCGCGCAGGGCTGCTTCACGACCTGGGCAAGGCGGTGGATCACAAGATAGAGGGGCCGCACGCCCTGATAGGCGCGGATCTCGCAAGGCGGTTCAATGAGAGTCCCGAGGTCGTCAGCGCCATAGCCGCTCATCACGAGGACCAGGAGGCAAAGAGCGTGTACGATGTGATCGTCGCCGCGGCCGACGCGGTGAGCGCCTCCCGCCCCGGCGCGCGCCGCGAGAGCCTGGATGCCTACGTCAAGAGGCTGGAGAAGCTGGAGGAGCTGGCCAAGACCTTCAACGGAGTGAGCAAGGCGTACGCGATACAGGCCGGACGAGAGGTCCGGGTCGTGGTAAGTCCGAATATCGCGGACGACGCCATCGTGCACAAGATAGCGTTCGACGTCGCCAGGAAGATCGAGGAGGAGCTCAAGTATCCGGGCCAGATCAAGGTCACGGCGACCAAGGAGACGCGCGCGACGGAGTACGCGAAGTAGGACATGAAGATCCTTTTCATCGGCGACATTATGGGCAGCCCCGGCAGGAGGGCGGTGGCCGAGCTCCTGCCGGGACTCGCCGAGCGCGAGGGCGGCTTTGACTTCGTCGTGGCGAACTGCGAGAACGCCGCCGCCGGCAGGGGGATAACCCAGAAGGTGGCCGACGAACTGTTCGCGATGGGCATAAACGGCATGACCTCGGGAAACCACATATGGGACAAACCGGAGGGAGTGCAGTTCGTAGCCGGCGACCCGAGGGTCGTGCGCCCGGCCAACTATCCCGATGCATGCCCGGGGCAGGGTTGGATGCTCCTTGAGAACCGGGGGCACAGGCTCCTGGTCGCGAACCTGCTTGGGCGCGTCTTTATGCCGCCGCTCGACTGCCCGTTCCGCAGGGCCGACGAGATAGTCGCGGCCGCGGGAGACGATCCGATCCTGATCGATTTTCACGCCGAGGCCACATCGGAGAAGAAGGCCCTCGCCTACTACCTGGACGGAAGGGTGGCCGCCCTGATCGGCACTCACACCCACGTCCAGACGGCCGACGAGGAGATCCTCCCCCGCGGGACCGCCTTCATAACGGACGCGGGGATGACCGGCGGACACAGGAGCTCGATCGGGATGAAACTCGATGGGGTGATCCCGAGGTATCTCACGGGAATGCCGTCCAAGTTCGAGGTCTCAGACGAGGGGCTGGCGTTCAACGGGGTGGTAATAACGCTGGACGCAGAGTCAGGCAGGGCAGTGGGCATAACAAGGGTATTCGAGAGACTGTCCCGTTGAGGGACACTCCGGCTGGTGAAGAGGATGGACAGGGGGAGTTCCCAATCCCCCTGTTTTTTTATTGCCCTCCCGTCGGTACTTGGCGTATACTGGGCCGAGCTGTTTTTCAGTCTTTGTTTCGAGAGGGTGGGATGGCGGTATGAAGGGCAGATTGACGAAGACGCGCACGCTTGTCGCACTGGCGGTCGCCGCGGCCGTCGGCGCCGGGTACTTTATATGGGGCGCGGTACCGGACAGAAGCGGGCGGGTGGAGGTGCAGAGGGTCGCCAGGCCGGTGAAGACCGTGATCCTGGCTGCGGCCGGGAGCGGCGGCGAGCGGGTCTTTCCAGGAAAGGTGACGGCGTCCCAGAAGGTGAACCTGGCCTTCCGTGTCTCGGGGCAGGTGGTGGAGCTACCCGTGGTCAAGGGAAACTACGTCGAGAAGGGAACGCCGCTGGCACGCCTGGATACTCGCGACTTCGAGGTGCAGCTCGCCAATGCGAAGAGCGAGCTGGGCAACGCCAAGGCCAGGCTCGACGCCATGAGGGCCGGTGTCCGCAAGGAGGAGATCGCCATGCTGACAGCGAAGGTGAACTCCGCCCGGGCCCAGATGGACGACGCCCAGACCACCCTGGAGCGGGTGGACAAGCTGTACAAGGCCGGAGGATTCTCCAAGTCCGAGTACGACAAGGCCAGGACTTCCTACGAGGTGGCCCGTGCAGCCTACCAGTCGGCCACCCAGGAGCTGTCGGCGGGGAAGAGCGGCTCCAGGCCCGAGGACATCGCGGCGATGGAGTTCACCGTCCAGGGAATACAGGCCAAGGTGCGCACCGCGGAGAACGCCCTCGCGGACACCAGGCTCGTCGCCCCGTTCGGCGGAGTCGTGATCGACCGCTACGTGGACAACAACCAGAGTGTCCAGCGCGACCAGTACATCGTCAGTTTGCAGGACATCGACACCCTGGAGGTCACTATTTCGGTCCCCGAGACCCTGGTCATACACACCAGGAAGGGCTCGATCGAGGGGATAGAGGCGCGCTTCGCCTCGCTCCCCGACGACCGGTTCCCCTTGGAGTACAAGGAGGCCTCCGCGGAGGCCGACCCTCAGACCCAGACCTACCCGGTCACCTTCTCCCTGACGAAACCCGACGGTCTCACCGTTCTGCCGGGGATGACGGTCGACGTGATAGTCCCGCGCTCCGCCGCGGAAAAGGGCGCGGAGGCGGAGCTGCCTGCGTCCGCGGTCATGGCCGGGGAGGGTACCGGTCACTCCGTCTGGCGAGTCGAGGGCACGGACGAGCTGAGGGTGAGAAAGATCCCGGTCGAGGTCACAGGATTCAGGGGCGAGATGGCGCTTGTGAAGGGCGCCGCGCCGGGAGACAGGATTGTCACCGCCGGTGTCTCCATGCTGCTGGAGGGCGACCCGGTCACCCTCTACACGCCTCCCGGGATGTAACGGAGCGTTGTCATGAACTTGGCAGAATTTTCGATCGGCAAAAGCACAATGACCTGGTTCCTAACCATCTTGATCGCCTTGGGGGGCATGTGGGCGTACAATGGCCTCGGCAAGCTGGAGGACCCGTCCTTCACCATCAAGACCGCCGTGATAGCAACCCCCTACCCGGGCGCCTCCTCCCTGGAGGTCGAGAACGAGGTCACCGCGCTGATCGAGTCCGCCGCGCAGAAGCTCGGGCAGACGGACAAGGTGCGCTCGCTCTCCAAGGACGGTCTCTCGATGGTCTACGTGGATATCAAGCCCACCTACACCGCGCGCGACCTGCCGCAGATATGGGACGAGCTGAGGCGCAAGGTGACCGACGCCCAGCCTTCGCTTCCGCCCGGGTCGGGGCCGTCCCGGGTGAACGACGACTACGGGGACGTCTTCGGAGTTTACTATGCGCTGACCGGCGACGGATACACCTTCCGGGAGCTTGAGGACCACGCCGACCTTCTCAGGCGCGAGCTGCTGCTGGTGGATGGAGTCGCCAACGTCGAGATAGCCGGTATCCAGGCGGAGACGATCTACGTAGAGATGGATCGCTCTCGCATGACGCAGCTCGGCATCAGCTCCCAGGAGATCTTCAACCTGCTGCAGGCACAGAACGCCGTCGCAGGCGCAGGCTCCGCCGAGGTGGGGTCGGAGCGCATTCGGATCTCCCCGTCCGGCTACTTTTCGTCGGTGGACTCCCTCTCCTCCCTGCTGCTGCGGGCGGGGGACGGACGTTCGATACGACTTGGAGACCTCGCGACCATCTCGCGAGGCTACGTGGACCCGCCCTCCTCGGCCATGCTCTACAACGGCAAACCCGCGCTCGGACTCGGCATATCCAACGTAGACGGGGGCAACGTGATCAGGATAGGGGAGGCCGTCCACAAGCGGCTGCAGGAACTGGCCGACCAGACCCCTGTCGGCATGGAGCTCGGAATGATCTACTACCAGCCGGACACCGTCGCGGATTCGATACGCGACTTCGTGGTCAATCTGCTCGAGGCCCTGGCCATAGTGATAGGAATACTGCTGATCTTCATGGGGCTGAGGAGCGGCATACTGATAGGAGTCGTCCTGCTGCTCACCATACTGGCCACCTTCATAGCGATGAGAATCATGGAGATAGATCTCCACAGCATCTCTCTCGGCGCTCTTATAATCGCGCTGGGCATGCTGGTGGACAACGCCATAGTCGTAGCGGACGGAATCCTGGTGGGGATGCAGAAGGGGCGGGACGGCGCGTCCTCGGCGATCGACGTGGTCAAGCAGACCCAGGTTCCCCTGCTCGGGGCCACGATCATCGCGGCGATTGCCTTCGCCCCGATCGGACTCTCTCCGGACAGCACCGGCGAGTTCTGCAAGAGCCTGTTCCAGGTTGTGAGCATATCCCTGCTGCTCAGCTGGGTGCTGGCGGTAACCGTCACCCCGCTGCTCGGGATCGCCGTGCTGAGGGGGAACACCGCCGAGACCGCGGTCGACCCCTACGACACGCCCATGTACCGGGCCTACCGGGGTTTCCTCTCCTTCTGCCTCGCCCGGCGCAAGCTGGTGCTGATGATGGTCGCCGGCATGATGATCCTGTCGTTCGCGGGCTTCGGCTACGTCGACAAGTCCTTCTTCCCCTCCTCCTCGTCGCCGATGTTCACCGTGGACTTCTGGACCCAGCGAGGGACGAGCGTCGAGGGCACCCTGGCCGACGCCGGGGCCATGGAGAAGTTCCTGCTCGCACAGGCAGAGACGGAATCGGTGGCCACCTATGCCGGAGAGGGCGCGCTTCGCTTCATCCTCACGTACACCCCTGGCGACCCGGCGTCCAACTACGGCCACCTGTTAGTCACCGCCAGGGACAGCGGCGGCGCGGATACTCTCAAGAGAGAGCTCGACTCCTTTGTCCGCGAAAACCTGCCGTACCTGGACCCGCGCATTCGGTCCTTCGCCAAGGGTACCGGCGGAGGGGCCAAAGTGCAGGTCCGCTTCCTGGGGAAGGACCCGTCGGAGCTCAGGCGCCTCGCCGAGCGGGCGAAGGGTATCTTCGCGTCCGACCCGGACGCGGTGAACATACGCGACGACTGGGGCAACCGCACCAAGGTCATCCGCCCGGAGCTCAACGACTCGGTGCAGCTGCTGGGACTGAGCAGGCGCGACGTGGCGAACGCGATAAAGATGGCCTTCACAGGCGTGGCCGCGGGGCTCTACCGCGAGGGGGAGAAGCTGCTGCCGATAGTGGCCCGCCTGCCGGAATCCGAGCGCTTGAGCGTCGAGTCCCTGGAGGGGACCCAGGTATGGAGCGCGTTGAACCGCAGGTATATCCCGCTCTCACAGTTCGTCTCGCGCATAGCTACGGTGGCGGAGGACTCGTTCATCTACCGGATAAACCGCAAGAAGGCACTGACTGTCGAGTGCGACAGCGGGTCCGACAAGCCCGGCGCTCTTTTCGACAGGATCCGTCCCCTGGTGGAGGAGATCCCGCTGCCGCAGGGGGTCGAGATGGAGTGGGGCGGCGAGTACGAGAGCTCGCAGGAGGCGCAGGCCGGCCTCATGGGCATGATCCCGATCGGCTTCCTCGCGATAGTGGTCATACTGGTCATGCTCTTCAACGGATTCCGACAGCCCCTGGTGATACTCCTGTGCCTGCCGCTGTCCGTCATGGGGCTGACCCTAGGCCTGCTCGTCATGGACAGGCCCTTCGACTTCCTGTCGATGCTGGGCTTCCTGAGCCTGGCCGGGATGCTGATAAAGAACGCCATAGTGCTGATTGACCAGATCGACCTCGAGATGA
>CAYWKH010000017.1:0-28000 GCA_964458805.1 uncultured Synergistaceae bacterium
TGGGGACGCAGGTCTCCGGCACAATCAAGGAGATTTACGCGGATTTCAACGACACGGTGAAGAAGGAGCAGCTCATAGCCCTGATAGACCCTGACGTGCTCTCGGCCAAGCTGGAGGAGACCAAGGCGAACCTGGCGGTGGCGATGGCCTCCGTCTCGCGGGCGAAGGCCAACCTGGCGGACAGCAGGAGAAACCTGGAGCGCAACAAGGAGCTGTGGTCGCGCAACCTGATCGCCAGGAGCGAGCTGGATGCCGCCGAGACCGTCCACGCGGTCAACGGCGCGAGCCTGCAGGAGGCGGAGGCCAGGGTTCTCCAGGTGCGGGCCTCCCTTCACCAGGCGGAGACCAACCTCGGCTACACCAGGATAGTCTCGCCCGAGGACGGGGTCATCATCTCGCGGGAGGTCAACGTCGGCCAGACCGTGGCCGCCAGCCTGTCGACCCCGACCCTGTTCTCCATAGCCAAGGACCTCACCGACATGCAGATAGAGACCTCGGTCGACGAGGCGGACATAGCCGGGGTGAAGGAGGGGCAGGAGGTGGAGTTCACCGTGGACGCCCACAGGGGGAAGGTGTTTCGCGGCCGCGTCAGGCAGGTGAGGATCTCCCCCGGCAGGACCGACAACGTGGTCACCTACCCGGTGATAATCTCCGTGGCGAACCCGGAGCTGGAGCTCATGCCCGGCATGACCGCCAACGTGTCCATAATCACGGAGCACAGGGAGGGGGTGCTCAGGGTCCCGATGGCCGCCCTGCGCTTCACCCCGCCGCAGGCGGACGCCCCCGAGGCCGGCGCGTCCCCCTTCGCTCCCTCCATGCCGCGTCGTCGAGTTGGCGGCCAGGGGGGCGGCAACGGGGGGAACGGCGCCCTCTCCGCGGTATGGACGATAAAGGACGGAGAGCTCGGCGAGCGGGTGCAGTTCCGCGCCGGCATAGGCGACGGCGCCTTCGTAGAGGCCGTCGAGGCCGGGGGACTGTCGGAGGGGGACCTGCTGGCGATCTCCTACTCGGAGAAGCCAAGCGTCTCGCTGTGGAGGAGGATCTTCCAGTGAGCCTGATCGAGGCGCGCGGCATCGTCAAGGTGTACCGCACGGGCGATGTCGAGCTGAGGGCGCTCGACATGGTCTCCTTCGCGATAGGGCGGGGGGAGTTCGTCTCCATAATGGGTCACTCCGGCTCGGGCAAGTCCACCATGATGAACATACTCGGGTGCCTGGACGTCCCCGACGAGGGGGAGTACGAGCTCGACGGCAGGAGCGTAGGGGGCCTCTCGGGCGACGACCGCGCGCGGATCCGCAACTCCACCATCGGCTTCGTCTTCCAGGGGTTCAACCTGCTGCCGCGCGCCACGGCGCTCGAGAATGTCGAGCTGCCGCTCGTCTACGCCCGCGTCCCCGCCAGGGAGCGCAGAGGGCGGGCCCTGGCGTCGCTGGATCGCGTCGGCCTGTCGGACAGGACCACGCACCGTCCGAACCAGCTATCCGGCGGCCAGCAGCAGAGGGTGGCGATAGCGCGCGCCCTGGTAGGCGAGACCCCTCTGATCCTCGCCGACGAGCCCACCGGGAACCTCGACACCGCGACGAGCGAGGAGATCATGGAGCTGTTCACCTCGCTGAACCGAGCCGGCAAGACCATCGTGCTGGTCACCCACGAGCCCGACGTGGCCGCGTACAGCTCCCGCACCATACGCTTCCAGGACGGGCGCGTGATCGCCGACGAGAGGGGCGCGTCCCGTGCTTGAGCTGCTGCGCACCGCGATTCGCTCCCTGGCGTCCAACAAGGCGCGCTCGCTGCTGACCATGCTCGGCATAATCATCGGCGTCGCCGCCGTGATCGCGATGGTGGCCATTGGCGCGGGCGCCAGCAGGAGCATACAGCAGTTCATATCCGGTGTCGGGGCCAACATCCTCATAATCATGCCTGGCGCGCCCTCGTTGGGGGGCGTCAGGCAACAGGCAGGCTCGGGAGCGACCCTGACCACCGAGGACGCCGAGGCCCTTCGCGACGAGGCGTGGACTTTGGCCGGGGTGGCCCCGGAGGTCTTCGGCCGGGTCCAGATCGTGTACGGCAGCATGAACTGGTCCACCATGGTCACGGGGAGCACGGAGGACATCTTCTCGATCAGGGAGTGGCGGATAGACCAGGGGCGCTTCTTCTTCGACGAGGAGGCCCGGTCGGGGGCCAAGGTCGTTGTGATCGGCGCCACCGTGGCGAAGAACCTGTTCGGGGAGGAGACCGCCGTCGGGAAGGTGATACGGATCCGCAACGCGCCGGTCGAGGTGATCGGGGTGCTGGCTGCCAAGGGGCAGACCCCGTGGGGGCAGGACCAGGACGACACGGCCTTCGTCCCCTTCGCCACCGCGCAGCGCAGCCTGTTCAGGCGGGGGATCGCCAACTCCGTGCAGAGGATCACCGTGGCGGCTGTCGACGGCGACTCCATACCCGAGGCCGAGCGGGAGGTGTCCGCCATACTGCGCCAGAGGCGGCGACTCGAGGATGAGGAGGAGAGCGACTTCGACGTGAGGAACATGGCCGAGATGCTGGACGCGGCGGCCCAGTCGACGCGCGTCATGTCGCTGCTGCTCGGGGCCGTGGCGTCCGTGTCGCTGCTCGTGGGGGGAATAGGCATCATGAACATAATGCTGGTCTCCGTCACCGAGCGCACCCGCGAGATAGGTATCCGCATGGCCATAGGAGCGCGCGGCTCGGACATAAGGACCCAGTTCCTGCTGGAGGCGCTGCTGCTCTCCATCGCGGGCGGCGTTCTCGGCATAGGGCTGGGGGCGTCCGCTTCGAGCATCATCACGAGCCTGCTGGGTTGGACAACCGTGATCTCTGCCGGCTCCGTGGTGCTCGCCTTCGTCTTCTCCGCGCTGGTGGGGGTGTTCTTCGGCTTCTACCCGGCCTGGAAGGCCTCGCTGCTGAACCCGATCGAGGCCCTGCGGTACGAGTAAACCCGGCTGTTTTCTTTTTACTCTGGCTTTTTATGCCTTCATCTTCTAGAATTAGCAGCGAGGCGAAAGAAGAGGGGAAGAGGATGTCGAGACAGGCGAAAAGTGCGCGCGTCGATACCGGGGCCGGTGCCGGGCCGCTTGCGCTCTCTTTGGGGGAGCTGATGGGGGTGGAGGTGTCTCCGCGCTCGCCGGAGGACGCGAAGGCGGATAGAAAGCCTGCGCCGCCCAGGGAGCTGCCGGGCAGAGTGGTCCTGTCGCGCGAGACGAAGGGTCGCGGCGGAAAGACGGTGACGCGGATCTCCTTCAGGGAGGGAGCGCCCTCCGACGCCGAGGGGCTGGCGAAGAGGCTCCGCGGCGCGTTGGGGTGCGGCGGTTCGATGGAGGGAGACGACATCCTGCTCCAGGGCGACCAGGTGGAGCGGGCCCGCTCCTGGTTCGAGTCGCGCGGCGTGAGAGTATCAGGGCCGCGCTGAGAGGAGGGCGACATGACGGAGGATAGGGTTGTCTTCGCCTCGGGCAACGAGGCGATAGCGGAGGGGGCCGTCGCCGCGGGGGCGCGATTCTACGCGGGATACCCCATAACGCCGTCGTCGGAGGTCGCGGAGGCGGCGGCGCACAGGCTGCCGGAGCTCGGCGGCGTGTTTATACAGATGGAGGACGAGCTCTCAAGCATGGCGGCGATCATCGGGGCCTCCGCCGCGGGCGCCAGAGCCTTCACCGCCACCAGCGGGCCCGGCTTCTCGCTGATGCAGGAGAACATCGGGATGGCCGTGATGGGGGAGATTCCGTGCGTGGTCGTGAACGTGCAGAGATCCGGCCCCTCCACCGGGATGGCCACCAAGCCGGCGCAGGGGGACGTGATGCAGGCGCGCTGGGGGACGCACGGCGACCACGGCATCATCGCCCTGGCCCCGTCGTCGGTGCAGGACTGCTACGACATGACCGCGAGGGCCTTCGCCCTGGCCGACAGGTACCGCACTCCCGTTGTGCTGCTGGCGGACGCGGCCGTGGCGGGCATGAGGGAGAAGGCGGTCTTCCGCAAGCCCTCGCAGGCGGAGCTCGGCGGCAGGGCGCTTCCGTCCTGTCCGCCGGAGGACTTCCGCCCCTTCGCCATAGATCCGGCCGAGAGGGAGATCGCCCCGCTGCCCCCCTTCGGAGGCGACTACATCTTCCGAGTCACAGGCTCCATGCACGACGAGAGGGGCGGCCAGAGCGCCTCCCCGAAGAACGCGGACAGGGTCGTCCGCCACCTCGTGGACAAGCTTGAGAGGAACCGCGGCGACATCGTGCGTGTGCGCGGATACGGTCTCGAGGACGCGGAGGCCGTCGTGGTCTCCTTCGGCTGCACCGCTCGATCCGCAAGGGCCGCGGTCAGGCAGGCGCGCGGGCTGCGCGACGGACTGCGCGCAGGGATGCTGGAGCTCACCACCCTGTGGCCCTTCCCCGACGACGAGGTACGGGAGGTTTTATCGAGGGCGAAGCTCGTGGTGGTGGCGGAGCTGAACCTCGGTCAGGTGGAGCGCGAGGTGCGAAGGCTCAACGAATTCGGCGCGTGCGTGCTGGGGGTCAACCGGGTGGACGGCGACCTGATAACGCCGGACGAGATACTGGCGCCGATCGCGGAGGCACTGTCATGAACGGCTGCAACTACATGGACTACCTGGCCGTCCGCAAACTGCCGACGATCTGGTGCCCCGGGTGCGGCAACGGCATAGTGCTGAAGGCCATCCTGCGCGCATTCGCGGACCTCGGGCTGGACCGCAGGAAGACCGTGGCGGTGTCCGGGATCGGCTGCTGGGGCTGGGCGGACGACTATCTGGACGTGAACGCCTTTCACGGGACGCACGGGCGCGCCCTCGCCTTCGCCACCGGGATAAAGCTGGCCAACCCCGAGCTGACCGTTATCGTCCTGATGGGCGACGGGGACGGGGCCACCATAGGAGGCAACCACCTCATCCACGCGGCGCGGCGCAACGTCGACCTCACCGCGGTGGTGGTGAACAACTTCAACTACGGCATGACCGGGGGGCAGTACTCCGGCACAACACCGGAGGGTGGCATCACCTCCACCTCCCCGCTCGGACACTCGGAGGAGCCGTTCGACCTGTGCGCGCTGGCCGCCGCCGCGGGAGCGCCTTACGTAGCGCGGGGGTCCGTGCTCGACGGGAACGACCTGCGCCGCATGATACGCACCGGCCTGTCCAGGAGGGGTTTCTCCTTCGTAGAGGCCCTGTCGGTCTGCACCACCCACTACGGGCTGCGCAATCTCGCCGGGACGCCGTTCGAGATGTACAAAAAGCTCAGGTCGACGCAGGAGAGTCTGCCGCTGGGCACCTTCGCGGACAGGGCGCCGGAGGACTGGTCCAGCCGCTACAGGCGGGCGAACAGGGGCGGATCCGAGAGGGTGTGAGAGAGGGCGGGTACCGATACAATTCGCGAGAACGGGGTGGTTTTTTGCAGCAGACACGGAATGAAAGGGTGCACTTCTTCGACGGTTACCGGACCTTGGCGGTGGCCTCGGTGCTCGCGCTACACGCGGCGATGTCGTACATGGTCTACGCCCCCGGGTGGTGGTATGTCATAAACCCGGAGAGCAGCATGTTCTTCCTGTTCTGGGTGCTGGTGGCGAACACGGGGGACATGCCGGCGATCTTCTTCATGGCGGGCTTCTTCGCCCCGCGCTCGCTGGAGAAGCGCGGGCCGGCCCTTTTCCTGAAGGAGAAGGCGTTTCACATAGGGATCCCATGGGCCATCGGGGTACTGGCGTTCGCGCCGCTCTTCGCCATGGCCACCTGGCGGTCCCTGAACCTGCCCCTGACCGACACCTACCTCGAGTTCGTGCGGGACATCTGGCTCGGACCCGGCTACCAGCAGTCTCACTTCTGGTTCCTGGGCGTGCTCATGGCCTTCCTCGTTGTCTTCGCGGCCGTCGGACGGGCGTACTACGGCGCCGCCTCCACCGTGTCCCCTCTGCGGAGGCTCGCCTGCTGGTGGGCGGTGTCTTCCGTCGCATTCTTCCTATCGTCCCTGCGCTGGCACCCCGACCTGTGGATACCCCTGGGGCCGATCTACTTCCAGCCAGCCCGGATAGTCTCCTACGCCCTTGCGTTTCACCTGGGGGCGGTGGCGTGGCGCGACGGCTGGTTCGACGGCCCCGCACCCGGCGCCGGTGCGCTGGCGGCCGGCGCGGCGGCAGCTTTCGCGGGCGGCTGGTCGGTGATCCACCTCGCGATGAACTACCCGTCGAAGGACACCCTCGCACTGAAGGCGGCGCACGCCGCGAGCCACTCGTTCGCGTCGCTGGCCGTGGCCGCCCTCTTCCTGCTGCTGTGCCGCGCGCTTCTGGACCGGCCCTCCAGGATAGTGAGGGCCCTCAGCGACGCATCCTACGGCATATACTGGCTCCACCAGATGGTGCTGATGCCGGCGGTCTACCTCCTCATCCCGTTCGACATCCCGATCGGGCTGAAGTTCACAGCCGCCCTGGCGGGAACCTACGCGGCATGCACCGCGGCCACCCTACTCGGCCTTAAGAGGCTGCCGGTCCTCAAGCGTCTTTTCTGAACCTTCCAGTGTCGAAGGGGGCTGCCTGACGCGCCGCCCCCTTCAGCAGCCTGTCCAGGTCCTTGATCACGGCGCGGGAGCTCCTGCCCAGGCGGGCGTAGAGCCTGGCCGCCTCCTTGACGTCCCCCCGCCGATAGGCCTCCGCCGCGTTGCGCGCCATCTCGTGGACCTCCCTGTGGGGGGCGTCCATCCGTTCGAAGGCGGGACTCCCCCTGAAGGGGTTCTCCTGCGAGTAATACCACCTGCCCAGCCTGCACCCGGTGTGGGCGTCGACATCCTCCGGGTTCACAGTCTCCAGCCCCTTCAGCATGTTGCTGATGCGCGCCTTCCAGAGAAGGTGGTCGGACTTCGCCCTCCTGATCAGCTCCAGGTCGGACATCGTACCGTCTCCGCCGTCCAATACCCTGAAGATGCTCACGGACTCGTTGAGCCGGGACGCCATCTCGCTGAGCTCCTCCGTGCCGCCCCCTATCGTCTCCATGGACGCGGTGGTCTCCTCCGTCGCGGCGGCGACCTGCTCGGACTTCTCCGCGGTGGAGCCTATCACGGCCCCCATGGAGGTGATCAGCTCGATTATCCTCTCGGAGCCGGCGACCTCCTCCTCCGTGATCGACACGATGCTGCGGACAGACTCCTCCGACTGCTCCGTCGCGGACAGGATCAGGTCAAGCGCCTCCCGGGCGCTCCTCATGACCCCCTCCCCCGCCTCCGTCTCCTCCCGGCTTTTGCGAATGCCGTCCACCGCGGCCTCGATCCTGTCCACGATCTTTCGGACCAGCTGGGCGACCTCCCCGGCCTCCTTGTTCGACTGCTCGGCCAGCAGGCGCACCTCGTCGGCCACCACCGCGAATCCCCTGCCCGCCTCCCCCGCCCGAGCCGCCTCTATCGCCGCGTTGAGCGCGAGCAGGTTCGTCTGGCGGGCGATGCCCGTGATGGTCTCCGTGATGGAGCTTATCTGTCGCGAGTAGCCGTCGAGAGCCTCCATGTCGCGCTCCGTAGTGGCTGCCAATGCCCCGATGCCGCCCATCGTCGAGGCCGCCTCGCGGACCGTCGCATCCCCCCGCCGCGCCGCCTCCATCGTCCGTGCGGACTCCTCAAGCACCTGCTGCCCCTTGTGGCGCGCCATCTGCACGAGGGACGAGAGCTCCAGCAGCACTTTGTTAGTCTCGACCGAGGTGGTGTTTCCCCTCTCCGCCTCCTCCGAGACCGCGGAGATGTTGTACGCCACCTCCTGCAGCGCCGAGGCCACCTCGGACACCGAGGCGGCTATCTCCTCGGACGACCCGGCGAGCTCCTCGGAGGCCCGCCTCGCCCTCCCTACCACGTCGGCCTGGCGTCTAACCATCTGGTTGAAGGTGGCGGTCAGCTCGGAGATCTCGTCGTCCGTGACGACGTCGCCGTGGACCGTGAGGTCCCCGCCTCCCGCGGCCGCCATAAGCCTGCGGAGCTCCAGCATGGGAGCCGCTATCCTGCCCGCCATCAGCATCCCGAAGACTCCCGACACCGCGAGGATGACAAGCACGGCGACCAGCACGTTCCTCGCTATGCCGGCCCGCACCGCCGCCATTCCGTCCAGCGACAGCGACGACTCCACCATGCCGGTCACGTTCCCTCCCGCCCCGACCAGGGGGTAGAAGACGGACAGGTAACCGCCGCCGAGCGCCGGATCCTCGGCCAGCAGAGGGCGCGAGCTCTCCCTCACGCGGCTGAATATCTCGCCGGTCTCCGGCGACTCGCCCGACAGCCGCTCCCCGTCCTTGCCCTCGACGGTGCAGGCGACCCGCTCGCCGCCCAGGAAGAGGGAGAACTCCCCCCCGAACAGCCCCCTGGCCTCGTCCATCATCGTGTTCTGGCTGGCCACGTACCCGGAGGAGAGCGCCCCCGCGACGGAGCCGTCGGGGTTCGGCACAGGCGCGCCGGCCCTCACGGAGAGCTTCACGTACTTGCCCTCCTCGATGCCGACGAAGGCGCTGCCGGCCAGCGCCTCGCGGATGTTCCTCTGGTTGCCGATGTTATCGTCCGGCCCCGGGACCTCGTCGGGGACGTGAGCCCTGATCAGGGCCCCGCCCTTCGGGTCGGTTACGACGAGGTACTCCAGCCCTCCCCTCTGAAGCATGGGGACTGTGATGCCCTTCAGGGCCTCGAAGTCGCGGGCGTTTATCGCGTCCGCCAGCCCCGGGTAAGCGGCCAGGTTGCGGACATGGGCCAGCGCCTGCTGCTTGTAGTTATCCAGCATCCGCCCCAACCCCTCGGCGTTCGCCCGGACGCTCTGCTCCAGCTCCGCCCCGAGCCTGTTCCCCGCCACCCCGACCGCTATCAGGCCGGCCGCGGCGGCGGAGAGGATCGAGAAGAGGGAGATGTAAAAGACAAGCTTCGCTCTCAGTGAATAAAGCCTCAAAATTGACACCTCGCATCCCGTATGATCGTTGAATATATAGGGTACAGTATGCCATCCAGGGCGCGGCCGCGCAAGCCCGAGGGGCGGTTCCCATAATACGCGGGTTCGTGGCTTGCGCGATAATACCTTTATAAGTATAATCGGGCCTGTATTCTATCATCCACGGAGTGCCGTTCACTTGCCTTACCACCCTTATTATGGAGGAGGGAGTAACGTGCTTGGCGGAGAAAACTTATTACCGCAAGGTTTGACAATGGGAGCACCCTCCGTCGCCCCGCCAAAATTCCTTCTTTGGAGAATAGTGCATATATATATATATATATATATATATATATATATATATATATATATATATAACAAAGTATACTTATATATTATTTAGTTACTTTCTATATCTATCCTGTGTCTCCACCCGAATTCCCGCTCCTGCCACTTCTTTCAACCGACCGCTGCGCCAAAGCAACTTTTTTTTTAAAACAGGATATAAACAATGAGGATATACGAGCTCCGAAAACCCACGTTGCCGAGTCGGACTCGCAAGGCGTTAACGCCCTCCCTCATTCACGGCCCTTCCTCGTCGCGCGCTTGGGCGAATGCCGTAGCCGCGCGATCCCCGCCGCTGCACTCATTCATTTTTAGCTTTGCAAGACATGACCGCGCCCCTATTCAGGGCGTGTGCAAATATCCTCTGAATTTTTAGGGTCCGATGTGGATCCGGACTGATCCAAAAGCCGAATCTCTGATTGGAGTGAACCGACATGATGAACTTTCTTAGAAACCTGACCATACGCATGCGCCTTATCCTTCTTACCGCGCTGCTCTGCGTCTTTACCGCCGTCGCCTCCTGGGTGGGCTACACCGAGATGGTCGTTGCAGGCCAGGAATTGGACATGATGTACGACAGGGGCGTGCTTCCGATTCAATGGCTGAATGACTCGAGAACAAACTTCCAGGCAATAATAGCTTCTCAGCTCAACTTAATGCTCACGGATGACGAAAAGGAAAACCGTGCTCTTATGGAAGAGATAGAAAGACGGAGGGAACTGAACGACGCAGTCCTTGAAAATTACGGGAGAATGGAGCTTGACGAATTCGAGAAGAGCAAACTCGATGAGGCTAAAAAACACCTGGCAAAGTTCCGCACCAGCAGCAACGAGGTCATAAAGCTGGCGCTGGATAATAAAAATGCCGAGGCTTATGAAGTTTATGTACAGCATGTCGTCGAAGCAAACAACAAGTATAGAGCGGTCATACGCGAACTCTCCGACTATTGCACCAAAGCCGCGGAAGAGGCTAACATCGAAAACGAGAGGACCTCGGCCGCTGCCAAGCGAATCCTGCTGATCACCGCCATAGCGGCCGTGGTTTTGGGCGCGCTGCTCGGCCTGCTGATAGAGCGATCGATTAACAAGCCGCTCGGCGCGGTCATGGGAGTGCTGAGGAAGATCGCAGCCCTTGATGTTACGTTCGACTCGTCCAAGGCTTGGCTGATGAACTACAAGAAGAACGAGATAGCCGAGATGGTAAAGTGCACAATAGCGATCGAAAAAGCGATAGGCAATTTTATTATAAATATTGTGGGTGCATCAAACAGGCTAGGCGAGACCTCCGAGGAGTTCTCCGCCCTCGCCGAGGAGTCCAACGCCGGGGTCGAGGAGTCCCGCGCCGGGGTTGACGACGTCTCGTCCCAGATGGAGAATTTAGCCGCCGCGACTCAGGAGATCACAGCCTCCGTCGAAGAAGTGGCGAGCGGCGCCCAGTCCACCGCGCAGAGGAGCACCGACATGGCCGGCGAGGTGGAGCACGCGCGAGGCGCGGGCGACGAGGGAGTGAAGGCCATAGGAAGGGCTGTTGCCAGCATCAAGAAGGTCGCGGCCGACGCAGAGGAGTCCGCGAAGGAAGTGCGGGAACTCGGCGACAGGGCGCGCGAGATACAGAGCTTCGTCGCCCGGATAGGCGGAATAGCCGACCAGACCAACCTGCTGGCGCTGAACGCGGCCATAGAGGCCGCCCGGGCCGGGGAGGCAGGAAGAGGCTTCGCGGTAGTCGCCGAGGAGGTAAGAAAGCTCGCCGAGGAGAGCAACGAGGCCGCGAAGAAGATCGCCGACCTCGCCTCGATCATAACCAAGGACCTGGACAGGGTGGTGGCGTCGTCCGAGAACAACGCCAAGGACTCGATAGAGTCCAGCAGTCTCGCCGAGGAGACGCGGGAGACCATAGATCGGATGATGGAGGCACTGTCCAAGATAGCGTCTGCGACCCAGGATATGGCGGCGGTGTCGGAGGAGCAGGCGGCTTCTAGCGAGGAGATAGCCGGCGCGGTCCAGAACATAGCGTCCAGGGTGAACGCCTCCGCGTCGTCGGCCGACCACGTGAGGGGGCAGATGGCCGAGGTGGGGACATCGGCCGAGCGTGTGGCGCAGGGATCGGAGGAGCTGTCCGGCCTGGCCGCCGACCTGCGGAAGCTTGTCGCCGCGTTCAAGTACGACGCGGCCGAGCCGTCTGGACAGACGGGCCTGGTGCCGCTGAACAGCGCCAAGCCCAAGAAGGCTGTCCCGGTCAAGGTTGCCAGGTAGGGCGTAGGAGCGAAGCGACGAGGTAAGCAGGCGACCAACGGGTGGTTCCTGTCATCCCGACGACAGAAGGGAGGAGGGATCCTGCCCTGCGGTGGCTACCTGCCTGGGTCCTGCGGTGGCTACCTGCCTGGGTCCTGCGGTGGTTACCTGCCTGGGTCCCTCTTCGCCTGCGGCTCCTCGGGACGACAAAGGGCGCCCGGGATGACTGCGCCGGCATCTGCTCGCTACGATTGTACTCTACTGCGCTCCAAATCGCCCGCGTCGTGCTATCATCTGCTCGTGTCGGCAACAGAACGTTCAAGGAGATGATCTCATGTTCGATATTCGAGAGAGAGCCCGGGCACTGCAGGAGCAGCTCGTAAGCTGGAGAAGGGCGCTGCACGCGACGCCGGAGATCGGGTTCGAGACCCCGGCGACAGAGAGGTTCATTGTGGACGAGCTGGCGAAGATGGGCGTCGACTCGATCGTCCACGGGGGCGGCAAGCACGGAATAACGGCTTTGATCAAGGGCGGCAGGCCGGGCGGGGTGCTCGGCCTGCGCGCCGACTACGACGCGCTGCGCATAATGGAGGACACGGGGCTGCCCTTCGCCGCGACCAACGGCAACATGCACGCGTGCGGCCACGACGCCCACGCGGCGATGCTGCTGGGGACGGCCAGGCTGCTGCTGGACTGCCGCGAGGAGCTGCCCGGCACGGTCAAGCTGATCTTCCAGCCGTCCGAGGAGGACGGGCAGGGAGCGGCGGCCATGATCCGCGACGGGGCCATGGAGGACCCGGCGGTCGACTCGGTGATCGGGCTTCACACGGGCAACCTGTGGAAGGGGTTCAAGCACGGCGAGGTCGGGTACCGCTTCGGGGCCCTGATGGCGGCGGCGGACTGGTTCAAGGTGACCTTCAGCGGCAAGGGTGGGCACGGCGCCACGCCGCACCTGACGATAGACCCGCTCGCGATGGCCGCCCAGGCCGTGATCATGCTTCAGCAGATCGTCAGCCGCGAGGTCAATCCGTTCGACCCGGCGGTGGTGACGGTCGGCATGATCCACGGGGGCGCCATGCCGAACATCATCGCGCAGGAGTGCGTCATCGAGGGGACGATCCGCTGCATGTCCCAGTCGGTCAGGGACCATATTACGAAGAGGATCCACGAGATATGCGAGGAGGCGGCCCGCGCGCTGAGGGGCTCGGCCCTGGTCAGCTTCGGCGCGGGCACCCCCCCGGTGCTGAACGACAGGGAGGTGACCGAGGATCTCAAGCGGGCGATGGAGGATATCGTCGGCGCCGAGAACGTCCACGAGGTCGAGGAGCCGACCATGGGCGCGGAGGACATGGCTCTGTTCCTTGAGAGGGCGCCCGGCTCGTTCTTCTTCCTCCCGGCCCTGTTCGACGACGAGAGCCGGAACTTCCCGCACCACCACCCGAAGTTCGACCTCAACGAGGAGGTCTTCTGGATCGGCCCCGCGGTCATGGCGCACTACGCTCTGACCAGGCGGCAGTAGCGCGGCGGACGTCGGGGGGAGGGGCGTCCTCTCCCCCGACCGCGCCCTGCTTCGCCTAGGGGGCGCTACTCCGCCGGCATGTTCTCCCACAGCCTGGGGTCGTCCGGGGAGACCTCCTGGGGCACCAGCGGCCCCTGCAGCACCACGAAAGCGCCGTCGTCGGCCCACGGGTTCCTCACGACCTCGGCGGGGGACCAGATCTGCCCGTCCGCCACGAGGGTGTCCCCGATCTTCGGGACCGGGTTCCCTCTCAGGCCGTCCACCAGGTAGCGGACGGCCAGCGCCGCCGCGTCGTAAGCGGGCTGGGCGACCGCGCCCAGTATCTTGCCGTTCCTGATCAGGTCCATCCCCTCCGGCCCTATGCAGATTCCGCAGATCCCGAAGTCCGCCGCCTTCAGCCCGGCCGCCTCTATCGCGGCCACCACCCCCGGCCCCATTATGTCCGGCGTCTGCACGTATATCCCGAGCACCCTTCCCCCGAACCTGGTCAGCAGGTCCGACGCGATCGCGTTGGAGTCGGTGTTGTTCCACTTCCCCTCCCCCTGCGCCACCTCGATCTGCGGGTACTGCGACAGCACGGACATGAACCCCTCGGTGCAGGAGTGACAGAACATGTCGGCGCTGTCGCCAATTATCTCGAGGACCACTCCCCCGGGGACGGAGCCGCCGTTTCTGGCCCTGATGCCGTCCACGAAGAGCCGTGCGGCCTTCGCGCTTGACTGGGCCAGGTCGAACGACAGGAAGTAGTCGACCACTCCCCCCTCGGGGGAGGTGTCTATTGCCGCGACCGGGATCCCGGCCTCGTTCAGCCTGCGGATGCCCGGGACCAGGGCGCGGAGGTCCACCGCCCCTCCGAGGATGAATGCGTCGATGCCGCGGGCCATGTACGTGTCGATGATCTCCATAATCTTTATGGAGTCCCCCTCGCCGTCCCGGATCATCAGGTCGGCGCCCGCCCTGACGGCCTCCTCCTCCGCACCTTTTATGAAGGCCTGAATGTAGGGGGCCGTCGGCTCCTTTATGACCATGCCTATCACGGGCCTGCCGGCGTCGGCGTCCGCAACTCCCGCGGCCGAGATCGAAAGGGCCGCGAGGAGCGCCGCCAGGGTGCATGGAAGTGCGCGCTTTTTCATACCGTCTCCTCCTTCAAGCTTGGCGGCCTGCTCCCTGCGGAGCATCGCGCCTCTTATGAATATCCTGACCCTGTCGAGCAGGATGGCCACCAGTATCAGTGCGCCCTGCGCCGCGTGGATCAGAGTCACCTTCACGCCGAGCAGGTTGAGGGCGTTGGCGAACATCCCCAGGAGCAGCGCTCCGCCCAGCATCCCGAAGGCCGAGCCCTTGCCGCCCGACATCGATGTGCCGCCCAGCAGGGCGCCGGCGAAGGCCAGCAGGGTCATCCCGCTTCCCATGGTGTTCGAGACCGAGTCCTGCCGCCCCGCCGCCAGCATTCCGGCCACGGCGGACAGGATTCCCGCCGCGACGAAGCCCAGCACGACCATCCTCTTCGTGTCTATCCCGGCTATGTAGGCCGCCCTGGCGTTCCCGCCCGTGGCCAGGTAGTTCCTGCCGAGGACCGTGTGCTTTATCAGGACGTGGAAGAAAAAGTATATTAAAAAGGTCGCCGGGATCGCGGCGGGAATCCCGCCCAGCTGCTCGATCCTGGCCTTGCCCAGGAAGGAGTAGACCGGGTCGAGCGGAAATATCGACAGGGGGATGAAGAACAGCACCAGCCCCCTGAGGATTATGGACACCGACAGAGTGAGCATGAAGGCGTTCATGCCGAGGCGCGCAACGCAGAAGCCGTTGAACAGCCCCGCAAGCGCCCCGATCCCGAGAGTGAGCAGGATGGTGGCCCAGGGGCCTCCCGGCAGGCCGGGGAACCATCGCGTCGCCATAAGCACCGCCATCCCGGGGGCGAAGGCGAGCACCGAATCTATGGATAGGTCCAGGTGTCCGCTCATGAGCACGAACCCCTGGGCAAGCACGAGCATGCTCATTATCGCGGTGTGGTACAGTATGTTGACCAGGTTGGCCCGGCTCGCGAACGCCGGGATCCAAAGGGCGCACGCCGAGAAGAAAGCGGCCAGCATTATCCAGACTATGTTGTCCACGAGCCCGATCCTCAGTCTCAAGCTATCCGGCATTTTCAAGCTCCCCCCATTCCGTACTTTCCGATCCCTGCATGTCTAGAAACAGCCTCTTTTCGCTGAAGCTCCCGCGTCCGTACTCCTTCGCGATTCGTCCCTCCGACATCACAAGAATCCTGTCGCACACCTCGACCAGGTCGTCCAGCCCCGGAGAGGTCAGGATCACTCCCGCACCCTCCCTGATCCTGCCTGCGACGATGGAGAGGATGGCCCTCTTGGCGCCTATGTCCACGCCCCTCGTGGGCTCGTCCAGCAGGTAGACGTCCGGCGCTCCGGCCATGATCCGGCCGACCACGACCTTCTGCCTGTTGCCGCCCGACAGCTCGTCCACGTCCTGGTGGATCGACCTGGCCTTCAGTCTTACATCGCTGAACAGGCGGACCGCCCTGTCCTGCACCGCGCGCCTGTTCACGAGCCCGCCGCGGCCGCCGCCCAGGCGATTGAGCAGCAGGTTGTCGCATATCGGGAAGCCCCTGATCAGCCCCTCACCCTCCCTCTCCTCCGGCAGGTAGGCCACCCCCGCGGCCATAGCCTCCGACGGTGAGGATGGAGATATGCGTCGCCCGTTCACGAACATGGCCCCGCTCGCCGCCGGGTCGACGCCGGCTATGGCCTTGAGGAGCTCGGTCCTGCCGCTGCCCCGCAGCCCGGCCAATCCAAGGATCTCCCCGCGCATAACCGAGAGGGAGATGCCGCTGAAGGCCCCCGGCCTGGAGAGCTCCTCCAGGCGAAGGACCTCCTCCCCTGCGGGAGCGGCGTCGCCGGGCCGGACCGGCGAGAGCGACGCCCCCTCCCCGACTATCAGCTCCGACAGGCGCCTGCGGTCGAGCGAGCTCCTCTCCCTGACCGCCGCCACCCGCCCGTCCCGCAGCACCGTCACCCTGTCGCACACGTCCAGGAGCTCGTCCACCTGGTGGGAGATGTAGATCACGCTCCTGCCCTCGGAACGCAGCCTTCGGACGATCCTGCGCAGGTTCCGGGCATCGTCGCAGGCGAGGGGCGCGGAAGCCTCGTCGAGGACGACGATCCTTGCTTCCTCGACCACGCACGACCTGAGCACGAGCAGAAGCTGCCTCCCGCTGAGAGGAAGGTCTCCGGCGAGCTGGTCGGGGTCGATCCCGGCCTCGTACTCCGCGAATACCCTCCCCGCAGCCGCGCGCAGCCCCCGCCTGTCCAGGACGCCCCATCTCGACGGCAGTCCGCCGAGGAAGAGGTTCTCCGCCGCGGTAAGCCCCGCGATCAGCTCCGGCTCCTGCGGCACTATGGCCACCCCCTCCCTCTTCGCCCGCCCCCGCGACAGGGACTTGAAGCTTCGCCCCCCGATGGTGATGCTTCCTCCGCTCGGCTCGATCAGGCCGGCCAGGACGCCCACGAGGGTGGACTTCCCCGCGCCGTTTTTTCCGATCAGCCCGTGGACCTCCCCGGGCAGCACGTCGAAGGATACGCGGTCGAGCGCCACCGTGCCGGGGTAGACCTTGGCGATATCGCACAGGACCAGCGAGGGCCTCGTCATATCCGCCGCCCCCTCCCACGGAGCGCGACGGAATGCCCGTGGCCGAACAGCCCCTCTATGCCCGCGAAAGCCTCGCACGGTTCAGACAGGACCCTCGCCCCCTCGCAGGTAATCTCCTGGTAGGAGCGCGTCCTCAGGAAGGTCCCCGCGTACACCCCGCTGGAGTAGCGGGCGCCTCGCATCGTGGGAAGGATGTGATTGGGGCCGGTCACGTAGTCGCCGAAGGCCACCGGGGCCCAGGGGCCGATGAAGATGGAGCCGTAGTTGGTCAGCCTGGCCGCCACCGCCCCGCTGTCGGAGGTCATGACCTGCAGGTGCTCCGGGGCCGCCTCCTCCGCCAGTCCGACCGCCTCGTCCATGGAGTCCGCGAGCAGGATCCGCCCGTTGTCCGTCCAGGTTCGCAGCGCGCCCTCCCCCGTCGGCAGCTCGCGCGCCTGGTCGCGGATCTCGGCCGGCAGGCACTCCGCAAGCTCCCTGCTGGTGCTGATGACCACCGCCCAGGAGCCGGGGCCGTGCTCGCACCTGGCCAGCACGTCGGCCGCGACCCACTCGAGGCTCGCGCTGTCGTCGGCGATTATGACCACCTCGCTGGGGCCAGCCAGCATGTCTATACCGACCCTCCCCGCGACCTGGCGCTTGGCCTCGGTGACGTAGCTGTTTCCGGGCCCGGCGATGAAGTCGACGGCCTCGACCGTCTCCGTGCCGAACGCCAGCCCGCCGATCGCCTGGGCGCCCCCCATGCAGTAGACTTCGTCGACGCCCGCGATGTCCATCGCGACCAGGACGGCCGGGTGAATCCCGCCCCACTCCGCGCTCGCCGGGGAGCAGGCCGCCACCCGCCTCACTCCCGCCACCCTGGCCGGGATCGCCGACATGAGGGCCGTCGAGGGAAGAGGATACCTACCGGCCGGCACGTAGCAGCCGCACGAATCCACCGGGACGAGCCTGTGCCCTAGGACTATTCCCGGGGACTCCTCCCAGCGCAGCTCCCTTATGCACTCCCTCTGCCTGGCCGCGAAGCGGCGTATCCTGTCCGCGGCGTACTCCAAAGTCTCCACTGCGGCCCTTGGGATCTTGCCGTAGGCCTCCTTCACGGCGGACCTCCCCACCCTTGGCGAATCCGGGCGGAAGCCGTCGAACCGCTCAGTGCAGTCCTTTATCGCGTCGTCCCCTCTCGCTCGCACCGACTCGAGGATCTCACTCACGGTCCGCTCCACCGAGGCCGCCTCCGCGGCTACGTCCCTCTCAGCCTCCTTGATGACGATCATCTTTACATCTCCCTGCTTTTAATGTCCCAGGCGAGCGAAGGGAAGAACGACCCCTCTATCCCGCCCAAAAATTACTTTAGTATGATAGCACGGAGTTTGGATAATGCAATATCATATTAAAAGAGACGCAATTGTAAGAGCTTTCCAATCGACATTCGGACGGAGAAACATCCATCCAGCCTACGACAACCGCCGCCGCGCCGTTACAGGTCAAGTGGCATTTTTCCGCATGCCCCTTGACAGTCGGCGGGATTCGATGTATGTTGCTCGTCAAGATTCGTGGAAGGGAGTACAGCCGGATGGTCTTCGCAACAGGGGCGGTTTTCGTGTTCAACTTCGCGTTTACCGGCGACCAGGGATACTATTATCCCCTGGTCTCGCTCGCGATGGAAACCGAACAACGGCTTGCTCTTCAGGCTCCGGCGCGCTAGGGGGAACTCTCGAAAAAGGCCCCGGCGGGGGCAAAAACTTCGAAGGCACTGCAAGGACCGGGCTCGGTTTCCATCCGAGACCGGTCCTTTTTTCATCACTACGAACAGAAGGGGTGGTAGCAATGAAGCGTGTGGATCCAGCGCGGAAGGTCTCCGGAAGGGTCGCCCTCCCCGGCGACAAGTCGATCTCGCACAGGGCGGCCCTGCTCGGGGCCCTGTCCCCGGACGGGATAACGGTGCACAACTTCTCCGACGGCGCGGACTGCGCCTCCACCCTCCGCTGCCTGGGACAGGCCGGCGCGAAGGTGGAGCGGCGGGGAAGCACTCTCTCCGTGTCCGCCCCGACGGGCCTGCGCTCGCCGGAGGGTGCGCTCGACGCGGGCAACTCGGGCACCACGGCGCGCACCCTGTGCGGGCTGGTCTCGGGGCGTCCGGGGATGAGGGCGCGGATAACCGGCGACGAGAGCCTGTCGAGGCGGCCTATGCAGAGGGTGGTGACCCCGCTCCGCAGCATGGGAGCCAGCATCGGGGGGCCGTCGGGCGGAATGCGGCTTCCTGTCGAGGTGACGGGAGGGAGGCTGAGGGGCGCGACCCACGTCATGGAGACGGCCAGCGCCCAGGTCAAGACCGCGATCCTGCTGGCGGGGCTTGGCGCGGACGAGCCGACCACTGTCATCGAGCCGCTGCCGACCCGCAATCACACCGAGCGGATGCTCGCTCACCTTGGCGTGCCCCTCTACATCGACGGATCCGCGATCACCATAGCGACGTCCAAGCCCCTCAAGGGGGGTGAGTGGACGATCCCTGGGGACTTCTCGTCCGCCGCGTTCTGGATGGTGGCGGCGGCCATCCTGCCCGACTCCTGCGTCACTCTTCCGGGCACGGGGATCAACCCGACCCGCACGGGGCTGCTGCGGGTGCTCGAGCGCATGGGGCTGGCCTACTCGGTCGACCAGGAGGGGCTGAAGGGAGGGGAGCCCTCCGCGACCATCACCGTCCACTCCAGCCACCTGCGCGCCGCGGAGATCCACCCCTGGGAGATCCCTCTGATGATCGACGAGCTGCCGGTGCTGGCTGTGGCCGCAACCCAGGCGGAGGGGGTGACGGAGCTCCGAGGGGCGATGGAGCTTCGCTTCAAGGAGTGCGACCGCATCGTGGCGGTGGCGCGGGCCCTGTCGAAGCTGGGAGCGGACATCACGGAGCTCGAGGATGGCTGGAGGATCGCAGGGCCGACGAGGCTCGAGGGCGGGCGCGTGTCGAGCATGGGGGACCACAGGGTGGCGATGGCGCTCGCGGTGGCGGCGCTGGCCGCCAACGCCCCGGTAGAGATCGAGGGGCACGAGTGCGTCGAGATCTCCTACCCCGGCTTCTTCGACGCGCTGGACTCTCTGGCGGCCAGGAGCGCCTGATGGGGCTGCGCTTTCTGACCAGCGGCGAATCCCACGGCAGGGGGCTGCTCGCGGTGGTGGAGGGGCTGCCGGCCGGGATCCCTGTGTCGCAGGAGCATCTGGAGCGGGCTCTCGCCCGCAGGCGGCGGGGGTTCGGCCGCGGCGGACGGGCCGCCGTGGAGCGCGACGAGCTCGAGGTCTGGGGCGGGCTGAGGGACGGCAGGACGACAGGCAGCCCGGTCGGGATCTCGATCGCCAACGCGGAGAGGGAGCTGTGGGACGAGGCGATGAACCCGTGGGCGGTGAACGCGGAGGCTGCGCGACTGAGGGCGGTCACATCCCCTCGCCCGGGGCACGCCGATCTCCCCGGAGGGGTGAAGTTCGGACACCTGGACATGCGCGCGGTCCTCGAGAGGGCCAGCGCGAGGTCCACCGCGCCGCGCACGGCGGCCGGGGCGCTGGCCGCCCTCATGCTGGAGGAGCTCGGAATTTCGGTGCGGGGGGCGGTGGAGTCCATAGGGGGGGTGACGGCCCGTGCGCCGGAGTGCTTCGAGGACTGGGCGCGGGCGTCGCTGTCCCAGCTGGGGGTAGCATTCGCGCAGGACGAGGAGGCGTTGAGGGAGAGGATCGCGAGGGCCGACGAGGAGGGGGACAGCCTTGGCGGGACGTTCGTGATCTCGATCGCGGGGACGCCGCCCGGGATAGGCAGCTTCACGGAGTGGGACAGGCGGCTGGACGGGCTGCTCGGACAGGCCATACTCTCCATACCGGGGATCAAGGGGGTCGAGTTCGGCGCGGGGTTCGCGACCGCGGCCCTGCCGGGGAGCCAGGTCCACGACCCGATCGTGGTCGACGGGGGCCGCTGGACCAGGCCCACGAACAGGGCGGGGGGGCTGGAGGGCGGCATGAGCAACGGCGGCGAGATCCTGGTCCGGGCCGCCATGAAGCCCATCCCCACGATGAGGCGGGGTCTGCCCTCCTATGATGTCGCGTCCCGCTCCCCGAGCGGGGGGCACGCGGAGCGCGGAGACGTGAGCGCGGTCCCGTCGGCCTGCGTGGTGGGCGAGGCGATGGCGGCCTGGACGATGGCCTGCGCCGTGATCGAGCAGTTCGGCGGTGACAGGATGGACGACCTGGCGCAGCGCTTCATGCTCTACAGGCGGAGGGCCGAGGGGTGGAACCTTCATGCCTAGCGAGGTCGTCTGCCTGGGCGGGTTCATGTGCTCCGGCAAGACCAGCGTAGGGCGCGAGCTCGCGTTCAGGCTCGGCCGCGACTTCATCGACACCGACTCGCTGGTGGAATCCAGGGCCGGCATGACCGTGGCGGAGGTGTTCGCCCGCCTGGGGGAGCCGCGCTTCAGGCGCATGGAGAGGGAGGCCGTGCTCGAGGCGCTCGACGGCGAGGGGCGCGTGGTGTCGCTCGGGGGCGGGGCGCTCCTGGACGAGGGGTCGCGCGCCGAGGTGCTGGCGCGCTCCTTCCTGGTGATACTGGACGCGAGTCCGGAGACGGTCGCCGGGAGGGCCGCCTCCTGCCGCGGCTCGCGCCCCCTGCTGGGCGACGGGGTGCGCAAGCTTATGGAGGCCCGCGCCGAGGCCTATTCATCGTGCCACCTTAGGGTGAGCACGGACGACCTGTCGGTGGACGCCGTGGCCGGGCGTATCATCGACAGCCTGCCGGGAGCGGGTCAGAGGCAGGGGTAGGAGCCGAGCAGGCGCAGGAAGGACGTGCGGTTCCTCATCTCGTCCAGGGCCTTCCGCACGTGGGGCTCGTCCACGTGTCCGTCCACGTCTATGAAGAAGTAGTACTCGAACTGCCCCCCTGACAGGGGGCGGGACTGGATGTGAGTGAGGTTCAGGCCGTTGAGGTACAGCGGCTCCATCGCATGGAACAGGGTCCCGGGCGTGTGCTCCACGTTGAACAGTATCGAAGTCTTGTTCTTCGTCCCCATGCGCGCGGCGCCGAACCCGACCGTCCAGAACCGGGTGGCGTTGCGCCCTCGGTCCTGAATCTTCTCCGCGAGTATGTTCAGGCCGTTGGCCCGCGCGGCCAGGGCGCTGCACACCGCCGACCGGCCGGGCCTGTCCGCCGTGATGGCGGCAGCCGCGCTCGTGCTGCCCGCCGGGATCTGGACGGCCGACGGGAGGTTCAGCCTGAGCCACTCCCTGCACTGGCCCAGCGCCTGGGGGTGCGAGAAGACCTCGCGTATGCCGTCCAGGGCAGTCTCCTGCGATGCGAGGCAGTGGTCTATCGCTATCGACATCTCGCTCTGGATGGACAGCGCAGTACCGGTCAGAGAGGCGAAGGCGTCCATCGTGGGCAGCACCGTCCCCTCCAGCGAATTCTCCGCCGGGACCACTCCGCGTTCGGCGGCGCCCTTCTCCACCGCGGCCAGCACGTCTACGAACGACTGGCAGGGCACCGGCTTGACCCCCGATCCGAAGACGGCCAGGGCCCCCTCGTGCGAGAAGGAGCCCTCCGGGCCCAGGAAGGCCACCCTGAGGGGCCCCTGGGCCTCCCTGCAGGCGGAGATTATCTCGCGGTATATCCTCTCCACCACGCGCCTCTCCACCCCTTCGCAGGCCACGGCCACCCTGTCGAAGACCTCGCTCTCCCTTGCGGGGTAGTACACCGGGGCGCCCTTCTTGGCGGCCCCGACCTCGATAGCCACCTTCATCCTGCGCGACAGCAGGGACGCTATGCCCCTGTCTATCTCGTCGATCTGCTCCCTGCACTCGCGTAGCTTCTCTGCGTCCATCCTGCGATCCCCCGTAAATTTGATTAGCGTGAATAATTTTTGTTCGGCCCGCCTATTGACAATGCATCCAAAGGCCTGTAGAATCTCCCGCAACTTGAGGAAGCGGCGCCTGAATCTGCTTCCGCGCTTTATAGTAGCACATGCGCCGCCAACAGAACACACGCAAAAAGGAGGAAGACCCGTGAACAGCATGTCCATTCAGTGCCTGGCAAGTTCATCCGCTATAGCCGTCGTAATTATTATTCGCTGCGGGGATTCCCCCGGAGCGCTTGTCGGCGTGTAGCCAGACAAAGTGCATTCCGGCCGGGGTCCCCGCAGCACTGGGGGCCCCGGCCTTTTTTTATGCAAATATCCGTATCGGGGGGTCGTGAAATGGAGAGAACTATAGGGGTTGTCGCCGAGGACAGGCCGGGCGTGCTCTCGCGGCTGTCGGGGCTGATGGAGCGAAGGGGATTCCAGGTGAGGGGTGTGTCGGCCGGCGCGACCCAGCAGCCGGGGCGTTCGCGCTTCACGTTCGTGATCGCCGGGGACGACAGGAAAGCCTCGCAGGCCGTGCGCCAGCTCCGCAAGATGGTGGAGACTGTCGAGGCCTTCGAGTTGAGCCCGGACTGCTGCGTGGAGAGGCGGATGATGCTGATGAAGTTCGAGCTGCCCGCCGATCGCAGGGGGGAGCTGTTCGAGTCGCTCAGCGCGTTCTCCCACTCGGTCGCGGGCGAGAATGGCGACGCGGTGATCATTGAGGCGACAGGCTCCGGGGAAGACCTGGACAGGTGCCTGGAGAGCGTGAGGCGTCACGGCCTCGTAGAGTCGGTCAAGAGCGGGCCTTTGGCCCTGGACGCGCGCAACGGCGCTACCGTGTTTTAATATTTTATTCTGAGAGGGAGTTGGATTTTATGGCAAAGGCGCTTTACGACAGCGACGCGGACATGGGGCTTCTGAAGGGAAAGACCGTGGCGGTGCTCGGCTACGGCAGCCAGGGGCACGCCCACGCGCAGAACCTGCGGGACAGCGGGGTATCGGTGGTCGTCGGCCTGCACGAGGGAAGCAGGTCGCGGTCCGTGGCCGAAGGGGACGGCTTCAGGGTCTGCTCGGTCGCCGAGGCCACCGGGCTGGCGGACGTGGTGATGTTCCTGATGCCCGACCACGTTCAGGGCCCCACCTACCGGGAGCACGTGGCGCCCAGCCTGAAGAGAGGGGCGGCCCTGGCCTTCGCTCACGGCTTCTCCATCCACTTCAACCAGGTGACCCCCAGGGAGGACAACGACGTGTTCATGGTGGCCCCCAAGGGGCCGGGGCACCTGGTCCGCAGGATGTACGCCGAGGGGAGGGGCGTTCCCTGCCTGCTGGCGGTGCACCAGGACGCATCGGGCAGGGCGCGGGATCTCGGACTGGCGTACGCGTGCGCCCTGGGCGGCGGGCGCGCGGGCGTGCTCTCGACCACCTTCAAGGAGGAGACGGAGACTGACCTGTTCGGAGAGCAGGCGGTCCTGTGCGGGGGTATAACGGAGCTGATCAAGGCCGGGTTCGAGACGCTGGTCGAGGCGGGCTACCAGCCGGAGATCGCCTACTTCGAGTGCCTCAACGAGATGAAGCTGATCGTCGACCTGATGTACGAGGGCGGCATAGGCTGGATGCGCTACTCGGTCAGCGACACGGCCAAGTACGGCGACCTGGTGGCGGGGAAGAGGGTCATCGACGGCCGGGTGCGCCAGACGATGAAGGAGCTGCTTGAGAGCGTGCAGGACGGCTCCTTCGCCAAGGACTGGATGCTGGAGAACCAGTGCGGCAGGCCGCGCATGAGGAAGTGGATGGAGCGGGAGAGGGCGCACCAGATAGAAGAGGTCGGCAGGGAGCTTCGCGCCATGATGCCCTGGATGGACGCCAAGTCGGCGCCCTCGGTTTAGCGGGACATAGAGGGAAGGGGGAGGTCTTCATGAGGATGAACGGGGCGCGCATGGTCGTTAGGGCACTTGAGATGGAGGGGGTCCGATGCGTGTTCGGCATTCCGGGGGGCTCGGTGATTCCCCTGTACGACGCTCTCTACGACGCCGCCTTCCCTCACATCCTGGTGAGGCACGAGCAGGCCGCGGCTCACGCCGCGGACGGCTACGCAAGGGCGTCGGGGCGGCCGGGGGTGTGCGTGTGCACGTCCGGCCCGGGTTTCACGAATATCCTGACCGGACTGGCCACGGCCTTCTTGGACTCCGTGCCGATGGTGGCGATCACTGGACAGGTTTCGACCTCCCTCCTGGGAGCGGATGCCTTCCAGGAGGTGGACTCCTTCGGCGCTAGCCTGCCGACGGTGAAGCACAGCATCCTGGTGCGGTCGACGGAGGAGATCCCGTCCGCCGTCAGGGGGGCGTTCGAGCTCGCGGTGTCGGGGCGGCCGGGGCCGGTGCTTGTCGAGCTTCCCGTGGACGTCCAGAGGGGCGAGGGGGAGTTCTCATGGCCGGCGGGCGAGGTCTTCCCGAACCACCACCTTAAACAGGCACAGGACCTGTCGCGGCTCGAGGATGCGCTCGCGCTGCTGGACGGGGCCGAGCGCCCGGTGATACTGGCCGGTGGAGGAGCGGTCTCGTCGGGGGCGTCCCGTCGGCTGCTGCGCCTGGCGGAGAGGGGCGACATCCCCGTGGCGGTCACCCTGATGGGCAAGGGCGCGTTCCCCGAGGATCATCGCCTGTATCTGGGTATGGCCGGGATGCACGGGACACCGGCCGCGAACACCGCCCTGTCCGAGGCGGACGCGGTGCTGGCGATCGGGGCGCGCTTCAGCGACCGGACGACCGGAAAGGTGCAGGACTTCGCAAGGGAGGCGTCTCTGATCCACGTGGACATCGATCATGCGGAGATCGACAAGATCGTGGGCTGCGATGTGGCGCTGGTCGGCGACGCGGCCCTCGTGACGGGGCTGCTTGCCGACGGATTGAGGGAGGCCCGCCGGGACGACTGGGCCGAGAGGCTCCGAGATCTGGCGGATGAGATGCCGCTGTTCGACTCCGGGGATTGCTCGTTCTCCCCTGGAGCGATCTTCGAGGCAGTCCGGCGGCGCGCGGACGGGAGCACCGTCGCTGTCACCGACGTCGGGCAGAACCAGATGTGGGCCGCGCTACACTGGAGGGCCGGGGGGCCTCGGACCTTCCTGAGCTCCGGGGGGCTCGGAACGATGGGCTTCTCCCTCCCCGCGGCCATGGGCGCGTCGTTCGCCTCGGGCGAGGCGCCCGTAATCTGCTTCGCGGGCGACGGCGGCTTCCTGATGACCTGCCAGGAGCTTGAGACCTGCGCGCGCTACGGTCTCCCGGTGAAGGTGATCCTGCTGAACAACGGCTGCCTGGGGATGGTGCGCCAGTGGCAGGAGCTGTTCTGGGGCGAGCGCTACTCCGCCACCACCCACGCCCCGGCGTGCGACTTCACGGCCCTCGCATCGGCCTTCGGGGTACCGGCCCGTGCCTGCGACGACCTCGACGGGTTGGAGGGCGCGCTCGATTTCGCATTCGACACAAGCGGCCCGGCCCTGATCGAGTGCCGCATCCCGCAGGGGGAGCTCGTCATGCCAATGGTCCCCGCGGGGACGGCTATCAAGGATTTCATGTACAGGGTGAGGGCTTAAGGGGGCCCCCGCGTCGCGCGCACCGCGGCCACTCCGGTCGGCCGGGTCGTCCCGGTGCGCGTCGCGGCTACTTGCGCCCCCTCAGGTACTCGTACAGCACGCGGGCGCCGAGGACGATGTCTCCGGCATCGGCGTGCTCGTCCGGGTTGTGGCTCACTCCGTCCCTGCACGGGATGAAAAGCATTCCGGCAGGCACATGCGGGGCGATGTTCATGGCGTCGTGCCCCGCCCCGCTCGGCATGACCATGTATTCGAAACCCAGTCGCTCCGCGGCGGCCGACAGGCCGGCCATGACCCCGTGGTCCATGACGACCGGGCTGGAGGCGGCCACCTCCTCCAGCGAGAGGGACACCCCCCGCCTGCGGCATATCTCCGCCATCTCGGCCTTGATGACGTCCGCAGTCCGGCGAAAGCTTCGCTCGTCCGTGCCGCGTACGTCCACGCCCAGCGCGGTGCGCCCCGGCACGACGTTCATAGCGTTGGGCTCGTTGCGAATTACCCCCACCGTGGCCACGGTGCCAAGGGCGCTCTCCGCGGTTCCGCAGCGCTCGGCTGCAAGGACCGCCTCAGCCGCGGCGCACAGCGAGTCGCTCCTCATCCCCATCGGGGTGGCGCCCGAGTGATCCTGCCTGCCCTCCACCACCGCGCGGAAACGCACAGCCCCGGCGATGGCGGACACGACCCCGAGCCTGACGCCGGAGGACTCCAGCACGCGCCCCTGCTCTATGTGCAGCTCAAGGTACAGCTCCGCCTCCAGAGGGCCGGAAGCCGCATCGGGCGAGAACCCCCTCTCCTTTATCGCATCGCGCAGGCTTCTCCCGGCCGAGTCCTTCGCCCCCAGCAGACTGTCGCGCCCGGGCGCCCCCGTGAAGAGCAGGCTCCCTATGGTGGCGGGTCCGAACGCTGACGTCTCCTCGCTGCGAAAGGTCACCGTCGCAAGGGGCAGATCCACTCCCTCGTCGCGGCTCATCGACATGACCAGCAGGCCTGCCAGCACCCCCGCTACCCCGTCGTATCGCCCGCCCTCGGGCACCGAGTCAAGGTGGGAGCCGATCAGGAACCTGGACCTCGCACCGACCGCGGGCAGTGATACTAAGGTGTTTCCAAAGCTGTCCTCCAACGCGTCGAGGCCAAGCTCTCGGGCGAAGGAGCGCAGCAGGGAGTGCATCTCGTCCTCCGCGTCCGTGTACCCCGTCCTTGTCACGCCGCGCGTGCCGGCCCCGACGGGGTGCAGAAGCGACAGCCAGTCATCCAGCATTCTCTCGTACATGAAGGGCCTCCTCGTTCGGGGGACGACTTTTCACCCGGCCACCGTGAATAATTATTCTCTCCCGCCTGAGGGAGGGAGTTTTTACCGCGCTTATGGTATCATACTCTTCAGCTATGCGAAAATTGTCGAAAAGGAAAAGGGGGGCGGCTTCATGACCGACGCGGCCAAGGCGAGGGTGATCCAGGAGTATGTTCCGGGAAAACAGGTGACTCTGGCTCATGTCATATGCAACCCGCGTCCCGAGCTGTGCTCGCTGATGGGCGTGGAGAAGTCCGGCGCGATAGGCATAATGACCATCACCCCCGGAGAGGGCGCCATTATTGCGGCTGACATAGCGTCGAAGTCGGGCGACGTCAAGATGGACTTCATAGACCGCTTCACCGGGTGCGTTCTGTTCACAGGTGACGTGGCGGCGGTCGAGAGCTCGCTGGAGAGCGCGGTGCGGACCCTTGCGACCGTCCTCGGCTTCGCCCCGGCGCCCCTGACCCGCACATAGCCGCCGCATGAAAAGAGTCATGATAGTGGGGCCCACAGGCTCCGGCAAGACGAGCCTGTTGCGGGCGCTTGGCCTGTGGGAGGGCGACGTCCGCAAGACCGAGGCGATAGGCTTCGGTGAAATGGCTGTGG
>CAYWKH010000018.1:0-2664 GCA_964458805.1 uncultured Synergistaceae bacterium
CCCGAACGGCGCGCAGCGCCGGAGGGACCTTGGTGGGGTGCTACCTCGAACTAGGATCCCTCCTCGCTCCGCTCGTTCGGGACGACATAAGCAGGCGACCGAACGGGCGTTTTTCCGTTCGTGTCGATCGCTTATGCGGCACGCCCCTGGCCGCGAAGCAGGCGACCGCGATGTCGATCGCTTATGCGGCACGCCCCTGGCCGCGAAGCAGGCGACCGCGATGTCGATCGCTTACCCTGAGGAGCTTAGCGCCGAAGGGACCTGGGTAGGGAGCTGGCACTCAGTAAGGTCCCTCCTCGCCGCGCTCGTTCGGGACGACAAGAGTCGATCCCTCCTCGCCGCGCTCGTTCGGGACGACTTTTAGCATCTGTCGCCCGAAGCGATTGACATCCCTCCGCTTGAACAATATTATTACTCGCGGAATCCATCATCCCCGAAGAGAGGCGACCATGAGCGGACTAGATGACACATTCATCCACGAGACGGCGACAATCGGCCGGAACGTGGTCGTCGAGGGCGACGTGGAGATCGGCCCCGGCGCGACAATCGGGCACAACGTGGTCATACGCGTCGGCGTGCGCGTCGGCGAGGGGGCGGTGATCATGGACGGCGCCGTGCTGGGCAAGCTCCCGGCCAGGGCGTCGCTCTCCGCCACGACCGGCGGGTCGAGCGAGCTGCCGCCGCTGGTTGTGGGGCGCCGGGTCACGATAGGCGCAAACTGCGTGATCTACCGCGGCGCGGAGCTGGGGGACGGCGTCTTCGTCGGCGACCTGGCAACCATCCGCGAGGATGTGCGCATCGGCGAGCTCACGATAATCGGCAGGGGCGCGACGGTCGAGAACAGGACGACGATCGGCCGCAAGTGCAAGATCGAGTCCGAGGCGTACATAACCGCGATGACCACGATGGAGGACTACTGTTTCGTGGCGCCGTGCGCGGCCTTCACCAACGACAACTTCCTCGGCCGCACGGAGGAGCGCAAAAAGCGCTTCGGCGGGCCGATCCTGAGGCGCGGAGCTCGGATCGGGGCTAACGCGACGCTGCTCCCGGGGGTCGTGATAGGCGAGGACGCGCTGGTGGCGGCCGGTTGCCTAGTGACCAGGGACGTCCCGCCGGGCATGATCGTGGTCGGAGTGCCGGGGCGGGTCCTGCGCCCGGTCCCGGACGATCAGCTGATAGAAAACCAGGTATTCTTCGACGGATAAAGGGATGATGCACGAATGACTCTGTTTGAAAAGATAACGGGCAAGACCGCCCGGGTGGGCGTGGTGGGGCTCGGCTACGTGGGGCTGCCGCTGGCGGTGGAGAAGGCGCGCGCGGGCTTCTGCGTCCTTGGCTTCGACGTACAGGGCGAGAAGTGCGCGAAGGTGAACCGCGGCGAGAACTACATCGGCGACGTGGTCCCGGAGGAGCTGGCTCACCTGGTCGAGATCGGGCACCTGTCGGCCACGGACGACTTCTCCAGGATAGCGGAGTGCGACGTGGTGGCGATCTGCGTCCCGACGCCTCTCGACCACTACAAGCAGCCGGACATGACCTACGTGGAGTCGTCCGCCCGCACGGTGGCCGAGCATGCTCACGCGGAGATGCTCGTCGTGCTCGAATCCACCACCTGGCCCGGGACCACGGAGGAGGTGCTCAGGCCCATATTCGAGGCGAAGGGCTTCACCATAGGGGGCGACCTCAACCTGGCCTTCTCGCCGGAGCGCGTGGACCCGGGCAACCTGCTTTACAAGACGAAGAACACGCCGAAGGTGGTCGGCGGCTGCACCCCCGCCTGCACCGAGGTCGCGCGCGCCCTGTACGAGGCGGTGCTCGAGGCGCCGGTGTTCACGGTCTCGAGCCCGAAGGAGGCGGAGATGACCAAGATCCTGGAGAACACCTTCCGCATCGTCAACTGCGCCCTGGCCAACGAGATGGCGGTCATCTGCCACAGGATGGGTGTCAACGTCTGGGAGGTCATAGCCGCCGCGGCGACGAAGCCGTTCGGATTCGTACCCTTCTACCCGGGCCCCGGAGTGGGTGGGCACTGCATCCCCATAGACCCGTACTTCCTGACGTGGAAGGCCCGCGCCCACGACTACCACACCAGGCTGATCGAGCTCGCGGGCGACATAAACGACGAGATGCCGGCCTACGTGGTCTCCCGCCTGCAGGATTTGCTCAACGACCTGTGCAAGCCGATGAGGGGGACCAGGGTGCTGCTGCTCGGCGTGGCCTACAAGGGGGATATCGACGACCTGCGCGAGTCACCGGCGCTGAAGGTCTGGGACGAACTGGAGCGCAAGGGCGCCGCAGTGGACTACTCGGACCCCTACTGCCCGGTCGCGCCGCGCAACGGGGGGCGGAGGACATCCCTGGCGCTGGACGAGGCCATGCTGCGAGGCTACGACGCCGTCGTAGTAACCACCGCCCACAGGCGAGGGGTGGACTACAACCTGGTGGCGCGAAACGCCCGCCTGGTTCTGGACACGAAGAACGTCTACGCGGGGGAGAAGCGCGAGAACCTGGTGTCTCTGTAGCTGAATTCAAACCGGCGCCCTGTCGGGCCGCAGGCACCGGAGACCGCGAGCAATCCGACACCCTGTCATTCCGAAGGAGCCGCAGGCGACGAGGAATCCTGCGTTGTGTCGATCCGCGGAGCCGCAGGTCACGAGCCATCCG
>CAYWKH010000018.1:2764-27346 GCA_964458805.1 uncultured Synergistaceae bacterium
GACGAGGAATCCTGCGTTGTGTCGATCCGCGGAGCCGCAGGTCACGAGCCATCCGCTGCCCTGTCATTCCGAAGGAGCCGCAGGCGACGAGGAATCCTATTTCAACTCTCTTCCGGAGGTAATCTGAATGCGCACGTTCGCCCTTGCCGGTTGCGGCCGGATCAGCAAAAACCACGTGGACACCCTGCTCGAACTGGAGAAGGAGGGGGCCGCGAAGCTCGTGGCCTGCTGCGACCCGATCCCGGCGCGGGCCCGGGCCATCGCCGAAAGGACCGGCTGCCGCCCGTTCCAGTCGCTGGAGTCCATGCTCGACGAGGTTCAAAGCGACGTGCTCTCAATCTGCACCCCGTCCGGCCTTCACCCAGCCCACGTCGAGGCGGCCGCAAGGCGCGGGGTCGACGCACTCTCCGAAAAACCCGCCGGGACCGGCCTCGCCGCTGTCGACCTGGCCATCGACGCCTGCGACGCCCGCGGAGTCCACTACTTCGTCGTCAAGCAGAACCGCTTCAACAGTAGCGTCGCCCTCCTTCGAAGGGCGCTCGAGGCGGGGCGCTTCGGCCGCCTGTACATGATCTCGTCCAACGTCTACTGGACGCGCCCGCAGGACTACTACGACCAGGCGAGGTGGCGCGGCACCTGGGAGTTCGACGGCGGCTGCCTGAGCAACCAGGCCTCCCACTACGTCGACATGGTGCAGTGGATGGGCGGCGCGGTGGAGTCCGTCCAGGCCTTCAGCGCCACACTGGCGAGGAGGATCGAGGCGGAGGACACCATCGCGGTCAACCTGAAATTCCGAAGCGGCGCGCTGGGGAGCATAAACGCCACCAACCTGACCTACCCGAAGAACCTCGAGGGTAGCCTTACGATCCTCGGCGAGAGAGGTACGGTCCGTATCGGCGGGGTGGCGCTGAACAGGATCGAGCAGTGGCAGTTCGACGCGCCCGACCCCATGGACGGCGAGGTCGAAGGCGCGAACACCAATCCCGCGAGCGTCTACGGCTTCGGGCACCTCCCCTACTACCGCCACGTCCTGGACGTGCTCGAAGGCGGGGCCGAGTCCCTGCTGACCGGCCGCGAGGGGCGCAAGAGCGTCGAGATCATCGCCGCGGCCTACGAGTCCGCCCGGACCGGCAGGACGGTCCAGGTCTCCGGCAGGAACTCCACGTCGATATGACGGGACGGGCCGGTCACGAGCATGGCAGTGTCCTCCACCCCGAACGCTGCGACCGGGGAGACGGGGGTTGAGCCTTTCCGGCATTCGTCGATGGCTGCTTCTGTCGGCTGTGTCCGTTGTTTTCGGTCTGCACGCCGTATCCGAGGCCGCTACCGTGGTGCGCGTGACGGAGAAGGGGGGCTCGGCGTCCCCAAGGGACGGCTCCTCCTGGGAGAGGGCGCTGGACAGAGAGGGTTTCTGCGCGAGCATGAAGGAGGGGAACCCCGCCGATGCGGAGTACTGGGTGGCGGAAGGGACCTATGCCTTCAAACGAAGTCAGGGCAGGGGTTCGGCTTTTCTGCTGCGCAAGAGCGTGTCGCTCTACGGTGGGTTCAAGGGCGACGAAACAATCCGGGAGCAACGCGACCCCTCCACTCGCAAAACCATCCTTGACGGAGATAAATACTTCCAACACGTGGTCGCCATCGCCGTGGACGCGGACGAGAACACCATGCTCGACGGAGTCGCAGTGATAAACGGCAAGGCGACGGGCAGCCTTTATACCGAAAAAGACGGCGGAGGCGTATTCAACGCGGGCGGCTCGCCTGTCATCTCCAACTGTCTGTTCCGCGACAACAGTGCCGAGCGGATCGGAGGCGCCTTCTTCTCCAAGGGAGGATCGCCGAGGCTCGCAAACTGCGTCTTCAAGGGGAACAAGGCGGCGAATGCGGGTGGTGCCTGCGTAAATGCCGGGTCTGCGACTTTTGTCGACTGCGCGTTCCGGGAGAACTCGGCGGACGAGTACGCGGGGGGAGCTTTGTTCGTGCAGTCGGGCGCAAAAGCGGACTGCGAAGGGTGCGAGTTCGTAGGCAACGCCGCCGCCACCGGTGGCGGCGCCGCGGGCAACTGCGGGGAAGCGACGTTCGTCAACTGCACCTTCTCGGGCAATTATTCGGTGATCAACGGTCTCGCGATTTACAACGACCAGGGGGTCTTCGCGGCTGTGAACTGCACCTTCGCCTTCAACTCCTCGGAGGGAGGAGCAGCCCTGCTCAACAGGGGAGGCGTCTCCACTCTGGTCAACTGCGTGCTGAACAACGCCTTCACGGATAAGGCGCGCGAGGCGGAGGCCGAGGGAGGCTCCATCGCGATCGAGAGAAGCGTCGTTCGCGGCGGACTGGTAAATGTCACGAAGATTGAAGTCCTGAGCGATGATCCGCTTCTGGGGGACTTGGCGGACAACGGCGGCATCACAAGGACTCACGCACTCATGGAGGGAAGCCCTGCGATAGGAGCGGGCTACCCGTCCGGAGATCGCGCGGTCGGCGCACTTGCACTGCGCATCCCGGCGGTGGACCAGCGCGGACTGTCCCGCCCCGGGGGAGCAGGAGTGAGCATGGGCGCGTTCGAATACGAAGCCGGACCCGCACCGACCCTGACCCCGACGCCGGAGCCAACGCCGACCGCGACCCCGACACCGACGCCGCGCCCGACACCGGAGCCGACCCCGACACCAAAGCCATCACCGGAGCCGACCCCGAATCCCGCACCCGAGCCCGCTCCGCCTGTCCCCCCCGGCCCGACTCCGCCGGAGCCTGAGCCAACTCCGCCGACCCCCGAGCCGGAGCCCGCACCGCATTCCGTCTACCCCGCGGGAGGGTGAGCAGTTCGCCCGTGACGAGCCCGTGAGGCTCGATGCTGAAGGCGAGGTCCCTCCCGCGTTGCGCGCGTTCGGGACGACAAGAGAAGAGCCCCCTCTACGCCTCCCTCTTTCTGCTTCCCCACAGGTTCGCCACCGCGAACACGGACGTGCCTGCTATCAGCAGGAAGGATATTGCGTTGATCACCGGGGTGGAGCCGTCTCGCACCTGCATGTACATGTTTATCGGCAGGGTGGCCTGGGATCCCACCGTGAACACGGTCGTGTTGAAGTTCTCGAACGACATCAGGAAGGCCACCGCCGCGCCGCCGATTATCGACGGCCTGAGGTACTTGAGCGTGACGTACCAGAGGACCTCGGCCCGGTTGGCGCCGAGGTTGTACGCGGCCTCCTCCAGCGAGCGGTCGAACTTCTTCAGCCTGGCGGAGACCACCAGCGCGACTATGGTCGATATGAACGACGACTGCCCCAGAACCACCAGCCAGAAGCCGGGCGTGAGCCACTTGATGTAGATCCCGAGCGCGTCCTCGATCATGATCCCCGCCGTGTTGGCGAACATCAGTATGGAGATGCCGAGTATGACCCCGGGGATGACTAGCGGGGCGATCATGAGGAAGTAGAGCGCGCTCTTGAAGCGGAAGTCCTCCTGCTCGAACAGGAAGGCCGCGCAGGTGCCGAGGAAGGTGGAGACCACGGTCACCGCGAGCGCCGTCCGAAACGAGGTGGCGATGCTGCGCAGGTTGGTCGGGTCGTTGAAGATGCCGAACTTCTTCGGCCCGGCGCCGAAGAACCAGTCGGTGGTGAAGCCCTCCCACGGCAGGGACGGGTACATGGAGTCGTTGAAGGCCAGCGCCATGGTCACCACCAGCGGCGCGAACAGGATGACGAAGTAGAGTGCCATGAAGACCCGGAAGCCGAAGTCGTACCCCTTCGATGCAGGCAGAGTCCTTATCATTTGACCACGTCCTTCAGGCTCTGGCCGGTGACGCGCAGCCCCAGCCAGATTATCAGGGACGAGAGCAGCAGCAGCAGGAATCCGAACGCCGCGCCCTGGTTCCAGTTGAAGTAGAGTATTATCTGGTTGTATATCTGCTCGGTGAACCACAGGGAGTTCTTGCCCCCCATCAGGTTGGGCGTCAGGTAGCTCCCGAGCGCGAGCATGAAGACGATTATCCCGCCGGAGACGAGCCCCGGCGTGCAGTGGGGGATGATGATGGTGCGCCAGATGGCGGTCTTCGACGCGCCGAGGTCGTAGGCGGCCTCGATGAGCGCGTCGTCGAGCGCGTCCATCACCCCTATCACGGGCACCACCATGAAGAGCATGCTCGTGTAGACCAGCCCCATGACCATGGTGACGTCGTTGTACAACATCTCTATCGGCCTGTCGAGCAGCCCGGCGGCCATCAGGAGCTGGTTGATCACCCCGCTCTCGCGTAGCAGGATTATCCAGCCGTACACCCTGATGAGCTCGCTGACCCAGAAGGGGACGAGCACGAGCAGCATCAGGAAGCCCCCGGCCTGGACCCTGGCCACCTTGGTGATGTAGAAGGCCACCGGCAGGGCCAGCGCCATCGCGATGAAGGTCACCAGGGTGGAGTAGAGCGCGGTCCGGACGAAGGTAAGCCAGTAGATGGGCTCGTTGAAGAAGGCGGAGTAGTTGGCCAGAGTGAGCCCCCCGTCGCGGGACGAGGTGAAGGACAGGCGCAGCAGCTCCAGGTGGGGGAGGACGATCAGGAGCCCCAGCCAGATCGCCACGGGCAGGAAGAAGAATAGGAATCCGGCTCTGCTACTCTTCATCGTACAGCTTCCATTCGCTCCTGCGGAAGCAGAGGGAGGCGGACGGGTCCCATCCGACGCGGATCTCGTCGCGCGCGCGGATGTGGTCGTACTGCCTGGTCTGCGGCAGGGCCACGGTCAGCTCGTCCTCCGTCCCGCGGGGGGAGACGAGCAGCCTGCTGTTGCCTCCGTCGAACAGGATCGCCTTCACGGTCACAGGCAGTGTGTTGAAGCCGCTGTCCTCCGGCGGGTTTATCACCATCGACTCGGGGCGGATGAACAGGTCGTGCGGCTCCCCCTCGGAGAACCCGGCGGCGGGCGCGGTCGTCCTCAGGCCGCTCCACCGGGCGTAGGAGGCCATCGGCGCCTCCCTGCCGGAAAGGGTGACGGGCAGCTTGTTGTTGGCCCCTACGAACTGGGCGACGAACGACGAGCGCGGGGAGTGGTAGAGCTCCTGCGGCGACCCGATCTGCTCGAAGACTCCGTTGTTCATCACGGCGACCCTGTCGCTCATCACCATGGCCTCCGACTGGTCGTGGGTGATGTAGACGAAGGTGGTGCCGACCTTGGACTGCAGGGCCTTCAGCTCCACCTTCATGTGCTCGCGAAGCTTCGCGTCCAGCGCGCCGAGCGGCTCGTCCAGCAGCAGCACGGCGGGCTCCAGCACCAGGCAGCGGGCAATGGCAATCCTCTGCTTCTGTCCGCCGGAGAGCTGGCCTATCTCCTTCTTCCCGGACTCGGGCAGGCCGACCCGCTCGAGCATGTCCCTGACCTTGGCCTCCACCGCCGGGCCCTTCTCGCCGCGGCGGCGCAGGCCGAAAGCCACGTTCTCGAACACGTTCATCATCGGGAAGAGGGCCAGGTTCTGGAACACCAGGTTCACGGGCCGCCTGTTGGGCGCGACCCCGTCCATGTCCAGCTCGTTCAGCAGAATTCTGCCGCCGTCCTGCCTGTAGAACCCCGCTATCATCCTGAGCAGGGTGGTCTTGCCGCACCCGGACGGGCCGAGTATCGAGAAGAACTTGCCGTCCTCCACGTCGAACGAGACGTCGTTCACCGCGGTAAAGCTGCCGAAGCGCTTGACCAGGTTCTGTACCGAAAGTGCGTTGCGCATAAGGGCGGTCACCTCTGGATGTGAGGCGGGCGGCGGTCCCTGGAGGAGCCCGCCGCCCGCTTTTGGAATGATGGACGGCTGGTCTGGCTTACCTGGCCGCCTTTACCTTGTCGAGGGTCTTGCCCTCCATCTCCTCGACGCCCGCGGGGACCGTCGGGTACCAGTTGATCTTCTCCAGCACCTCGGGGGGAAGGCCGCGCTCGAAGTTGGCCTTGATCTCCGGGTCGAGGAACTTGACCGCGTCCTTGGAGGCGGTGCCGTAGGTCTCGCGGTTGGTGAAGAAGGCCGCGTTCTCCGGGCGAAGCATGAAGTTGATGTACTTGTAGGCCGCCTCGACGTTCTCGGAGCGGGCCGGTATCGCGAAGGTGTCCACCCACGCAAGCGCGCCGCTCTCGGGGGCGAGGTAGTCGATGTCCGGGTTCTCGGCGTGCAGCTTCCAGCCCGCCTGCTCCCATGCCGACGCCGCCCACACCTCGCCGGAGCGAAGGAGCTGAAGCAGCTGGTCGCCGTTGTCCCAGTAGGTCTTGACCGCGGGCTTGCCGGCGATAAGGACCTTCTCCATCTCGTCGAGGAACTTCTGGTACTCCTCGGGCTTGTCGTACAGGGAGAAGGGGTCGTAGCCCAGCGAGAAGCCCATGCCGATCAGGGTGGGCCTCTTCATCCTGTAGGAGACCCTGCCCTCGTACTTCGGGTCGAGCAGGTCCTTGAAGTCCTTGATGTCGGGGGCGAGCTTCCTGTTGAGCACGAGCCCCTCCGTGCCGTAGATGTGCGGCACCGCGTAGGACTGGCCGTCGACGAGGGTGTTCTTCTTGACGGCCTCCAGCAGGGAGGGATCTATCTGGTCGGTGTCCAGCTTGGAGTAGTCTATCGGCTGGTAGATCTTGTACTGCTCGACCACGGAGGAGATGCGGTCCTGCGAGGGCTGGGCCAGGTCGAACCCGCCGCCGCGAGTGGCGCGAAGCTTGCTGATCATCTCCTCGTTGTTGCTCAGGGTGATCTCCACCTCGATGCCGGTCTCGGCGGTGAACTTGTCCACCAGCTCCTGGGGAGCGTAGCCGGCCCAGGTGATCACCCGCAGCACGGAGGCCGCCTCCGACGCGCCCGCGAGCATGGGCAGGGTCAGGGCTAGAACGCACAGCACTGTCAGAAACCTCTTCATACAAATCCCTCCTGTTGTTTTTGATTCGCCCGGCCGGGGCGAGCCGCGCCCGCCACGGCCGGGCCGATACGATTCTAGAGGCACCAGGGTATTAAGTCAACATGAACCTGCGACGCAGCGGGGCCTTGGAACCGGCTGGTCCGGCCCCCGAAGCGCACCCCTCACCTCGAGGCCGACGGCCTGTCCGCCTTCTCCGCCAGCAGGACCGGGGCCCCTCCGTCCAGGGGAGCCCGGTACACCGAGAATTTGTCCGGCTCGTAGGCAGTGTAGAGAAACTCGCCCCCCGGCAGCCATTCCGGCTGCATGGCGCAGACATCCTCCGGCGTCAGTCGGATAGTCTCGCCGTCGGCCGTCGTGTGCAGGAAGACCGCCGAGCTAAGGGGCTCGCCCCGCTTCATCAGGCCCGCCGTGTCCTCCACCTCCGCGTCGAACAGCCACAGGCCGCCGTCGGGCGAGACCGAGAAGCGCACCGCGCTCGACATCAGGGCGACCTCCCCGGTCACTTCCTCCAGTGGACGCTCGTCGACCACCGTGCCCGCGGCGACGTCAATGCGGAACAGCTTCACCAGGTTCTGGCAGTAAGCGTACTTGCCGTCGGCGGACCAGAAGGGCGAGTAGACCCCCCTCAGGCCGGGTGCTAGCACCCGGAACCCGGTGCGGTCGGGCCTTGCGGTCGCCAGCACCCAGTTGTCACCCTCCGGGTCCCAGTGGTTGAACAGGAGCAGGCTTCCGTCCGGCGACCAGCGGGGTCCGTAGCTGTTACCACCCGGTATGGCGTCGATGACAGTCACTTTCTTCGTATCGATGTCGACCACCGATATCCCCCTGTCGCCGCCGTCCGGCCCGCCAATGTAGACCGTGAATGCCACCATGCTGCCGTCCGGCGATATCTCGGGGTCGTATCCCTCGGCCAGGCGCAAAGGTTCGCCCCCGTCGAGGTCCATGATGTAGATAGAGTTCTCCCTTGAAAAAACCACCCGCGCCGGGGCCGCGAACGCCCCGGCGGCCATGCACGCCGCCAGCGCCGCAGCCAGTCCCCAGCGCAGGAGCGCGCGCACGGTCACTTGTCGCATATTCATCATATTGCAGTCCTCCCTTCCGTATGAGCGAGACTTAACGTCCCGCCCCTGGTCACTCGTTCCGCGCCAGCAGCTCGATCGCCAGCAGGGCGCCGCCCGCGCACAGCAGCAGGTCGGCGGCGTTGACGTGAACGGGGCCGAGCCTCAGCCAGTCGACCACGTGGCCGTAGGTCAACCTGTCCAGCAGGTTCCCGGCCGCGCCCGCGAACAGCAGCCCCCACGCGCGGGACCGCCTCGGGGGCGGGGCCTTGAAGTACAGCACGGCGAGCAGCAGGACCCCGACCAGGGCCAGCAGGTACGCCGCCGCGGGGTGCGACTTGAACAGGGAGAAGGCCACCCCGCGGTTGAAGTGGAGAGCGAGGGCCGGCGGGCCTCCCGTCGCCGCCTGTCCCGGTGGCGGAAGCCCGGCCAGCGCCAGCTCCCGCGCCGCGATATGAACCGCCAGGCACGCGGCCGGCAATATTGGCGACGAGGCGCGGCGCATGTCCGGCTACATGGGGGGCGGGACGTAGTCCAATGTGTCCCTCTCGTCGCTGTTTGCGGCGAAGATCTCCGCGAACTGGTCCGAGATGCGCTTGAACGTGCTGAGCACGAACGGGTCGAAGTGCTCGGGCTGCACCCTGCCGTCCCCGACCAGCATGATGTGCATCGCCTCCCGGTGCGACAGGGGGGGCTTGTACGACCGGGCGGACCGCAGGGCGTCGTAGATGTCCGCGATTGTCGCCACCCTTCCCTCCCACGGGATCTCCTCTCCGCGCAGGCCCAGCGGGTAGCCGCTGCCGTCCCACTTCTCGTGGTGGGTCATGCAGATGTTCCTGGCCATCTTCAGCCAGCCCGCGTCCCCGAGTATCTCCGCGCCCCACCGCGGATGCAGCTTGATCTGCTCGAACTCCCCGGGCGTGAGGGGGCCGGGCTTTATCAGGATGCCGTAGGGGATCCGAAGCTTGCCGATGTCGTGAAGCCTGGCGAACAGCTCTATGTCCTCCTGCTCCATGCCGTCCCTGCCGATCTCCTCCGCGAGCAGGGAGCAGTACTTGCCGATGCGCGCGATGTGCGCCTCGGTCTCGTCGTGGTAAAGGCCGGTCACGAACTGGAGCTTTTCCGCCAGGTAGGCGTAGGAGGCCTTCACCTCGCGGCGCATCTTCTCGCCGTGCACCAGCCCGCCCAGGAAGGAGGCCACCGGGATCAGGGTCTCGATGAGGAAGGGGTCCTTCCTCATCGGCCTGTCGAAGGCTATCTCCAGCACTCCCTCCTCCTCGCCCGCCTGGAACAGGGGGATGAGCAGCTCGCTCCTGACCATCGGGTGCACCGGGTAGGCTGTGGGGTGGGCCCTCACGTCCTCTATCCAGATCGGGGAGCGGGAGGATATCGCATCCGTGGCGGCTATGCCGGTCTTGTCGACGGTGAACTGGGTCAGCCCCTCGGCGTAGCCGCTCCACGCGATCAGGCGGAACCTGTCCACCTCGACCGAGGAGATCAGTATGCCGAAGGCGTTGAGGTCCCCCATGATCGTGTTCAGGGTGGAGGAGATGGCGGTGTTGACATCCTGGCTGCGGGCGAAAGCGCGCGAGAAGTCCAGGGTGCGCTCCCACAGCCCCTCGCGGTTGCGAAGCCTGTTGTTCACCTGCTCAAGCTCCTGGTTCATCGCCTCGGTCTCCTGGTTGAAGGCGGTGAGCTCCTCCTGCTGGCGCAGCATCACCTCGAACAGGCCGCGCAGGTCGCGGATCAGGTGGTTGGTCTCCTTGACGAAGGTGGTCTTCAGCTCGGTGAAGTGCCTCGTGACGGAGAACAGCACCTCCGCCCCGCGCAGGGGGTCCCTGGCGTCGACCTGAGACAGGCGGGAGCTCATCTCGTCCGCCAGCCCCGCGATCTGGGAGATGCTCCTGAGGACGCCGTTTTGCCACAGCAGCCACAACAGCAGTATGACCGCCAGGGCGGTGGCGAACATGATGCCGGCGACGCCAAGCGAGGAGGCGGAGGAGAGGAGCAGCGGGTATAGGGGGTAGACCACGGTGAAGGTGAGGCCGTACCTCAGGGGCTCCTGGCGGAGCATGACCCTGGTGCCCTGGTGCGAGAGGACGTTCATCCACCCCTCTTCGCCGGCCTGCTTCTGGTAGAGGAATCCGCGCGCGGCGAGGTGCGAGGAGAGCTCCGGGGAGACGGGGGTGGTCCCCTGCCATACTATCTTCCCGAGGCGGTCGGAGATCACCGGCAGCAGGCCGTGATCCCCGTAGGCGTCGAGCTCGTCCAGGTCGAGGCGGATGGCGGCGAAGACCTTCAGCCCCATGACCCTGCGCACGCAGGTGAACAGGTTGCGGCCGTACACGTCAACCAGGTCGCCGATGGCCCAGTCGTCCGTCAGGAGCTGGTCGGGCAGGACCATGCTAACTGGCAGCCACCCCTTGAGCACGTGGGTTATCCTGTTGCCGTCCATTATCGCGACGAGCAGGACGTCCCTCTCGTCGTCGCAGGCTCCGGACATGCCGCCGACAATGGCCTGCAGGCCGTACTCGCGCCTCTCCAGCTGTTTTTTCAGCAGCAGGTCCGCGGTCTGCATGAAGTACTCGCCCTTCTGCTGGATTCCGGCGAGCTCCGAGCGCAGCCTCAGGTAGATCCCGATCCCGCTCTGCACCAGGAAGATGGTCAGGAAGGATGCTATGACGAGCGAGAACAGCGCCCCGAGGGAGAAGGAGGTCCGCCTGTTCATCGTCCGTCCCCCGCGCCCTCTTCGGGGCCGGCCTCGACCCGCTCCCACCTGCCGGACTTCATGGAGAAGAGATGAGCCTCAGGCCTCATGTCGCCGTTTTTATCCACCGGGACGGGGCCTCCGATGGTGTTCACCGAGTCGAGCTCCTTCAGGGCCGCGGCCACAGCCTTGGGGTCCGCCGATCCCGCGCGGCGCACTGCCGCGTCGAGCATCGCCACGGTGTCGTATCCCATGGCCAGTATCATCCTCGGGATGTGGGCCGTGTAGGTCCGCCGGACGAAGGCGGGGAAGCCCAGGTCTGAGTCGTCCCACTCCGGCGCCGTGCATGAGACGGTCAGCATTCCTTCGCCCAGCTCCCCGGCGAGCAGCGGGGTCCTGTGCGACACGGCCCAGTCCGATGCGTAGATCGACATGCCGGGACGCCTGAGGCGCAGCTCCCGCACCGCCACGGCGGCAAGCCAGTCGGGCAGGATCAGGACCGCGGCGTCCGCCTTTAAGGAGATCGCGTCGAACTCGTCCATGTGCTTTTTGAGGTCGCCGGCCAGCAGCGTCGTGCTGACGGGGGACGCCCCGAACGTCGAGCCGAAGCCGTGAACGAAGCTCTGGGTGTGGGTGGCGTAGAAGCCTGTGGCTATGACGGAGTAGGAGGTCACCCCGGCCTCCCTCGCCGCCCTGCCGAGCTCCCTGGCACCGTTGTCCGGACGAGGCCGGAAGACCAGGTCGTCCGGGCGCTGGAGCAGCGGCCCGGAGGCCAGCGATATGAACGGGATCCCCCGCCGCCTCGCGGCATCCGCCAGGAGCGAGGAGAAAGGGGCGTTGATCCCGCCTATCACCGCCGCGGAACCCCTTTCGACGGCCCGGTCGATGGCGCCGTACACGTTGAGGTCGGACTCGCGGGAAGGGACGAACCTGTGCCCCGAGGGGAGGGAGTTGAAGTACTCCATGGCCAGCACCACGGACTGCAGCGCCAGCCTGGACACGACCGCCCCGGACAGGTCCTGCTCGTCGTAGAACAGGGTGACCGGGACTGCGAACTGTCTGTCTTGAAGGGCGACGGCGGCGGCAACCAGCAGGGCCAGCGCCGCCGCCATCATCACTATCCTCCGGATTCTCAAGCTATCCCCTCTTCTCCAGGTTCAAAGTCCGTAGGCATTATACCAAATATATCAAAGGCCAGGCGGCTATGGCTTGGCCGGAGCCTCCGTCGCGTCCCCCTTGCCCTCCTGCTTGATGAACCTCTCGAGGTCCTCCATGGACAGGTGCGACAGCTCGTGCACCGGCAGCTTCGACAGCAGCTCCCACCCCATGTCCAGCGACTGGCCTATCTCCCGGTTCTCCGCGGCCCCCTGGCTGAGAAATTCGCGCTCGAACGCATCCCCGAAGGCCAGCGAGGCCTGGTCCGCCTTGCCGAGCTCGTCCGCCCCGACCACGCTCGCCAGCGCGCGAACCTCGTGCACCCGGCTGTAGGAGGCGAACAGCTGCCCGGCCAGGTTAGGGTGGTCGTCCCTGGTGTACCCCTTGCCGATGCCGTCCTTCATGAGGCGCGACAGGCTCGGCAATATCTCCACCGGCGGGTATATCCGCCTGGCCTCGAGGTCGCGGGACAGCACTATCTGCCCCTCCGTGATGAACCCGGTCAGGTCGGGGATCGGGTGGGTGATGTCGTCGTTCGGCATGGTCAGTATCGGTATCTGTGTGACGCTGCCCCGCCCGTTGCGCAGCACCCCGGCCCTCTCGTACAGGGACGCGAGGTCGCTGTACAGGTAGGAGGGGTACCCCTTCCTGCTCGGGACCTCTCCCTTGGCGACCGAGAGCTCGCGCAGGGCCTCGCAGTAGTTGGTCATGTCGGTCATGATCACCAGCACGTGCATGCCGAGGTCGAAGGCCAGATACTCGGCCGTGGCGAGGGCCAGGCGCGGGGTGGCGATGCGCTCCACCGGCGGGTCGTCGGCGAGGTTCAGGAAGAGCACTAGGTTCCCGCCGTGCCCGCCCGCGGTCAGCCTGTCGCGGAAGTACGCGGCGTCGTCGTGCTTTATTCCTATGCCCGCGAACACCACCGCGAAGTTCTCCGCCCCCGCAAGCTTGGACTGGGTGGCTATCTGCACCGCCAGCGCGTTGTGGGGGAGGCCGTTGCCGGAGAAGATCGGCAGCTTCTGCCCGCGTATCAGGGTTAGCAGCACGTCGATAGAGGATACCCCGGTGGAGATGAAGTCCCTCGGGTACTCCCTGCCCATCGGGTTTATCGCGGCCCCGCCGACGGGCCGCCGCACCCCGCCCAGCACCGGGCCGCAGTCGTCCAGCGGCTCCCCCAGCCCGGAGAAAGTCCTGCCGAGCATGGCGGGCGACAGGGCTATCTCCAGCTCGCGCCCGGTGAAGCGCACCGACGTGCCCGCGGGCGACAGCCCCTCCGTCCCGGCGAATACCTGCACAAGCGTGGCCTTTTCGCTCACCATGACCACGCGCCCGGCTCGGGCGGTCCCGTCCTGCGAGCGGACCTCCACTATCTCGTCGTACCCTGCGTGGGGTATGCCCCCGAGCATCAGGAACGGCCCGGAAATGCTGTTCACTCCAACGTACTCGGTGCTCATCAGAGCCTCACGCTCCCGGTCGCGCGAGTCGCAAGGCGCTCGCGGTCAATCTCCATCATCCGTTTCACCAGCCGCCTCTTGAGGTCGTCGAACGCCTCGGGCTTGTCCCACGGCAGCTCGCGGAGGTGGGCCAGCTCGACCAGTTCGTCCATCTTCCTGATGGGGGAGAGGGGGCAGTCGCGCGCGATCATTCCCTTGGCCCTCTCGTGGAAGCCTATCATTATGTCCAGTATCGCTATCCCCTTGCGCGGGGGGCAGTAGGAGTCGGGGCCGAAGGCCCCCTGCTGCAGGTAGCCGTTCTTCAGCAGGGAGGCGGTCAGGGCGGTCAGCTTCTGGTCGTCCGGCAGCACGTCCTCGCCCACCAGCCTGATTATCTGCTGGATCGAGTCGTCCTCCGCCAGCAGCGCCCGCGCCCTGTCGCGCAGCGAGGTCCAGGCGGCGTCCACGTTGGCCTCGTACCAGGTCTTCACCTCGTCGCCGTACTCGCTGTACGAGTCGGTCCAGCTTATAGCGGGGAAGTGGCGCGAGCGGGCCAGCTGCTGGTCGAGAGCCCAGAAGCACCTGATGAAGCGCTTGGTGTGCCTGGTCACCGGCTCGGTGAAGTCCCCGCCGGGGGGCGACACGGCCCCTATGATCGAGATGCTGCCCCTGGTCCCGCCCAGGGTGGTGACCTTGCCCGCGCGCTCGTAGAACTCGGCTATCCGCGTCGGCAGGTAGGCGGGGAAGCCCTCCTCGGCCGGGATCTCCCCCAGGCGGCCGGAGATCTCGCGCAGGGCCTCGGCCCACCTCGATGTGGAGTCGGCCATCAGGGCCACGTCGTAACCCATGTCGCGGTAGTACTCGGCTATGGTTATCCCGGTGTAGATCGACGCCTCGCGCGCCGCCACCGGCATGTTGGAGGTGTTCGCTATCAGCACGGTGCGCTCCATCAGGGGCTTGCCGGAGCGTGGGTCCTCCAGGACGGGGAACTCCTCGAGCACCTGGGTCATCTCGTTGCCCCTCTCGCCGCAGCCGATGTAGACCACGATGTGGGCGTCGCTCCACTTGGCCAGCTGGTGCTGGGTCACGGTCTTGCCGGTGCCGAAGCCTCCGGGGATCGCGGACACGCCCCCCTTGGAGAGTGGGAACAGGCCGTCGATGACCCTCTGCCCGGTCAGCAGAGGCTCGTCGGGCAGCAGGCGCTCGGCGACCGGGCGAGCGGTGCGCACGGGCCAGCTCGAGATCATCGGCACGACCCTCTCGCGCCCCCTGCCGTCGCGCAGGCGCGCCACCGTCTCCGAGCCGCGGTGGAAGCCCGCGGGCAGGATGGAGAGTATCTCCCCCTCCACGCCGGGCGGGGTCATTATCCGGTGCTCGACCAGCGAGGTCTCGCGCACGGTGGCTATCGGGGTCCCGCCTGTCACCACGTCCCCGACCTTGCCGAGCGGGGTGACGTCCCACGAGGCGTCCGGGTCGAGCTGCGGGATGTTGACCCCCCTCGACACGAACGACCCCTCCTTCTCCAGCAGCTTCCTGAGCGGCCTGCCGATGCCGTCGAAGATCGCGCCGAGCAGCCCCGGCCCGAGCGACATCGACAGGGGGGCGCCCGCGCCTACGACGGGCTCGCCCGTCCGAAGGCCGGCGGTCTCCTCGAAGATCTGGATCACGGCCTCGTCCCCGTCAAGGCGTATTATCTCCCCCAGCAGGGAGAGCCTGCCCGCGTGCACCATCTCCCTCATCGAGAACTCCCTCATACCCGACGCGCGCACCACCGGCCCGTTTACAGAGATTATCCTCCCCGCGGCCCTCATGTCGTCCGCCTCACAGTACCGCCAGCAGGCGTTCGGCGAGAGACTCCCTGAGTTCCGCCGCCACGTCGTGCCAGTCGGCGGACGAGCGCCAGGAGCCGTCCGGGGCCTCCAGCCGCACTCCGCCCGTGATCGAGGCCGGGGCGGGAGAGAACTCGAACTTCAGCCCGCGCATGATGGCCGAGGCGCGCCTGGTCACCTCTCCCCCCAGGTGGACGTCCTCGCCCGCGAGGGAGATCTTCACGGCCCCCCCCTCGGGGATGTCCACCGCGGCGTGGGCCGCCAGCCCGGCCAGTATGTCGACGTAGCCCGGGCGGGTCCGCAGCGCGGTGAGCTCGTTCTGCAGCATCATTACGGCCTCGTCGAGCAGGCTGTTCTGCAGCCGGAGCCTGTCCTTGGCGCGGGAGGCCTCGGCCCCGGCGATCTGCCTCTTGGCGATCTCCTCCGCGCGCCTGACCGCCTCGGTGTGTATCTGCTCCACCATACGCTCGACCTCGGCGTTGCGCTCCTCGGACATCGACGAGGACTCCCGCCGGGCGGCCTCCAGTATGGCGTCGCACTCCGCGTCCCCCTGCTTGAGCAGCAGGCTCTTGAGCGACGCCAGCTTCTCCGGGTTGCGAAGCTCGTAGTCCTTCCGGGATGATGCCGAAATTTCGGTCAATTTATCTTCACTCCAATCGCCTCGCGGATGTACCGCGTAAGGAAATCAGCCTCCCGCAGCGCGCCGTGCCTGTCCGGGATGATCACCAGCAGCGGGGGTTCCTCCCGCTCGCGCAGGGACTTCACCAGGACGGGTGTCTGGGCGGCGGCCCTCTCGGTCATCACCAGCACCCCCACGTCGTGCCTCTTCGCGAGCACGTCGTCCACCGCGGCGGCGATCTCGTCCGCGCCGCGGGCTATGACGCCGGGGATTCCGGCGAGCCGCAGCAGAACCACCGAATCGTGGTTGTCGCTGACCAGGAAGCCCTTCATCCCTCGCCTACAGCTTGCCCAGTATCAGCAGGGAGACTATGACCCCGTAGATGGCTATCCCCTCGGCCAGGCCGAGGTAGATGAGCGTTGTGCCGAGCATCGACGGCTTCTCCCCGACGACTCCCAGGGCCGCCGCTCCCACCACGGCCACGGCTATGCCGGCGCCCAGGCAGGCCAGCCCCGTGGCCAGGCTCGCCCCGAGGAATCCAAGCCCCGCGGACGCCCCGTTCGCGACGGCAGCCGCTCCCTCCGCCGCGGATGCCGCCGTCGCCAGGGTCAGGGCCGCGGACGCCGCCAGCAGCAGGACCAGTCCGAGCACGCAACCGACGAGCACCGTCCTTGGCCTGCCTACCGTCCTGCCCCCGAGGCGCTTGCCCGCCGCGCAGGCAGCGAGGGTCCCGGCCGCCAAAAGAATCACTCCGTACATTCAGAACAACCTCCCCGTATAGAAAAAAAGGTCACTCGCCCCTCCAGGTCACCGGGCGGAAGGGCGCTCCGCCCCCCTGGTAGAACTTGCTGAAGAACTCGTAGTACTCGAGGCGCAGGGTCTGGATGAAGACTATGAGCCCCTCCAGGCCGACTATCACAGCGTTGCCCGCCAGCAGCACGGCGGCGCGGAAGAGCGCCCCGCCGGGCAGAGAGTGGACCATGTCGCTCAGCATGAACACCGCCGCCGACAGCCCCGCGTGGTTCAGCGCGAATGCCGCGAGCCTGACGAAGGAGGCGGTGTTGCTGAGGAACGACAGCAGCGAGTGGAAGACCGAGAAGGTGTGGACCACGGCCCCCTCCGCCTCCTCCTGCGGGCCGAAGATCAGCCTGTCCAGCACCCCGCCGAACAGTATCGCCAGGAACAGCGCCGCCAGCAGAAGGTACAGAATCGCCGGGACCTTTCCCGACGTGAAGGCGAATAGCCCGGCCGCGGCGGCGGTCCAGTAGAACAGCAGCCCCGCCGCCCCCTCGCCGTCGAACAGCATCTTGCCTGTCCGCCCCTTCCGCCACAGGGCGAGGATGTTTATCAGCACCCCGAGGCTCATGAAGGCGACGCCGGTGAACAGCGAGGTGCGGATCAGGTTGTCTATCCCGTGCATGGGGGAGGTCCACAGCGACGGCAGCAGCTCCTCCGAGCCGAACACGCTGCCGTACAGGAAGCCGAACAGGGTGGCCGAGACCCCGGCTATCCGTATCACGGATGCGAACGCGGGCTTCAGCACGCCCTTTTTGGCCAGCAGCCATGCGCCGGCGGAGAGCAGCAGCCCGTGGCCGACGTCCCCGAACATGAAGCCGAAGAACAGGCAGAAGCTCAGCGCCACCAGCGGGGAGGGGTCGGTCTCGCCGTAGGAGGGAAGGCTGTACAGCGCCACGATCTCCTGGAAGGTGCGCACCAGGAAGTTGTTCTTCAGGAGGGTGGGCAGCCTCCTGCCCCGGCTCTCGAGCTCCGCGTCGGTCTCGGTCAGGAGCAGGGTGTTGGGCGCCAGGCGGTCCAGGACATCCTCCACCTTCGGCAGGGTGGGGGCGGGGATCACGCCGGACAGAACGAATATCCCGCCGATCTCGCCCCTGTCGCGGCACAGGGAGTAGACCCTCTGCATCGTGAAGACCGAGCAGTACAGCCTCTCGAGGTCGGATCTGTGCCTCTCCAGGTAGTTGCGCGGGGCCTCCTTGAGCGCGCGCGCCTCACGCGACAGGGAGTCGAGCCTCTCGCGCAGGCGCTCGCGCAGGGCCTCGCCCGCGCCCTCGAACACCTCGCCGAGCTCGTACTCGGTCATGTGAAGCGAGCGGAACAGCTTCCGGGCCTCCGGGTGGTAGTCGCGCGAGCAGAATATCACCGCCAGCACGTAACCCTTCTCCGCCACCACCGGGAAGGCCAGCAGCGGGGTGACGTCCTCCATCTCCTCCAGGCGCTTGAACCCCTCGGCCGGTATACGCCCGAGCGTTATCGACAGGAAACGGGGCTTGAGCGCCTGCTCCACGCCGCGCCCGGCGGCGGTAAGCTCGTCGAGGAAGATCCCGGCAGCGGTCAGCTTCTCCGTCCTCTCCTCGATGCTCTCCGATCGCTCGTTCCACTGGGACAGCATCCTCTGCAGGGACTTGACCTGCTCGGACGCCTCCTCGTAGGAGAGGGACGGCAGCGATCTGTCGCACTCCTCCTCCCTCCTCAGGATCACCGGCGCGCCCTCGCCGGTCTCGGGAATGGGCGCATCCTCGCCCGGTATCATCCTGAAGACGGCGTTGAGGCTGTCCAGCAGTTCGTCGTAGGGGTTGCCCCTGAAGGACGCTATGCGCGCGCCCCCCTGGCCGGAGCCGATGAGCACGCCCCCCTTCTTCTCCAACGCGTAGTGAAGAGGCATGGGCTCGAAGTTGCCCAGGGACAGCAGCTCCGCGGCCACCGGCTCGACCTCCTCCCTCGGGCCCACCATCGAGACCCCCATCATCTCTACGACAGCCACCGGGTCCTCCCCTCCCTTCCCGAGACGCTCGCATCCGGATGAATCAGGAAGCCGCGCAGCCTCCTGGTGTCGAAGTGGTACCTAACTCCCTCTATTATGGTGAACAGGTCCTTCACCTCCAGCTCCCTGAGCGTCAGGTAGGCCAGGGGCACGTGCACCCCGGACGAGCCCGAGGTGAAGATCCGCACCGCCGCCGCCCACAGGAAGCGGTACAGGTTGTGCTCGAGCGCCATCTCCGCCAGCGAGGTCCTCTCCGCGTCGGAGCTCGTCGAGGCCTGCTCCTCGTCCTCGAACGCAGGGCCGTAGCGGCTCTCCCTCATCAGGGCGGTCATGGCCTTCACGTCGGGGGCGAAGGCGAACAAGCCCAGGACCTCGAAGTTCAGCCTGTGGCGCACCGGCAGGGTCATGGCCAGGGCCTCCTCGGGGGACATTCCGAAGAACTTCCTGCCCCGGTATATCCAGTAGAGGTTGATCAGGTCCGCCCTGACCCCGAACAGGGCCCGGACGTGCCGCCTCTCGTTCGCCGGCAGCCTCCCGGCCTCGGAGTATATGCGGGTGACGAAGAACGAGTCCATCGCGGTCTTGATGTGGAACAACGTCTCCTCGGTCACCTTCTGCGAGCCGGACGACAGGGTGCGCCTCAGCGGCTCCCCTATGGCCCTCTCGAGCGACCTCCCTCGGATCGCCTCCAGGACGTCCCGGAGGGTGCGCGAAGCGATCAGCTTGTCGCCGTCAACGGTTGTCACAGGCGCGGAGCCGACCCACCTGCGCACAGCGTCCCTGTCGCCCGCGCCGGTGGTGATGATCCGGAGCATCCGCTTCACGATCTCCACGTCGAAGCGACCGCCCCACGCCCGCAGGATCGAGGCGCGGATCGCACCCAGGTAGTGGCAGAAGGGGATCTCCTCCACCACCGGCGCGACCGCGATCAGCTCCTCGAGCTCCCACCGGCGCATCGTCTCCGGCCTTGCGCCCTCGGTGAAGTAGCCGCCGTAGGCCTCGGTCCTGGACAGGTAGGTCGCGATCGCTCCGACCGTCTCGCACTCGAGCAGGCGGTCGAAGTCGTCCGGGGAGAGCATCCTTCCGCGAAGGACGCGGGCCTTGGCCGCCGACGCGGCCCTCTCTCCCGCCGAGAGCATCAGCGCGCCTGCGGCCCGAATCGCGCGGCGACCTCGATCGCCATCGTGCGGACGATCTCCGGCGCCGCCTGCTCGAACCGCTCTTTCATCTTCTGCCTGCCGCGGACGCCCATGTCCGTGATGTGCGCCGCCTCAAGCTCCGCCGACTGCCGCGCCGACTCGACTATCGCCTTGGCCTGCGCCCGCGCCGCGGTCAGCCTGACCTCGCGGTCCGCGGCCAGCCTCTCGCGCGACTCGCGCAGCATCTCGGACGCCTTCCTGCGCGCCGCCTCGACGCTTGCCGTCGCGTCGTCCGACGCCGCCAGCAGCTCGCCGAGAACAGTACTGAGGTTCATTGCCCTGCCCCCCCTTCAGACGGGCTCTCCCGCGCTATCTTCATCCGTATGAAGTCCTCCCTGTCGTTCTCCTCCAGCACGCCCGCTATCCACGCCAGGGCCGCCCGCTGAGAGGGGACGACCACCTTCTCCAGGGCATTGACCCGCCTGAGGGTGCGGCGTATCTGGGTGGCCAGCCTGTAGACCGACGTCTCCACCTCGGCCAGCCTGGCTATCAGCGCAAGCACCTCGCGCGCGCGGCTGTAGGCCGCGTCCAGCACTCCGGATGTGCCGAGGAAGGAGTAGCTCGGGGTCGGCGGCTTGTCCACCGGGTCGACGATCGGGATCTCAACCCCCATCACCGAGCGAAGGCGTATCTTGAAGTCGTCGCACTCGGGCGCGGCGTAGGCCAGCTCCTCCACGTGGTCTATTCCCATCGAGAGCCCCGCGGCCTGCAGGCTGAAGTACGCGTCGGAGAAGACCCTCTCCAGGCTCGCCTGGAGCTCCCTGGCCTCGCGAATGCGCCCGGTCAGCTCCATCAGCAGGATGGTCCTCTTCTGCTCCAGCAGGCCGCGCCCCTTCTCGGCCAGCTTCAGGGAGGACGCGATCTTCACGGCGTTGCCCCGCGTGGGGGCGATCTTCGGGTTCACGACTCTCACCCCTTCCGATTCGCACAGGCCCCTTCTCTGCCGAGCCCATTATACACGGCCTGCAGATATAGAAACATATCATATTACCGGGAAAAAACAGTGGAGGCCGCACGGTTGTCGCCCCGGAGGCCAGGGCTTATACTGTCACGGGCGGACCGGCGGCGGCACCGCGCCGCCTGGCTCCGCACGACAGGGGGAGATGACAGGCGTGGACAGGCTTTCGATGCTTCTTCTCACTGGATCGGCGTTATTCAACGCCCTGGCGAACACCTTCATGAAGCACGCTTTCGGGAACAGGCACGACCTGCTCGACGGCGGCGCGCTGCGGGCTGTCGCGGGCATAGTGCTGAACCCCTGGGCGGTCGCGGGGGTGGGGTGCTTCGGCGTGTCGTTCGTCTTCCTGAGCGCCGCTCTGACCAGGACGGACCTCTCGACGGCCTACCCGCTGATGTCGGGGATGGTCTTCCTGCTGATACTGGCGGTCTCGACCCTGGTCTTCCACGAGCAGGTGAACGCGTGGAGGCTGGCCGGAATGGCGGCGATACTGGCCGGGATCTGGATGATCGCGGCCAGGGGGTGAGCCTAGGGCGCGAGGCGCGGCACGATGTCGGCCCTGTGCAGCCACTCGAGGTTCCGCGAGACCCTCCTCCAGTAGACGGTCGGCGACCCGCCGAAGTACCGGCCGAGGGCGGTCTTCACGTCGCCCTCGGCCCGCAGGTAGCGCGACAGCAGCAGGCTGCCCGCGGCAATCCCTAGCTCGGGGTCGTGCAGCTGGGCCTCCTCCAGGATGCCGTTGGCAAGCAGCAGCCCGGAGTGCACCCTCCACATCACCTGCATGACGCCGGCCGCTCCGGCGGGGCTTCGCGCCCCGGGGTCGAACCGGCTCTCGGTCTGGGCCACTGCGATCACAAGGTCGATGGGCGCGCTGTACTTGATGGAGTACTTCCAGAAGGCCGCGGCTTGCACCAACGCCGTCTCCATCGGAATGTCAGGGTTCTGCCCCGTTATGAAGAGGGCGAGGTCGCGTATCCTGTCCGCGGTGGCGACGAGAAGGTCCGCGGCGGCCCGCCCGACCTCGGAGAACGCGCCCGCGATCTCGACGGCCGGGGCGAAGATCCCCCCGCTGCCGCCGAGCAGCAGATCGATCGTCTCCGGCCCGACCGTCCACGGCTCGGGGCCCTCCCTGGCCGGGGGGGCGAAGATCGCGCGCGACATTATGAAGTGGCGCAGGCGATCTCCCTCGCAGCCTGTCAGCAACAGGACCGCGGAGGAGGACGCCAGCAGGCCGATCACCATGCGCCGCACTCTTCTCGTCAGGTCGCTCAAGCCGCTCCCCCCCGCTACTCGGTCATCTCCCTCAATACCCTCTCGAGGCCCCCCATCTCTCTGCCGTAGGCCTCCCAGTCGCCCCTGCGCAGGGCCTCCTGCGACGCGTCCCAGCGTCTCATCGCCTCGGCGGCCAGGCCGGACAGCGCCCTGCCGGCCCCGGCAGCTTCGTCCAGCGGCCTCGGGGCGTCGCCCGCGGGCGGCTCCTCGACCGTCCCGGCCCTGTCAGCCGCCGACGGGGAGAGCAGGCGCACGAGGGAGTCCTCAAGCGTCTCCCCCCACACCACCCTGCCGCCGGTGGAGGTTATCACCCGGCGCAGCTCCGGCAGCTCGCTGTTCTCCGCCCGCAGGTAGATCGGCTGGACGTAGAGCAGGCCCCTGCCCACCGGCACCACGGTCATGTTCCCGCGTATGACCGCCGTCCCGCGAGAGCTCCACAGGGACAGCTGGGCGGAGATCTCGCTGTTCTGGTTGGTCAGGGCCTCCACCTGGGCCGGGCCGTAGATCAGGGTCTGCTTGGGGAACTGGTAGACCAGCAGCTGGCCGTAGTTCGCGCCGTCGGACCGACCGGCCATCCAGGCGATCATGTTGTTCCTGCTCACCGGCATGAAGGGGGAGATCAGCGCGAACTCCGACCTGTCGGAGTCCGCGAGGCGCATGTTGACGTAGTAGGCCTCCGGCGCGGACGAGCGCGATTCGCCGGCGCCCATCCTGTCCCAGACGTCCTCCTTGTTGTAGAAGGTGTTCGCGTCGGTCATGTGGTAGGTGCGGTAGACCTCGCTCTGGATGTTGAACAGGTCCTGCGGGTAGCGCAGGTGCTCCTTGAGGCTGTCGTCGATATCGGAGAACGGGCTGAACACGCCGGGGAAGATCCCGCTCCACGCGCGCAGCACCGGGTCGTCCGGGTCGGCGGCGTAGAAGCGCATCGTCCCGTCGTAGGCGTCCACCGTGGCTTTCACGCTGTTCCTTATATAGTTGACCCGACGCCCCCTGCCGAGGAACACCGGCTGCGAGTAGGGGTAGCTGTTGGCGGTGGTGTAGCCGTCCATCATCCAGACCAGCCTGCCGCCGGACACCACGAGGTAGGGGTCCTGCTCGAAGTGCAGGAAGGGCGCTACGCGGGTCAGCCTCTCGCGGATGTTCTGGTGGTACAGCACGCGGCTCTCCGGCGTGAACACGTCCGAGAACAGGATCTTTATGTCCGCGAACTTGAGGGAGAAGAGCAGCCGCCTCGCGAAGGTCCCCATCGGGACGCCGCCCGCCCCGTCGTAGGCCGTGCGGGCGTTGGAGTCGCCCATGGGGTAGTCGAACTCCTGCACCGTGGTGCCGACGAAGATGTAGGAGCTGGGCTTCTCGCCGTAGTAGATCTGCGGGCGTTCGATATTGAGCGGGATCTCGCTAACCGGGGGAAGGTCGCGCACCCACAGGCGCGGCAGGCCGCTTCCGGCGACCTCGTTCACCGGGTTCATCACTATGCCGTAGCCGTGGGTGAACTCAAGGCGGGTGTTGATCCAGGTCGGGTTCTGCAGCCCCTGGATGTCGAGCTCGCGCGCCGCCAGCATGACCTGGCGGTACTGGCTGCCCCCGTCGGGCGAGGGGATGGTGTAGCGGTCGATGTCGACGTTCGAGAAGTCGTAGTAGGTGCGAATCTCCTGCAGCTGCTTGTAGCTGCTAAGAAGCGGGGAGTGGTCCCACAGGCGTATGTTGTCGATGGTGTCGCGGTTCGCCTCCACGTCGCTCCAGGATATGGCCTCGACGGGCACTATCATCCTCTGCTCGGCGGTGTGCAGGTTGTAGGCGCGCAGGGTGGCCTCGATGTTGTGCTCGATGTAGCTGCGCTCCCGGTCGAACTCGTTCGGCTCCACTATGTACTTCTGAACTATCGCCGGGTAGACGCCCCTTAGGAGGACGCTCGTCGCCACCAGCAGGCCCACCAGGGCGACCGGCAGCTTCCAGCCTCCCCTGAACAGGGTGACGAGCAGAGCGCCCGCGACCAGCAGCGACCCGACCGCCAGCACGTTGAGCGCCAGCAGGCCCGCGTGGACGTCGGTGTAGCCCGCGCCGAACACCACGCCCGTCGGCGAGAAGAGTATCGCGTACCTGTCCAGCACGTAGCCCAGCCCCCACAGAAGGGCGCCCGCGGAGGCCAGCACCGTCAGGTGCGACCGGACGGGCCTGGGCACCCTGATCTCCAGGAAGTCGCGACCGCGTGGCGCGAGCACCAGTCCGTAGCCGACCAGGGCGATCGCGGCGCACAGGAAGAGCGCGCCCATCAGGCGCGAGTGCACGAACGACCAGAAGGGCAGGGAGAAGATGTAGAAGCCGACGTCGTTGCCGAAGATCGGGTCGGACGTGCCGAACGGGGTGGAGTTGAAGAAGCGGAGCACCATCGCCCACTCGGTGGAGGCGGACGCCCCCTCCGTGACGCCGAAGAACAGCGCGGCGGCCCCCACCGCCATCCCGGCCGCCCTCGACGAGAGGAGCGGTGTGAATTCGGGACGTATGGCCGCGAGGTTTCGCCTGACGAAGGCGAGGTTGACCCAGGTGACCGCGGCGAAGACGGCCAGCCCCGCGAGGAACAGTGGTATCCTCGCGAACAGGCGCGTCCAGAAGACTCCGCCGTACCCCTCGGAGTCGTACCACAGCCAGTCGGTGTAGAACTCGGCGAAGGCCGGCAGCAGGAACGATACCAGCAGAAGCGCCCCCGCCAG
>CAYWKH010000019.1:0-26901 GCA_964458805.1 uncultured Synergistaceae bacterium
GCTCGCCAGCCTGCGCCGCCTCGACCGCCGCGTTTATGGCCAGCAGGTTCGACTGCTCCGCGAGGTCCTCGACCGTGCCGGTTATCTCTCCGACCTCCTGGCTCTGCTCGTTTAGCTGCATTATGGTCTCGGCGATGGAGCCCATCCGTTCGCTGACCAGCTTCATCCCGCTGAAGAGCGAATCCTCGGCCCCCTTGCCCCGCTTCATCACCTGGAGGCCCTGCTGCGCGCTCTCGGCCACCTCCTTCGTCTTCTTGCTGGTGATCTCGGCGGTGGTGCGCACCTCCTCCATCGCGGCGGAGGTCTCGACTACCGCCGCCCCGGACTCCTCCGCCGCCGCCGTGACGGATGACACGGACTCCGATATCCTGTAGGTCGCGCCTGCGAGCGCGGTGGCCATATCCTTCATAGAGGAAATCTGGTCGCGCAGGCTCGAGGTAAGCTCCTGGACCGCCTTCGCCAGCGTTCCCAGCTCGTCCGGCCTGGTCAGCAGATCCCCGGGGATGTCGGCACACAGGTCGCCCCCCGTGAGACGGGACAGAAACGAGACGGTATCCGACAGCGGTCTGACTATGCCCCTGGATATCCCGGCGGTGATGGCGATGGCTGCGAAGACCCCCAGGAACATGGTCATGTAGGAGAGCATCCCGGCCCTCTCGGCCTCCCTGCGTGCCCCCTCGACCACGAGCGCCGTGTTCTTGTCGTTGTTGCCGGTCAGCCTCACGAAGGTGCTCCCCATTGCGTCCGAGACCGTCATGACCCTCTCGGCCAGCACGCTGTACTCCCGGAAGAGCACAGCCTTGCGCTCCTCCGTGACGGCCTTGGTTATCTCGTCCAGGAGCCTGTCCATCTCCGCGTTGACCTGGCGCCACGACTTGTATTGAACCTCAAGTATCCCGAGGAGTTGCCTCCCCTCCTCGGAGTGCCTGGGGTGCGAGAGCAGCGCGTTCCAATGTTCGTCTATGCTCCCCCAGGCGTCCATGCGTCTCGCCAGTATCCTCCGAAGGGCCTCGTCGCGGTTCGGGCGCCCCTCCGCCTGCATCGCATCCAGGGTATCCGCCCTGATGACCATGCGCTGGTAGTTCAGCCCGGCGAGTGAGCGAAGGTCCGAGAACCGATCCCCTGCGACATACCCCATCGTGTCCGACAGGCGGTTTATCCCGACGACTCCGATAAGCCCCAGCATCAGCGCGATCAGCACCACCGTCCCGAAGCCCATCGCCAGCTTACCGCCGATGCTCGCCTTGCTTGCTTTTTTCTCGGTTGCCATGACGACGTTCCCCTCCCCCTGTCTACACTCTATCGTCCACTACCAGCGATTCATCGCTGAGAATCTTGTCCCCGTCGAGAATGACGGTACCCCTTGCCTCCACTCCCACCACGTACGCGGCCCGCTCGCCCGCCATGGACGGAAGCGGCGGGTGAATGTCGCGAGGAGAGAGATAGCGCATCCCCTCGAGCGAGTCAGCCATTATCCCCGCCTCCACGTTTCCGGAGCGGAGGACGACGACCCTGCGATCGGGCGAGCTCCCCGCATCGCCCAACCCGAGCAGGCTCTTGAGGTCCAGCACGGCCACGATACGCCCGCGCAGGTCGACTATCCCGGCGATGTGGGGCGGCGTGCAGGGCACGGGCGTTGGCGCCCCGAGGCGCATCACCTCGCCCACCAGCGCGGACGCCACCGCGTAGAGCTCGTCGCCCAATCGAAATTCGAGCGCCTCCAGCTGCTCCTCCCGCCCGGAATCGCTTTCCGAAGGCTCCATCGAGAGCCTCCTGCCCCTCTCTCGGAGGATCTCGTCCATTTGCTCATCCGTCATAGCCTCGTACTCCCCGTCAACCACGCGTCTTCACCTCCCGCCTCAGCCCCGTTCGCACAGGCTCCGCATGCTCCTCGCAGCGTGCAACAGCTCCTCCGCCGCTAGGACTGCCCCCGGCGGGAGGCCGTCATCCAGGCGGCGCAAGAGCAGCTCCTCCGCGTTGCGGAAGTGTCTTCTCGCCTCGTCCTTCCTTCCACGCCTCAGCGCCAGGCCCCCAAGGGCGTAGTGCGCCATCGCGAGACCGGGGTCGAGGTACAACGCCCTCCTGAGAGAAGAGGCGGCGGACTCCTCGTCGCCGAGCTCGGAGGCGATCAGGCCCAGGAGGCAGCGGGGCTCGGCCGCCCTGCCATCGATCTTAACGGCCCTCCCGGCCCACTCGAGCGCCTCGGAATGCCTGCCCCTGTCCGCGAGCTCGCGGGCCACCCTCATGCACCCCTCCAGCGACACTGCGCCGTCCGCCTCTTCGGCGGGGGGCGGCGCATACTCGTCCGGGGGGAGATCTGGCCCGTGGAACTCCATCTCATTATCCGTCCAGCTATCCACAAGGCCGGCCTCGCGCGATGGTTCCGGCCCTTCTTCAGGGAAAACGCCGTGGAAGGGGCAGGTCTCCTCCATCGTCCAGTATTCGCATGGAGTGTCCCTCCTGTAGATCGTGCTCCCCTCGCGGGATACCGGCGTGAACAGGGAGGACAGCGCGGCGTAGGACTCGCAAGGGGCGAGCACAAGCCAACCCCCGACAGGGAGCATGGCGTGAAAGCGGCGGACCACCTCGACGACGCGCTCAGGCGCGAAGTAGATGAGGACGTTCCTGCAGAAGATGACGTCCGGAGGGAGGCCGTCCCCCCACAGCCGCCACCTGTCGTCCGCCAGGTTGAGGTGCGAGAACGACACCCCCCTGCGATAGAGGGGTCTTACGATGCCGCCTCCCTCGGGCGTCCTCTTGAAGAAGAGGTTCATGTCCGCGGGATCGACGCCCCTGAACGACCATTCGCGGTAGACCCCCCTGCGCGCCCTCTCAAGGAACCCGCGATTGACATCCGTGCCGAGGATCGAGACTTCGCGCCCTGCTGTGCCGCTCAGGGCTCGGCTCGCCATCATCGACAGGGTGTAAGGCTCCTCGCCAGTGCTGCACCCGGCGCACCATATGCGCAGCCTCCCGGGGCCCGACCCCCGGGCGAAGGGCGCCAGCACCAGCTCCTGAAAGATCCCCAGGGTCCTTGGCTCCCTGAAAAAGTAGGTCTCCCCCACGGTTATCAGCTCGACAAATGCGGGGACAGCGCTCTCGGTCAATCCGTCCCGGACGAGGGATCCCAGAAGCTCGAGGGGATCGCGCCGCTCGGAGGCGGCCATGGCCAGCACAACTCGCCACAGGTCGAACGGGTTTCTCCCCGACAATACCATTCCAAGGCGACTCTCCACGAGGGCTGCGAGACGGGTCAGCCCTGGAGCCGCCTCCCCGGGCAATGCCCGGGAGCGTCCCCTTATCACCCGGCTTCTCCTCTCGCCGCCAGGCCGTCGATGATGCTCAAATACTCCTCGGTGATGGAAAAAAGAGCGGAGGCCGAAGGCACGCACAGGATCCCGCCATCACCGCCGGCGACCCCGGCGAAGAACTCGTCGAAGATCCCCTCCGCGACGGCCGGCGGGGATACCCTCTCCGGCGAGAGAGCCGTCACCCCGTCCACGTCGTCCACCAGGAGGGCAAAGAGCCTGGCTTCTCCGCCGTTCCGCGACTGCGCGCGGATGAAGAGAAGGCGGTCGCTCGGCAGTATCCTCCGCTGCGGCAGGCCGAAGCACGCCCGCAGGTCGACGACCGGCACGGGGACGCCTGCGCAGCTTATCACGCCTCGAAGGGACGCCGGAGCGCCCGGCACGCCGGACACCTCGACCGCGGCGTGCACGCGCTCCACATCGACCGCGGGCAGGGCGTAACGCCTGTCGCCCACAGTGAAGACAAGGTATTGTGTCTCGTTCAGTCCTGTCACCTCCGGCCAAGTCCTCTCGGCCCGCAGACGGCGCCTAAGCGCCTGTACGCCGCCAATCAACAGAATTATACCAGTCTTAGCCGATTGGACGAGGGCAACCTTGACAGGTAAAAACGGGACGTGTATGCTCGCGGATAAAGGGCAGGCTATGTCGGCGCAAGGGTTTTCAAATCAATTCATACTGGAGGAAAATAACGATGAAAAAATTTGTGTTTGCGCTTCTCGCTTTGCTGGTGGCAGTTACCGCGTGCCAGGCCAACGTGATGGCCAAGGACGTGCTGCTCGTCGGCACGGAGAGCACCTATCCCCCCTATGAATTCAGGGACGAGAACAACGACCTCAAGGGATTCGACATCGCCATGACCGAGGCGATAGCGGAGAAGATGGGTAAGAAAGTCGAGTGGGTGGACATGCCCTTCGACAGCCTCATCCCCTCCCTGCTCGCCAAGAAGATCGACCTCATCGCCGCCGGGCTCAGCGCCACCGAGGAGCGGGCCAAGAGGGTCGCGTTCTCCGACAATTACGAGGTGTCGATCAGCGCGTTCATCACGGCTTACGACAACGACGCCATCAAGGCGCTGGAGGACATGAAGGGGAAGATCGCCGCGGTGCAGCTCGGCACCGTCCAGGAGAACTACCTGTACACTCTGGAGGACGTCCAGGTCAAGTCATTCCAGAAGTTCGACGACTGCGTGCGCGAGGTCATACTCGGCCGAGTGGACGCCACCCTGATGGACACCCCTGTGGCGAAGAGCTACGTGGATCACAAGGACTTCCAGGGGAAGATAAAGATCGCCCTCGAGCAGGAGATCACCGGATCGGGCAAGGCCATCGCCCTGAACCTCGGCGAGCCCGAGCTGCTGGAGGCGGTCAACAAAGCCCTCGCCGAGCTTCAGGCGAGCGGAGAGCTTGACGCGATGAAGGCCGAGTGGTTCAAGTAGCGGATATGTTCCTCGCAAGGAGGCCTCCCGCCGGGAGGCCTCCTTTTCTTATTGGCCCGGCTGAGCCGAGCGGTAGGGAGCGGGCGCCTCGTAGTAGGTCTTCGGCCTGCCGGGGCGGCCGTCCTGGACCCCGGCGCTCCGCACCACCAGCCCCCGCTCGGCGAGGTACTCAAGGTACCTGTGCGCCGTCACGTAGGCCAGGCCGCATGCGGCTGCGACCTCCTCGCAGTCCTTGGGGGAGGTGAAGAGCTTCATCCTCTCGAGCACCCTGCGCATAGTGTCCTTGCTGACGCCCTTCTTGCGCTCGTCCCAGTTCAACTGCTCGCGGTGGGAGAACAGCTTCTCGTGAAGGCGTATCCTCGCGGTGAAGTCGGCCAGCCTGATGGGCTTCGTGATGAAGTCGTCCGCACCGGCGAGCATGAGTTGCGAGGCCAGGTCCCCCCCGTCCTCGACGGTGAGTGCGATCAGGACGAGCTTCGACGACAGCTCCCTGGCCCTCTTTATCAGGTGCAGGCCGTTCATCACCGGCATGTGGTAGTCGACAAGCAGTATGTCCACCTCGTCGAGCTTGACCCAGTCCAGGCACTCCTCGGGGACGTTCGTGGTCAGCATGCGCCACCCCTCGGTGGACGCCATGGCCTCCAGGGTGTATAGGATAGCCCTGTCGTCGTCTATTGCTCCGATGTGTAGGGGCATCTTTCAAACCATCCTTTCGGCGATTTAATATTACGTGGACGGGATGCCGTCGGCCCTCTTAAGCGCGACGGTCACCCTGGCGCCGGTCTCCAGGTCCTCGGTCCTGAAGGCGCCCCGGTGGTTCTCCACGACCATTGTAACGTATTTGAGCCCAAGCCCGGTGGAGCCCCACCCCGAGCCCTGCCGCCAGTCTCCGGCGGCGGACGACGCCACGGCCCCCTTTGGCCTCGTGGCCTCGAAGCCAGGCCCCTCGTCGCTCACCGATAACTCAACGCCTTCGGCCGTGCCCTCGGCGCGCAGCTCTATGCGTGTGCCCCCAGCGATAAGGTTCGCCCTGTGGGCGTTGTCCAGCAGGTTCACGATGGCGCGCGACATCCTGACGACGTTAACCGCCACCCGCTCGCGGAGGATCTCGTCGCCCGCGGCGAGGACCACCGTCTCCCTCCAGGAGAACGGGCTCACCTGGCTGAAGACGTACTGAACCAGGTCCTCTACCGGGATGGATCGGCGGAAATCCTCGTGCAGGATCTCAGATATCATCTCCTCCATCGTCCGCCCGGCGTCCACTATGACCGCGCCGTACCTGCGGGAGCTCTCCGGGTTCTTGCCGGAGGCTATGACATCCGCAAGTCCCATCATCGTGGTGAGAGGCCTCTTCAGGTCGTGGACCAGCTGCTGCATCTCTGCCAGGCAGCGGCTTCGAAGGCCCTCCTCGCGCAGCTGAGCCATTTTAACGTCCCTGTCGCGCAGCAGGGCGAGGTTCTGCAGGCGCGCCCCGTAGCTCATCAGGAGCTCCGTGGTGATGAAGCCCGCGAGGAACAGTCCGACGAATACGGCGCCGAACGCCCTGTTAAGCAGGTACTCCCGGTCCATTAGCAGCGCCGCGGTCTTGACCGCGGCGGACAGCTCCCCCCACCCTGCGCCCCAGGAGGTCAGCGCGGGGATCACGTCCAGCCACTGAAACGAGAGGACCAGGAGCGCCAGGGCAATGGACTTGTACCCCCATCCCGCGATATCCCTGGTGAGGTACCTCAGCACCAGCACGCTGACCACGCTCAGCACAGCCGGAAAGCCGAAGTGCAGGCGAGCCGCCCCCTCTCCCATCACCGCGGTCAGCAGGTAGGTAGCGGGGATCGCGGTAACGGGCACCAGCCATGACAGGAAGCGAAGGGAGCGCCTCGTCGCGCCCAGTCCGCTGCCTACGAGGAACCAACCGAGGTACAGGGCGACCGCCCTGGCCGCGTTCAGCAGGACGAGCGAGGACGCCGCCGCCAGGAGGTCCCCCCCGTCCATCGTATCGGGCAGGGTCTCGAGTATGGCCAGCACCGGCCTGGCGGAAATGTTTTGCGCGAGCGGCCACAGGCCGAGGAAGAACAGGCCTGCCAGGAGAAACCTCTCGGCGGTTGCGGCGTCCGGTTCGGCCGCGAGACCTATGCCCGGTCCATCGTTCAGACCGTCGGCCAGCTCTCCGTCGCACAGGCCAAAGCGCATCTCGCCGGGCATGTTCACTCGTCCCTCCTCCACCTCGAGAACCACCCGAGGTACAGGGCGAACAGCAGCAGTCCGATGGTGCTCGCCCACACACCGCCGGAGAATCGCGGCCGGGGGACTCCGTCGTAGGGTATGCCGGAGCGGAGAGCGAGCGAGCGCAGGTCGAGGAAGTGCAGGACCGGCACTCCCGACGCAAGCAGGTTCCGAAAGACCCCGCGTCCGAGGTCGTTCTCATCAAGGTCGGCCAGGCGATAGAGCCCGCCGCCGGGAGGTACTGCCTCGCCTGGTCCGAAGGTGCTGTGAGACCCTCCCACCACCATCGCAAGCACGGGCCTGCGCGACAGCGCCAGCTCGCTCTTCAGCTCGATCATCCCGCCAAGATCCCGCCCCTTCAACAGGAGGACTCCGTCGGCGGTTGCAGCCGAGAGCAGCAACTCCACACCCTCCGGAGGCATGTCCAGCCCCATCTCGCCCCCTCCGCCCAGCGTGTAGTAATCCGGCTTGGAGGATATGTACCCGCCCCCTCTGAGCAATCCGCCCATCGCGGGCCACGGCATCTCGGGCATGTTGGCTCCCCAGGTGGACGAGCCCAGGGACTGGATCCAGAACAAATCCAGCCCATACTGCTCCGCCGCCGCCACGAGGGAGAAGACCAGCCCCGGGAAGGAGGAGGATGCCAGCAGTACCACGGAGTCCCCGGGGGCAAGGCCCAATTGGCGAAACTGCCTCAGGGCGCTGACCCCCCACAGAGGATCGGCAGCGGTGCGCTTGGCCTCGAGCGGCCCGAGCGTCGTCGTGATCGGGCTCCACTCCACGCCGATCAGGCCGGTGCGGTGCGGGTCCGTCCTGTCGAAGTCGAAATCGGGATGGGCCTCCCGGATGCCCGACCGGTCGCGCCATGCCGCCAGCATCTCCTGGCCCGCGCGGATCCTGCGCCACAGCTCCTCCTCGCCCGGGTCCAGCATGCCGCCCGGCGCCCGATACCACAGGAGGGCGAGCAGGAGCGCCAGGATGAGCATGCTCGACTGCGACATCCTCGCAAACGCGCGGGATCGCTCATACAGTCCGCTCATGTCAGTGCCGCCAGCAGAAGGCGGGCCGCCATGGCGGTCGCGATGGAGGTGGCCAGGGTCGCCCCCGCGGTGGACAGCACACCCTGCCTCTGCATGTCCGCGCCTATCAGTCCGGGCGCCACCCAGCCTATCCAGTGATCCGCCACAGGCAGACAGGCGCCGGCCGCGGCCCTGAACGCGAGGGCGGCCAGGAGCGCGGCGGCGGTCCTCTGCCGTCCGTACAGGCAGGCGAAGCGCACCGCCAGCGACAGGACGGCCGAGACCCCCAGCGCGACCAGGAGCGCGACGGCCAGACTACGGGGAGAGCCGAGCTCTAGCGCGAGCAGGCCGGGCGTGATTATCCCGCCGGGCGAATACCCTGTCCTGTGGAAGAAGAGCATCCCGATGGCGATCCCAACCCCGATCACGAGCAAGCGATACTCCATCATCCGGCGTTCGCGCCTCCCTCTCGGCCTGTCCTCCGCTCCAGGTAGTCGAGCGGCGTCCCGGCCACGTTGCCGCAGCCAAGGACCCTTCCCTCGGCGCGGATGAAGCGCGCAAGGTCTCGACCGTCGCGAAGAGCCAGGCGGTTCATCCCTCCCGGAGCGAAAAGCGACCGACCCCCTGTGATCCAGGACCTTCTCCACGGATGGGAGGTGATCCACGGGAGAAAGGCCCTGAGCCTGGCCGGGCGGTCGGCCCTGCCGTTGAACAGGATGGAGGTCTCCTCCCTGCGCCAGCCCGTCGACAGGAAGAGCTGCTCGGTCGTCTCCGGGTCGTTGGCGGAGAATGCGGACGCGATCAGCCCCTCCCCCTCGATAAGGACAGCGAAGTCCGCGATGTCCGGGGGGAGTCGGAGCGCCGCTTCCCGGGCTGCGCTAGGGTCCAGCCCGAGCAGGCGCAGGACCTCCGAGGCGATCGACACGTGCTCCTCCCTGAAGTCCGCGCATGACGGGCAATCCAGCACCCTGCACCCCCTCTCGGCGAGTAGCCTGCCGATGAAGGGCTTCCCGGCCGTCACGGTCGGGACGACCACGGGGTGGAGAGGGGCGCGAGGCCCGGCACCCAGCCCGAGGCACAGCGCCCTGGCGGCGTTCTCCTCGCCCGAGCCCCAGGCGTCCTCGTGGTCGGCTCGAACGTTGACGAGCACGGAACACACCGGGTCGAGCCATCGGAAGGCCAGCCCCTGCAGCTCGGGCGCGACCGCGCTGTTCTCCATCACCACAGCGTCAACCTCCCCCTGGAGAGTCGACAGCCACCATCGCATCTCCCCGACGCTCGCCGGGCCGGAGCGCAGCAGCACGACCTCCCTGAGCGGCGCCGCTGCGAAGTCGCCCTGGCGAAGCTCTCGCGGCGCCACTCCGGTTATCCTGCCCCTCGCTCCGAGCCCGAGGCGGGCCAGGGACGCGGTCAGCAGGCGCACCACGGAGCTCTTTCCTCGGCTCCCGGTCACGAGCACTCGTATCGGGATCGTCCTCGGATTCACGGGCAGATTGTTCTCCCGCGAATGGAGCGCCTCACTCCGAGCATATCTTTACCGAGGCGGAGGCCCCTATCCGCGACGCGCCGGCGGAGATCATCCGCTCCGCGTCCTCCCTGGTCCTGATCCCCCCGGAGGCCTTAACCCCCAGGCGGTCGCCCACCTCCCTGCGCATGAGGGTGACGTCCGCGGCCGTGGCGCCGCCGGAGGAGAAGCCCGTGGACGTCTTCACATAGTGGGCCCCGGCCTCCTCCGCTAGTCGGCAGGCCTGCCTCTTCTGATCGTCGGTAAGCAGGCAGGTCTCGATGATCACCTTTACGAGCGCCCCCTCCGCGGCCGACACGACCGCGGCGATGTCCTCCCGAACGTAGTCATGGTCGCCCGACACGAGCCTCCCCACCGAAATGACCATGTCTATCTCCGAGGCGCCCCTCGAGACCGCGTCCGACGCCTCGAAAGCCTTCGACGCCGAGGCGCCCGCTCCAAGCGGGAAGCCGACCACCGCGCAAGTCTTGACGCCGCTCCCCCTGAGCTCCCGCTCCGCCAGCTCCACGAAGCCGCCGTTGACGCACACGGATGCGAAGCCGAACCGCCGTGCCTCCGCGCACAGCCTTGCCACGTCCTCGGGCACTGCGTCCGGCCTCAACAGGGTGTGGTCTATGTACCCCGCCAGCCCGCCGCTCATCCCTCGAGCCCCCCGAGCGTCCGCATGAACTCGTCCATGGGCGCGAACGAGCTCTGTGTCCCCCGCTTCATAGTGGAAATCGCCGCGTACCGGTTGGCCATCCTCATCGCCTCCTCGACGTCCCCCGACCGCAGGTAGTAGAAAGCGAAGCCGCCGATGAAGGCGTCCCCGGCTCCGGTGGAGTCGACGGGCCTGACAGGCAGCGGATCTGCCAGGAGATGCCCTCGCTCGTCCACGTAAAGGGATCCCTTCTCACCCAGTGTCACGATCACCCGTCGAACCCCCCTCTCGACGAGGTGCCGAGCTGCCGCAAGGGCGTCGTCCGAGCCGGCCACGGACATGCCGGTGATGATCTCGAGCTCCGTCTCGTTCGGCGCGAGGAAGTCGACCATGCGCAGGTACTCGGCCTCAAGCCTCATCCCGGGGGCCGGGTTCAGCAGGACCGGAACCCCCTCCCCGACAGCCAGCCTGATGGCGGAGTACACGGTCTCGACCGGTATCTCCAGTTGTAGAAGCATCATGCCGCACCCGCGCAGCGACCGGGCCGCATTCTCTACGTCGGCGGGCGAGAGCCGACCGTTCGCCCCCTTCACGATCATTATGCTGTTGTTCCCGTCGTCGTCCACACTTATCGCCGCCACCCCGGTGGGACAGCCCTCCACGACCTCGACATGGCTCGCGTCCACGCCGTTCTCCTCGAAATTGCGCTTCATCTCCGCGCCGAACATGTCGTCGCCGATCCTCGCGACCATGACCACCTCGGCCCCAAGGCGCGCCGCCGCGATCGCCTGGTTCGCCCCCTTGCCCCCGTACCCGGTGAAGAAGTCCCTGGCCTCGAGTGTCTCGCCGATCCTGGGCATTCGCGGGGTCATGGTGACCAGGTCCATGTTCGCGCTGCCTATGACTGCTATTCTCGGTCTTTCATTCACAGTCCATCCCCTGCCTTTTTTAAAAAAAGAGGCGGGACCGGGATCCCGGCTCCGCCTCAAGTATATAACAGTGCGACCCTTGGTGAAACCGCCCTCTCGGCGCAGCATGCGCAATTCGAGGGGGACCGGACACCGCCCGCGGTTGCGCCGCACCGGTTAGAAGCCCACCGGCACCCCTAGGCGCCTGCTGTCGGCGCCCCCGTCGATCCTCCTGCTGCTGTGCTTCGGCACCGAGTAGTCGAACATGATGCCCTGCGCGGTCCCAAAGTAGCCATCGCGGTCGCGCTCGACCACATCGTGTCCCATGAGCCTGAGGAAGAGCGCGGTCTGCGTGCTGATGCCGCCCTCGACCAGCAGCTGTCCGGCCTTGCCGCCGCCGGCGGAGTTGAAGATGCGCGGCTGCTCGATCGCCTCGTCCATCGTCATCCCGAAGTCCACGACGTTCATGATTATCTGGCTCAGCGCAGTGATGATGCGCATCGCGCCCGCCGAACCCAGGGTCATGAACGGCCTGCCGTCCGGGTCGATAACTATCGTGGGCGACATCGACGAGAGCGGGCGCTTGCCCGGCTCAGGCGCGTTGACACTGGAAGGATCCTGCGAGAAGTCGTCCATCTCGTTGTTGAGCACGAAGCCGTACTCGGGAACTACAACCCCCGAGCCGAAGAAGAAGTTCACCGTGTTGGTGGAGGCCACGATGTTGCCCTCCGCGTCCACGACGGAGAAGGAGCTGGTGGAGACGTGCCTGTTTCCGTCGTGTCCGAGGTAGGCCGTCTTCCTGCCGCCGTCGAACTGCCATGGATCGCCCGGAAGGACCTCCTTGGCGGCCTCAAGGCGGGAGATCCTCTCGGCCTGCAGCTTGGCGTACTCCTTGCTCGCCAGCCCGGCCAGGGGCACGTCGACGAAGGCCGTGTCAGCCATGTAGCGCTGGCGGTCGGCGAAGACCATCTTCATGGCCTCGGCCAGGTGGTGGAGGTACTTGGGGGAATTGTGTCTCCATTCGGACACGGGGAAGTTCTCCATTATGTTGAGAAGCTGCACTATGTGGGTTCCTCCGCTCGATGCCGGAGGAGTGGAGTAGATGGAGTAGCCGCGGTAGGTCCCCTTCACCGGCTGCCGGATGACCATGTGATAGTCCTTGAGGTCCTTCATCGACATGTCCCCGCCCGCGGCGTTGACGGCGGCTACCACCGCCTCGCCGATCGGACCGCGGTAGAAGGCCGAAGGCCCCTGCTCCGCGAGAAGCCTGAAGGTCTTCGCGAGCTGCGGCTGCTTCAGTATAGTCCCCGCCTCCGCCGGTAGTCCTCCCGGCAGGAATACGCACTCCGGGCTGTACTTGGACAGCTTGTCGAACTCGTCCCTGATTATCCCGTTCTGCATCGGATGGACCTCGAAGCCCTCCTCCGCCAGGCGAATAGCCGGCTCCGCGACCTCCGCGAAGCTCATGGTGCCGTACTTGTCGAGCATCGTGAAGATCCCCATGACGATCCCCGGGACTCCGACGGCCTTGCCGCCGATAACCGACTCCTTGGCCTTCTTGGATTCCTCGGAGGCGTACATGTCCTTGGTCGCGGACAGAGGGGCTATCTCCCTGTAGTCCAGCTCTACGACCTCGCCGGTCTTCGCGAAGCGGATGGTGCTGAAGCCGCCTCCGCCGATTCCGGACGCGTTCGGCTCGACCACGTTGAGAGCGAGCAGGGTGGCCACAGCCGCGTCTATCGCGTTGCCGCCCCTCTGGATTACCTCGATCCCGGCCTTCGAAGCCAGCTCATGGGCCGACGAGACCATCCCCCGGCTCGCAAAAACGTCGCGCACATTCAACTCCGCCGCGCAGGCTCCCGTCGCCAGCAACGCCAGGCCAATTACAACCGCCACAAACTTTCTCACTTTGCAACACCTCCTGTATTATTTTGAACCGCTTCTACATCTTCAGTGGGTTGAGGAACGCCCCCACTCCCTTCTCCTGCAGTTCGTCGAAGGTCGGTATTCCCTCGAGCCGAACTCCCCTGTCCGGGAACAGAATCTCAAGGTTCTCCAAAAACGCCATTATCGAGGCGGTGTGCCTGCCGACCCTGTACTCGATCCTCTGGTCCCCGGCGTAGGGGATGTACAGTCGGCCCAGCGCCGCCGCCTTCACGTAGGCCTTGTCCTCGCCGGTTAGGGCGAGCCTCTCGTCCGTCCTTCCGCGCAGGCGCCCCTGGACGGGGTTCCCGGCCTCCATCAGCACCGGCATCGTGTCCGTGTAGTCCCCCCACTCCCTGTGGGTTAGCCCCCGCAGGTTCTTGGGGGACGGTTCGAGTCTCATGGGTATCCCGGCCATCTCTAGGTCCATGGTCGTCATCGCCGCCAGCTCCATGCTCCTCTCGTGCGCCACGATGGCATTAACCACCGGGTACTCGGGCGAGGCCTCGTGCAGGTCTATGGCCAAATCCACCCTCTCCCGCCTTATCAGCTCGGTAATGGCGTAGGCCGCCTGCTCCGTCACCGAGCCGTCGGGTATCCCCGGGTAGCAGCGGTTGATGTTCCCCCGCTCCTTGCCGGGGAGCTGCTGCCCGGAGGCGGGGTGAATGTAGATGTCCGGCGCGGGCCACTCGTAGATCGGGTTGGTCAGGCGCGAGCCGTAGCGAAAGACCCTCCTCCCCCCGCCCTCCGTAGCGAAGGATATGCTCTGGGGGTGGGCCTCCTGCGGCGAGTTGTGGGTGAAGCCGAGCAGATTGGCCTGGGGAATGACTATGAGCCTTCCCCTGTCCACCCTGGCCCGCTCCAGGAAGATGGTCGCGGTCACCATCGAGGCGGGCTCCGTCGGATGGGTCCCTCCCAGGATCAGGACCGTGCCGCCGGGAGCGTCGCCATCCTGGACGTACACCGGCGTGTCGGCGGGAGACCCGGACAGGCCGTCGAACCAGTCGCCGAGCATCCTCTTCTCGAAACCGGGCGCTGGGACGAACAGGTCGTCCTTCCACATCGCCATGAACGAGGCGCCGGCGATCGCGGCCAGTCCGACCGCCGCGAGCAACAGCATAGCCGCCGTGAAGGGCGTTCCCTTTATCCTCATAGACACCGCCCCCCTACTTTATCATAAGCAGGCGCAGCAGCAGGGGTACGACCACCAGTGCCGCGGTCGCCTGTTTCCAAAAGTCCCTCTCCCTGAACTGGCAGCGCACCGTCAGGAGAAGGGTGAACAGGACTATAGCGCGATATACAAGAGTCATGTCTCCCCCTCCTCAGGGCAGGAAGCCCATAATCTCGTTGGCGTAGACGATCACTACGATCCCCCAGGCCGCGGTCACCACCCCGTGAAGGGAGCAGATCCTCAGAACCTTGAAGTAGTTCTCCTCCCCGACCACCTGGGCAGCGAATATCCCCGCCAGTGCGGTGGGGGGCATGAGGTCGCCCAGGCCCGCGATGAGGCTGAGAGCCGAGCCCACCATTATCTCGTTCCTGCCGAGCAGGGCCAGCAGGAAGGGGACGCCGAGCACCGACGCGGCGCCGAACGCCGACACCGCGCCGAACAGCGGTATCGAAGTGGCGATCCCCAGGTACATCAGCCAGGCGGGCAGCGCCAGCACCGAGACCACCAGGAAGCCCTGCACACCTATCAGGGTCATGACCTGGATGAACATGCCCACCCCCATCAGGATGCCCAGCACCGGTATGGCATCGTCCAGCGCCTCCGTCGAGGAGTCCAGGAAGTCGAACCTCCTTCCGCCCGACACGAGGGCCGACAGCGACGCCAACAGGAATATCACCGGCATTCCGAGGGCCGGCCACACGGAGGGCAGCAGCTGTTCCCCTGTCATGAGCACCGCCATGAGTATCACGGGCAGCATCAGGCGGACGGAGAGAGGCGTCGCCTCCATCCTCCGCAGTTCCCTCTCCAGCTCCTCCTCGTCCCCGGCGCGCCTCCTGAGGGAGGGGTAGACCAGCACCAGAGCTGAGAAGACCGCGAGAGGCACCGTGCAGACCAGGAGCGGCAGGGCGAATCCCACGTAGGGCATGTCGATCCCCCCGCCTATTATCATCGCGGGGATGTTGACCGGCGGGGCTATCATCCCGTAGATCGCGCCCATCGCTATTACCGCCGCGGTACTGGTCCTGTCGACGCCTAGCCTCATCAGCACGGGCGCCACAAGCGCGCCGGTGGTCAGGACGGCCGCGGTGGACGATCCGGTTATCATCCCCGGCGCCATGATTATGAAGATCAGCCCCACGCTCAGCATCAGGGGCGCCTGGCGAAATTTTCGTATGACCCATGCGGCGAGGCTCTCGAGAAGCCCCGACCTCTGAACGGACTTCATGAAGATCATAGCAGTCGCTATGATGAGTATTGTGTCGAGGTATCCGAACATCCCCTCGACGATGTGGCGCACCGGCAGCCATTCGCCCCCGACGAGGGCGCCGAGGACGGCGGCGCCAGACAGGGCAACCGCGATCGGCAGCTTCAGCGCGAAGGCGCCGAAGACGAAGCCGCCCACCATGACGACCGTGTAAAAACCCTCAGGCCAGAACCAGTCCATTGTCCGACCTCCGCTACTTGGCGGAGACTCCCCACCCCGACAGCACGGACTTGAGCGGCTCGGACGTCCCGCTCACGTTGGGCGCGGTCAGAGGCTTGAGCCCCTTCCCGCCGGCCAGCCTGTCGAACAGGCCGTCTTCGTTGCCCCCGTCCACCACTATCAGGGCGTCGGCGTAGGGGACCGCCACCTCTATGAAGGCGTCCGACAGGGCCCCTCGCCTGCCCTCGCCGCCCACGTGCATGACCAGTATCTTCACGCCGGAGCTCCTTGCGGCGTCGAGCAGCCCCTTTACCCTGTCTATCTCCTGGTCCTTGTCGATCCCGGCGGCTCCAAGCCCCTTGGAGCTGCCTCCGACCACCGCCACGAGTATCTTCCCGCCGCCCAGGTCGTCCGCCTTTAGCAGGGGCTGGTTCTCGGCGTCTATGCCCATCTTCCTCAGGACCACGCGTATCATGGTCGCGTCGGGGCTCTGCCCCACGGAGGTCAGCAGCAACTCGGCGGCCTCGGCCGCGCGGGCCCCCGGCAGACCCGTGCAGGCAAACATGGCAAGTGCCAGCACAGCCGCCCGCAGCACACTTTTCTTCATCGGACACCCTCCAATTCAAGAAATTTGATTCCATCACTTATTTACAAGGATACCCTCTTCGCTCCCCCTGTCTATATTTCTTTTCATACTTTTCAAAAGAAGGGAGCCTCGAGTGCTGACTGACTGGAAATGTTATAATTTGCAAGGATAGTTACGAAAGTGGAGGGACTCGTCATGAGCGTCGAACGCATGAGCATCGAAGGTATGCTAAGGTACTACAGGAGGGTTTTCGGCCTGGCCCTGGTGGCTTTCATGGCGGTCATCTCCGTCTTCGGATACGTTCAGGCATCCTGGGTAACGGAGCGCGACCTGTCGCGCGCTCTTGAGATGCAGTCGGTGGCGCTTGAGCGATGGTTCTCGATCAACATGAACTTCGTCCGCTCGATGGCCAATCTTCCGTCGGTGCAGGCACTTCAGTACGAGGCAATTTTCGCCGATTTTCACAGGATCGCTGGCACGAACATCAACTTTCGCTCGATCTCCTACATCGACAGGGACGGCAACCCGGTGGTGCAGAGCGACTCCGGGGTGCTGCTCTCGCCCGGCGTCAACTTCTCCGACCGGGACTACTTTCGCGAGGCGGCCGCCGGCAGGCCGTACATCACCGACGTGCTGACGGGCAGGCTGCTCGGCAAACCCATCGTGGTCTTCTCCGCCCCCCTCTCGGAGGGGGGCCGGTTTCACGGCCTGGTGGCCGGATCAGTGCTGTTCGACACCATTCTGCAGACGATCATGTCGACGAAGTTCAGCCAGACAGGGCGCTTTCTGCTGCTGGACCTGTCGGGAGAGCCCATCGGACTGGAGGGGGAGACTCCCCTGCACAATGGCGACTTCAACGTCCACTGCCTGGACGCCGATTCGTCCTCGGTCTGCCGGGACGCGTCGGGGGCTAAGTTCCTGGTGAAGGCCAGGAGGCTGGCCAGGACCAACTTCATCCTGGTGGCCAGGATGGATTACAGCGAATTTGTTATTCCGATCCTAGCAACCCTGGGCTACCTTTCCACCGTCGGGATCCTGCTCGGGTTCATCCTTCACCTCACGACGAGGAGGATGTTCTCCGTCGCGGAACGCTCGCTGGCTCTACTCGGGGAAGGAGTCGCCAGCTTCGAGCACGGGAGTTTCGACGGGCTCGACACGGCCCGTCTCGACGAGGCGCCGGAGGAATTCCGATCCCTCGGCCTGGCCTTCAACTCGATGGCGGAGAGGGTGCGGGGCAAGACGGAGGAGCTCGAGTTCAAGTCCTTCCACGACGAGCTGACCGGCCTGTACAACAGGGCCTTCTTCGTCGACGCCATGACCCGCTTCGCGTCCGGTCGCTTCGACCCGATAACCATAGCCGTGTGCGACGTGGACGGGTTGAAGCTGGTGAACGACAACCTCGGCCACGAGGCCGGCGACGAGCTGCTCTCGGCCGCGGCGCGGGTACTGGAGGGCTCGGCCAGGAAGACCGACATCGTGGCCCGGATCGGCGGCGACGAGTTCGCAATGATCCTGCCGGGTTCTTCCACCGACAGCGGGGACAGCCTGCTTCATAGGATTCGCGAGAGGCTCGCCGACTACAAGGCAGGTCCCGGGGGCCTGCCCCTGAGCATAGCGTGCGGCTGCGCGTGCAACTGCGAGGAGGAGCTGGACCTGGGGGCGGAGGACCTGTTCAGGGTCGCAGACGACAGGATGTATGCAGCAAAGCGCTCCGGAAGGCACGCCGCCAGGGAGGAGATACTGGCATTCCTGGCCCCCGGCGCGCGTCAGTGGCGCCAAGACGGGCGCGTAGCACTGGAACCGGATCTGTCGAGTCGAGGCTAGGCGATTCCTGCCTGAGGGCAAGTTGTTCACCGGGCTCGAATGCATTATCTCCTTCCGGTCGCCTTAGGCGCTGTTCTTAGATCCAGCGGGTGTTGACAGGAGGCGTTCATCCGTGACATGATCAGGTCGCCGAAAATCGCGACTCTTTAAAGTACCCTCAGGAGGAAGTTAGATGACTGAAACGACGAACGCCCTGGACCTCTCCTACGAGGAGTGGACTGAGGTCTGCACCAACAGGTGGGGGCTGCCGCGCTACAGGGCGGAGCAGCTCTGCCAGTGGATCTACGGTAAAAAAGTCTTCAACATGCACGAGATGACCAACCTGTCAAAGGAGCTCAGGGAGAGGCTTGTATACGAGCTTCTGATCCTTCCTCCCATAACCGTGCGCGAGGACGAGTCGAAGGACGGGACCAGAAAATTCCTCTTCCAGCTCTACGACGGAGAGCAGATAGAGTCCGTCCTGATCCCGCAGGGCTCGCACTCGACCGCCTGCATCTCCAGCCAGGTCGGATGCCCTCTCGCCTGCTCGTTCTGCGCCACGGGACAGTCGGGTTTCTCCAGGGACCTCACGGCCGGCGAGATTGTCGGGCAGCTTCTGGCCATCGAAAAGCGCATGGGGCGCGACGTGGAGAACGTCGTGTACATGGGAATGGGAGAGCCCCTGCTGAACTCGGCGGCGGTCTTCAAGTCCATCGAGATCCTTCACTCGCCCAAGATGCGCAACCTGGGCGCCAGGCACATCACAATCTCGACCTCGGGCATCGTCCCAGGGATACTCGAGCTGGCTGAGTTCCACATACCGGTGCGCCTCTCGGTCTCCCTTCACGCGCCGAACGACATGCTGCGCGGCAAGCTCATGCCGGTCAACCGCAAGTACCCGCTGGGTCCACTTGTCGACGCCCTCAAGGCATACTGGCAGGCCACGGGGGAGCGAATCACGATCGAGTACGTGATGCTGCAGAAGGTCAACGACGAGCCGGAGCACGCCTACGAGACGGCCGCGCTTCTGTCCGGGATGTCAGTCTACGTCAACCTGATACCGTACAATTCGATCGCCCTCGACCGCCCGGGAGACAAGGGCTACAGCCGTTCATCGGCGGGGCGAGTGAAGGAGTTCTCCTCTATCCTCGCGAAGCTCGGGATAGAGAACGAGATTCGCCGAGAACGGGGCAGGGACATAGACGCGGCATGCGGACAGCTGCGCGCCAGGAGTTCGGCCGGGGGAGGCGAGGGGTAGGTTGAGAATACTGCACTGCCTGTCCTGCGCCGCGGGACGTCGGCGAAAGTGCGCGACGTCGGACGCTGTGACGTTGCGCGACCTTCCAGACGGCGCCTTCGCCCGAATAGTGTCGATACGGTCCCCTAAGAACGCCGGGACACTCGGAGCTTGCTGTGCGGAGCGGCTCGAGGCACTTGGCCTGCGCGTCGGCAAGATCGTGGGCAAGATCTCCGGTATGCCATTTCACGGCCCTGTGACCCTGGTCCTCGACGGCCGGCAGATCGCCGTCGGATGGAATATTTCGTCCAACGTCCTGGTCGTCCCGGTAAGGGACAGGGAGGCACCCGGTGGAAGCGGCGCAGGACGGGGTTAAAAAGCTGCTGCTGGTCGGCAATCCCAACGTCGGCAAGAGCGCCCTTTTCACCCGCATAACCGGGGTGCACGCGGTCTCGTCGAACTACCCGGGCACGACGGTCGGCTTCCTGGAGGGGTGGCTGAGGCGGGGCGGCGAGGTCTGGCGGGTGATCGACGTGCCTGGCGCCTACACTCTCTCCCCCACCAACGAGGCCGAGGAGGTAGCGGAGAGGATGGTCGACGAGGGCGCGGACGCCGTGATCCTGGTGCTAGACGCCACCGCCCTTGAGCGGAACCTGTTCCTGGCCCTGCAGGTGATGGAGCGCGGGCTTCCGGTGGTAGTGGCCCTGAACATGGTCGACGAGGCGCGCCACAAGGGGATAGAGATAGACGTCGAGGAACTCGGGAGATCCCTGGGGGTCCCGGTCGTGCCCACGGTCGCCGTGACCGGGGAGGGGATAAGCCGCCTGCTGGACAGGCTGGCCGAGGCAGGGCCCGGCGGCCTGCTGCTTCCCGGTGCGGATGAGCGCAGGGTCCCTGGCAGAGACGACCGCTGGAGCGCGATAGGCGAGGTGATAGAGTCCGTCCAGAGGGTCAGCCACAGGCACCACACGCTGCTCGACAAGCTCGAGGACGCCTCGGTGGACTCGTTCTGGGGGCTTCTGATAGGCCTGTTCGTGATCGTCGGAAGCTTCTCGTCCATTCGCTTCCTAGGGGAGGGGGTAATAGACCGGGTCCTTGACCCGCTGTTCGAGGCCTGGCTGCTGCCGGTCGTCGAACGGGTGTCCGATCTGTTGGGAGGGGGCGGCGCGGCGCACGACATCATCGTCGGACACCTCATAGACGGGCGCATCGACTTCGAGCAGAGCCTCGGCCTGCTCTCGACGGGGCTGTACGTCCCCCTTGCGATGGTACTGCCCTACGTGGCGGCCTTCTACTTCGTGCTGGGCCTGCTGGAGGACTTCGGCTACCTGCCGCGCCTCGCGGTGGTGTTCGACGCCCTGCTGCACCGCATGGGACTGCACGGCTTCGCGATAGTGCCGTCACTGCTGGGGCTCGGTTGCAACGTGCCGGGGATCCTGGCCACAAGGGTGCTCGACTCGGACAGGGAGAGGTTCATAGCCGCCACCCTGATCTCAGTGGCCATACCCTGCGCAGGGCTCCAGGCCATGATCCTGGGGACGGTGGGAGACCTCGGCGCAAGGTGGGTGCTCGCGGTGTACGCCACCCTATTCGCCTCGTGGCTCATCCTGGGGCGATTGTTGCACGTCTTCCTGCCGGGGTTCAGCCCGGAGCTGATCGTGGAGATACCTCCCTACAGGATCCCTTCCTTCAAGGCCCTGGGCATGAAACTGTGGATGAGGGTCCGCGGCTTTCTCATGGAGGCCGTGCCACTCGTGCTCGCGGGGATCCTGGTGATCGGGCTGCTGGAGGCGGCGGGCATCACGGCGCTGCTCTCCCGCCTGCTGGCGCCCGTCTTCAGGGGTGTGCTTGGCCTCCCCCCCGAGGCGTCCGCCCCCATACTTCTGGGCATACTTAGAAAGGACGTCGCCATGGGGATGCTGGGGGCGCTCGGCCTGTCCCCGACCCAGCTGGTGGTCGCCACGGTAACGTTGTCGATGACCTTCCCGTGCGTTGCCACGTTCATAGTGCTCTGGAGGGAGCTAGGGGGGCGCAGGCTGGCGGCGTCCATGGGCATTATGTTCGCCTCCGCGATGGCCGCGGGCGCGGCGGTCAGGCTGTTGCTAGCAATAAGGGTGTGATCTCGGTTCCTTGAGTTGCATGGTTGCGGCCCCGGTCACGCCGGGGCTGCAACTCCCAGCACGGCCCTTAACCCCAGCAGGTAGCTGTCCGAGCCGAAACCGCAAATCTGGCCTGTCACGACCTCCGACAGCACCGAGCGGCGGCGGAACTCCTCCCTCGCGTGGGTGTTCGACATGTGGACCTCGACCACTGGCGCGACCAGGATCTCGACGGCGTCCCTGATGGCTACGCTGTAGTGGGTCCAGGCGCCCGCGTTGATGACAACGCCGTCCACCCGGTCCCGGTGCGCCCGGTGAATCCTTTCGCACATCTCCCCCTCGGAGTTGGTCTGGAAGCACTCTACCTCGGCCCCGAGTTCGAGCCCCTGGGCGCGAAGACGGGCGTCTATCTCCGCGAGGGTCGTGGATCCGTAGTGGTCCGGATCGCGCTCGCCGAGCATGTCGAGGTTCACCCCGTGAAGCACCAGGATCTTCTTCATCGGGTTCCGCCCCCGGGCCTCGGTCAGCCCCCCAGGTGCCCCGGGACAACCCGCAGCACCCCCGCCTTCAGGATGGCACCCTCCTCGTGCAGGGTCTCCATCCGGGACTCCATCTCGTCGACGTAATTATCGTCCTTTATCGAGGCCAGGTTGATAAAGACGTTCATCACGGCGCTCTCGAGCCCCGCCAGCGCCGCAGAGGATGCCACTCCGAGGTCGCTTGCCGCGTTGACGTTGCTCTTCTCCGCTATTCGCGCGCACAGGCGCAGCACCTGGAGGCAGCCGACCGCGATATTCGACGGCGACTCGCACGCGCCCTTGAAAGCGGTCTGGATCAGCTCGCGCCTCGCCTCCTTCTCCTCCTCCGTCTCTTTGGGGGCGGCGAAGGCCTCCATCACTTTGTCGAATGCGCCTGCATCGATATCGATAGCATCGACCAGGGTGCGCCTGAGCTCCTCGGACTCGGCGAGAACCTCTCCTACCTCGTCCTGAAACTCTTCGTACCCCTTCTTGCCAATCGTCAGGCGGCAGACCATCGATACAAGCGACGCCCCCAGCGCCCCGACGCTCCCCCCCCCGGGGGCGGCGGAATCTGCGGCGAGTTCGTCGTTAAACTGGACCAGCGTCATATCCTTGAGCAGTGCCACTTCTTCTCCTCCTTATCATCGGCCTGCGCGCGCAGGGCGGTGCACTGGCCGCTTAAGTTTTTATGCAATGGCATAACACTGTCAAAACCTCCAAGCCCCCGGCGATCTGTCACGACCGCATGGATGCGGCAGGATGCCGACTCCTCCATGGCCGCCAGGGTCAGTCCCCGGCCCGCTGCCCTTCGCGGCTGCTCTCAAGCTCGGCAATCTCCCTGCGAAAGGTGTCAAGCAGAACCTCTGCGAACTCTCGATCACCGGCCAGCTCCACGTATTTCGGGTAGACCCTGCCGGCGATCTCCCTGAAGGCGGTCCTCTCCTGCCGGGTCAGCTCGTAGTACTCCTGGCCCGGCCCTAGTTCGTCGACCAGGATCTTCAGCCTGGCGGCGTTGAGCTCCGTTTGAACGCGGCGTATGTATAAAGACGCCTCCGCCACCGACTCCGTGAGCATCGCCCGCAGTTCTTCGTCGAGAGACTGGAAGAAAGCCTCGTTGACCACGTGCTGCATGATGTAGACGTTGTGGCGCGACCCTATCAGGTAGTTTTGGACCTCCATGTAGCCCATCTCCTGGACCGTGGCGGGGGCGTTCTCCTGCCCGTCCACCTCGCCTAGCTGAAGCGCGGTGTAAAGCTCGGTGAAGGGCATGGGCACAGGGTCGGCCCCGTACGCCCTGTATGACTCCTCAAGCAGCTGGGACGGCATGACCCTGATCCTCAACCCCTTGAAATCCTCTGGAGAGCGGATCGGCCTGTTAGCCGTCCAGAACATCTCCCCCTCGGCGAAGTACGAGAGCACGCGCACCCCCTTCTCCATGTACTTCTTGTTCAGCATGACGTTGAGAGCACTGCTGTTAGCGAGGAACTCGGCGTTTACCTCCGGGTCGTCGGAGAAGAGGAAGTGCAACGCCATAACCTGGTTCTCCCGCACCAAGTCGCTCGATTGACAGGGACCTGTGAGGCAGAACTCCATCGCTCCGTTCCTGACCAGCTCGAACATCTCGCTCGGAGTCCCGAGGGTGCCGAAGTAGAACACGTCCAGCCGGATTGCGTCGCCCGACTTCTCGGCCAGCAGGCGGGCCAGCTCCTTGGCGTAAAGGTCCGCCACTCCCCCCTCGACGGTCTCGCAGGCCATCCTCCACTCGCGAGCCGGCGCTCCAGGGGCGCACCATCCCGGAGCCACCAGGGCCACCAGGAGAAGGGAGACTGCGACAGATCTAAATCTTCTCACCGCTCGACACCCCCTTTTTACCTAGGCCCGGGGTCCGGCGCTGCAGGCCCGGGCCTAGGCAGTCCTAAATCCTCAGCGTCTCGCGGGGAGCGACTCCTCCGCCTGCTCAAGGGTGTTCTCGAGCAGCATCGCTATGGTCATCGGGCCGACGCCGCCTGGAACCGGCGTTATCCACGACGCCCTCTCCGCCGCCGGCTCGTAGTCGACGTCGCCCACAAGCCCCTCCTCCAGGCGGTTTATCCCCACGTCGACCACTATCGCGCCCTCCTTGACCATGTCGCCGGTCACGAAGCGCGGCTTCCCGACCGCGGCCACCAGGATGTCCGCACGCCTTGCGTGGGCGGCCAGGTCCTCCGTCCTGCTGTGGCAGATAGTGACGGTGGCGCTCTCCGCGAGGAGCATGAGCGCAACGGGCTTGCCCACAATGTTGCTCCTGCCTATGACCACCGCCTCCTTGCCGGAGAGGGGCAGGCCGGTGCTCTTGAGCAGCCTCATTATCCCCTTCGGCGTGCAGGGCTCGCTGGCTGGAAGGCCCGCCACGAGGCGGCCCATGTTCACCGGGTGGAAGCCGTCGACATCCTTGTCAGGACGTATGGCGGCCAGCACCGTGTCCGGGTCTATCTGCCCCGGAAGGGGGAGCTGTACTAGGATCCCGTGAACAGTCCGGTCGGAGTTCAGGCGCTCAATGAGGGCCAGCAGCTCGCCCTGCGAGGTCAACTCGGGGAGGCGGTGGAGAAAGGACGCGAAGCCCGCCTCGAGGCACCCCTTCTCCTTCTGCCCCACGTAGACCTTCGAGGCCGGGTCCTCTCCTACTAGGACCACCGCGAGTCCGGGGGTAACGCCACGCTGCCTGAGCAGCGCGGTCCTCTCCTTGACATCCGCCTTTATTTCGGCGGCGAGCCTCTTCCCATCAAGAATCCTGGCTGTCATCCCGCACCTCCCTAGAACAGCCCCGTGATCCGCCCGTCGGCGTCTATGTCGATTGACAGGGCGGCCGGCTTCTTCGGCAGTCCCGGCATCGTCATTATGGAGCCTGTCACGGCCACCAGGAACCCGGCCCCCGCCGACAGCCTTACCTCGCGAACGGTTATCTTGAAGCCGGAGGGGCGTCCAAGCAGCGCCGGGTCGTCGGAGAGGGAGTACTGGGTCTTGGCCATGCAGATCAACAGGTCGTCCTTGCCGAGCTCGTGCACCAGGGCCAGGTCCTTCTCGGCCTGGTCCGTGAAGACCACTCCGTCGGCGCCGTACACGCGCCGGGCTATCAGGTCCATCTTCTCCTTGGGTGCGAGGTCTTTTTCGTAGAGAAACGCGAATTTCGACGTCTTCTCGCACGCCTCGATCACCCTGTCAGCCAGGTCGAGTCCGCCCTCGCCGCCCTTCTCCCAGACCTCGGACAGGGCCACGGGAGCCCCCAGCGCGTTGCATTTTTTCTCGACCAGGGCGAGCTCCGCCTCGGTGTCCGCCGGGAAGCGGTTGATCGCAACCACTGCTGGAAGCCCGAACATGGCCACGTTCTCGATGTGCTTCTCAAGGTTGGTCATGCCCTTCTCGAGCGCTGCGAGATCCTCCTGGCCGAGCTCGTTCTTCTTCCTGCCGCCGTGCATCTTGAGGGCGCGCACGGTCGCTACTATGACCACGGCCGACGGCTTCAGTCCCGCCATGCGGCACTTGATGTCTATGAACTTCTCCGCACCGAGGTCCGCGCCGAAGCCGGCCTCGGTCACGAAGTAGTCCGACAGCTTGAGTCCCAAACGGGTGGCCTGTATCGAGTTGCAGCCGTGGGCGATGTTCGCGAACGGGCCCCCGTGGATGAACGCCGGGACTCCTTCGAGCGTCTGGACCAGGTTCGGCTTGATCGCATCCTTAAGGATCACCGCGGCGGCCCCCGCCGCCCCGATCTCCCCGGCAGTAACGGCCTTGCCCTCGTAGGTGTAGCCGACCACGGCGCGTGCGATGCGGGCCTTGAGGTCCATCAGGTCCGTCGACAGGCAGAGAATGGCCATCACCTCGGAGGCCACCGTGATATCGAAACCGCTCTCGCGCGGCACTCCGTTGGCCTTGCCGCCGAGCCCGATGACCACGCTGCGGAGGGCGCGGTCGTTCAGGTCCATAACTCGGCGCCAGACTATCCTCCTGGGGTCGAGGTTCAGCTCGTTGCCCTGCTGAATGTGGTTGTCGACCATGGCGGAGATCAGGTTGTGAGCCGTCGTTATCGCGTGCAGGTCGCCGGTGAAGTGCAGGTTGATGTCCTCCATCGGGATCACCTGGCTGTAGCCGCCGCCAGCCGCTCCTCCCTTGACGCCGAAACTGGGGCCCAGCGACGGCTCGCGGATTGCCATGCTGGTCCTCTTGCCCCTCTTCGCAAGCGCCTGGGCCAGCCCGACCGTGGTGGTGGTCTTCCCCTCCCCGGCGGGAGTCGGGGTTATCGCCGTGACCAGGATCAGCTTGCCGTCGGAACCGCCCTTCACCCTCTCCCAGGCCGACGGCTTGACCTTCGCCTTGTACCTGCCGTAGAGCTCGAGCTCGTCCTCACCGATCCCCAACTTCTCCGCGATCCCCGTCACCGGACGTAGCTCCGCTCCCTGCGCAATCTCGATATCGCTCGGTACGTGCATTAACTTACTCTCCTCCTCAACAATATGACCTTACCCGTCGTCTCGCGGCATCTATCAACGATGAAGAAATACTCCTCGTCCCTTTTTCCCCAAGATGCGCCCCTCGGAGTAAATTACTTCCCCGCGTGAAATAGTTTGCCACGTCTTCCCTGTCAGTTCAAGGTTTTCATACGGAGAAAAATCCACATTCATCCTAAGTCCTCCTGCATGTACACACCATACTTCCTCCGGGTCGAAAACTACGATGTCGGCATCGGAGCCAGGCAGCAGACACCCCTTGCGAGGAAACAAGTCATAACGCCTGGCCGCACGATCCGAAGTAATTCGCGCGAGATCGCAAAGCGACAATCTGCCGCTACATACACCCTCGGAGTACAGTAGCGGTAGCAGCAACTCCACCCCAGGCAGTCCGCCGGGAAGGCGATCGAACGCCCCCCTCCACTCCTTCTGCGTCCTGGTGAAGGGGCAGTGGTCCGTCGCGGCGAAGTCAATATCCCCCGTGGAGAGCCCCATCCATAGCGCGGCGTTGTCCTCCGCACCGCGAAGCGCCGGCGCGGCCGAGTACAGGTACCCCTCCGGACCGCTGTACGCGTCGGATGTGAGCAGCAGGTACTGGG
>CAYWKH010000020.1:0-23732 GCA_964458805.1 uncultured Synergistaceae bacterium
CGCTCTGGGCTCAGGCGGAGTTCCCCTGGTCACGGGGAACAAAAGACACTACCCGGTGCCGCTGTTGAAAGAGCACGGCTTCGAGGACGTTCAAGTTTTAACGCCTGACGAGTTCATGGCTCTGTGGCCTCGTCTCGTCGAGGATCAATAGCCGTGTATCCTGGTACTCCGCGAACATGGCGTCCGGGAATTTCTCGTTCTCGCAGGCCTTGTACTCCAGCACACCGATGGGGAACATATGCGCGGTCTTGGTGTTCCTGCACTCGACCAGAAGCAGCTCGTCCCGCTCGTGCTCGAGCATCGAGAGCTCCGTCCGAAGCCTTTCAACATCCCTTGTCAGCTCTTCAAAGTCCTTTCATCGACGGCAAAGGACGACTCGGTCATACTCAATCGCGGCATGCGGGCGGCTCCGTAGCGCAGAGGCCGAATTTTCGCCGAGATGCTAATTGCTGTCCGTCTTGTGCTATATTATTCCGACAGCGACACAAGGGAGGGATATTCATGGATTTTGGACTTGCGGACAAGACCGTCGTGGTGCTTGCGTCAAGCTCGGGCCTGGGAAAGGCCGTCGCGGGGGAGTTTCTCAAGGAGGGTGCCTCGGTGGTTATAACGGGGAGGGTCGCCGACAGGTTGGCCGCGGCCTCGGCCGAGCTGGAGAGGGTCGCCGGCCGCCGGCCCAGGCATCTTCCCTGCGACATAACGAAGCCGGAGGACATAGCGAGGCTCGTCGCATTCGCCTCGGAGGAGTCCGGCTCCGTGGACGTCCTGGTGAACAACGCCGGAGGCCCTCCAGCCGGGACTTTCGATGACTTCGACGACGAAAGCTGGACGGCGGCCTTCGAGCTCACCCTATTGAGTTACGTGAGGGCCATCAGGGAAGTGCTGCCGCTCATGAAGAAGAAGGGGTGGGGCAGGATTGTGAACTCCACGTCCTCCTCAGTCAGAGAGGTGCTGGAGAACCTGATTTTGTCGAACACGTTCCGCCTCGGCGTGATCGGCCTTACGAAGACATTGGCGTCCGAACTGGCCCCCAGCGGCATCCTGGTGAACGCCATCGGCCCCGGGCGTTTCGACACGGAGAGGATCAGGCAGCTCGACCTGGCCCTCGCGAAGAGGAAGGGACTGAGCTTCGAGGAGGTCAGCGCCGAGTCCTTCTCGAGGATACCCCTAGGTCGCTACGGCGACCCCGCGGAGTACGGCAGGCTGGCTGTATTCCTGGGCTCCGGTGCCAACACGTACATTACCGGCCAGACGATAATAGCGGACGGCGGCATGCTGCGGGCCGTTCCCTAGGGCGCGGCGCTCAATCATGATAAAAGGAGTGTTGAAAATGATCGACGAAAAACTGCTCGAGGTGATGACGACCCCGCCGGACGCCGCGCTTGCGATAGTCACACGAGGGGAGGACGGCCCCCACCTGGTCAACTCGTGGAACAGCTACGCGCGGACGACCGATGTCGGAAAGCTGCTCATCCCCGTCGGCGGCATGGCCGAGACGGAGAAGAACATCGAGAGGGACGACAGGATCCTGCTGAGCATCTGCAACCGCGAGGTTCAGGGAAAGATGTACAAGGGCACCGGCTTCCTGGTGAAGGGGAGGGCTGCATTCGTGAAAGAGGGGCCGGAGTACGACACGCTCAAGGCCGACTTTCCCTGGGCGCGCGCCGCGCTGGTCGTGACCGTGGAGGAGGCGACGCAGACGCTGTAGGCAGAGGTTCCTTGAGCAAGCTGCCCTTACTTCTCTAGCTCGACAACCGGAATCAGGAACGAGGCCACGTACAGGTCGGAGTCCGACCGCAGAGCGTGCGTGGTTCCGGCGGGGACGTTGAACACGCCGCCGACTTCGAGGGGAACCTCGCCGTCCGCCAGCACGCCGAAGCCCGCGCCCGCGACGCAGTAGAATATCTCGTCGTGCTTGTCGTGCTTGTGCAGCGGGACCTTCTTGTCCCGGTCGATGTAATAAACGTTCGTCACGATGCTTTTTTTCAGCGCTTCGGTGTCCATTGGCGGCCTCTTTCGGTGTATTATCACCGGGGGGAATTCCCCGCTGTCTCGGAAAAGCATATCATGATCGCCAGGGAGGAGCAACGATGATAATCTACAGAAACGCCACGGCGGACGACATCGCGGGGGTGAGCGACCTCCAGAGGCGCTATCACATATCGTCCATCCGCGAGGAGGACAAGCCCGATGGCTTCGTCACCACCCTGTTCACTCGCGAGCAGTTCACGTCCCTGATCGAGCGGGAGAACGGGCTTGCGGTGGCTTGCGACGACGACCGGGTGGTCTCCTACGCCATGGCGGCGTCCTGGGAGTACTGGCGGGAGTGGCCGCTGTTCCAGCACATGATCGCCGACCTGCCGAGCATCGAGTACCTTGGGCGCGTGCTCTCGACCGTCAACTCCTACCAGTACGGCCCGGTCTGCATAGACGGGGAGTACCGGGGGAGGGGAGTGCTGGAGCACATCTTCGAGTTCTCGCGCAGGCAGATGGCCGGGCGCTGGCCCGTCATGATAACGTTCATCAACAAGATCAACCCGCGCTCCTATGAGGCCCACGTCAGGAAGGTCGGGATGGACCTGATCAAGATGTTCGAGTTCAACAACAACACATACTACGAGCTCGGCTACGATATGAGCAGGCCCGTCCCCGGGACGAGGCTGGACTGAGCCCGAGCGGAGGGCTGTCTAGTGCGTCGGCGCGGTGACGTACTTTACGGCGTTGCCGCGCTCCGAGACGAAGCGCAGCACGTCGGCGAAGGATATGTACAGGGTCGCCGTGTTGTCGTTAGGGTGAACGCCGATTCTGTCGAGCTCCTTCAGGTCGCGGTCGAAGGCCACGGTGACCGCCCGGTCCGCGTCGTTGAGGACTCCGAGCGGGGTCACCTCTCCCTGCACCAGGCCGAGGTACCTCTCGAGCCTGTCCGCGGAGGCGAAGCTCAGGTGCTTCGTGCCCAGCTGGTCGGCCAGGTCGGCCAGGTCCGCGCGCTTGTCCTTGTGCAGCACCACCAGCCAGTGGGAGGGCTTCTTCTTCTGGTCCCGGACGAAAAGATTCTTGCAGATGGTCACGTCCTCGGCGAATCCGATCCGGTCCATGTCCTCCACGGTGTAGGCAGCGTCGTGCTCCACCAGTTCATATCGAACGCCCATCCTGTCCAGTTCCTCCAGGATCGCCCTGCGTGACTCGGCCTTCTCCTCCCTGCTCCTCATGGTTTCACGCTCCCCCTCTTGTTTGTATAGCATTATACAGCATGGATACCGGCTCGAGGGGTTATAATACGCGCATGATGCAAGGCGCTTTGACAGAAGCGCATCTTGAAATTCGGAGGCGCCATCATGAGCAGAATCAGGGTATTCGTCACCGTTGCGTTGTTGACCCTGTTAGCCGCCCCTCTGGCCGCGTCGGCGAACGGAGAGATCTGGCTTGACCGGGACAGCGCGAGGATCGAGGTCGGGAGCAGGCTCGTGCTCCACGCCGAGACCAGGCGCTCCGGCGATATTTGGTGGGAGACGAGCGACCACTCCGTAGCGGACATCGCACCCGGATCGCAGGGGCGCGACGCGACCGTGCGAGCGTGGCGGCCCGGAACCGCGACCGTCTACGCGCACTTCACCCCCTACGGCTCGAACTCGGTCTTCACGGCCATCTGCCGGTTGACGGTGATCGCGAACTCAAACCCCCGCCGGGTGGCCGCCGTTCGTCTGACTCCCGAGTCGCTGTCGCTGGGGCGAGGGGAGTCGCGAAGCCTGACCGCCGAGGTGTTCCCCGAGACGGCAGTGAACAGGGAGGTGGATTGGGAGTCGTCCGATCCCAGCACGATCGCGGTGGATCGGAATGGAACGGTCACCGCGCTGAGGCCGGGGCGGTCCTACGCGAGGGTCGTAACGAGGGACGGCGGCCACCGCGCCGAGTGCGACGTGGAGGTGGTGGAGAGGGAGATCAGGGTGGAGGGGATAGTGCTGAATCACGCATCGTCCTACGTACTCGTCGACGAGACGCGTCATCTCTTCCCCTACATCACCCCGGCTAACGCGACAAACAAGAAGGTCTACTGGTCCACGTCCAACTACAACATAGCCTCGGTCTCGCGGACGGGGATCGTCGTCGGAGTCAGGAGAGGCATAGCGATAATCAGCGCTACTACGGAGGACGGCGGCTTCGTTGCGGAGTGCGAGATGGAGGTCAGGGATGGCTGGCTGGACTTCATCGGAGGCTGCGCGACCTTCGGCGCGACCCCCGCGGCGCTCGTTCTCGTGATTCCGCTGGCTTGCCTGCTAATCAGAAGATAGCAGCGACTCCGGAGTTCAACGGGGCGGCCTAGTGCCGCCCCGTTATTCGTTCTGCTCCCGTTCATGCCGGCCAAGCAGGGCACCGTCGTCCCGAACGTCGCGGAGCGGTTTCTGTCATCCCGAGGCGGGTCTTGCCGAGGAATCTTGTTTTGAGGCGGCCCGGCGCGGGATCCCTCCTCCCTTCGGTCGTCGGGATGACAGGGGGGCTCGGGGTGACAGACACCTGTCGTCCCGAACGTCGCGAAGCGACGGAGGGACCCTGGCGTGGAGCCAGCTCGGAGCCAGGATCCCTCGCATTCGCTCGGGACGACAGGCGAACTCGCGACGGGCGACGATCTCTCTTGACCGACCGGTTGGTCTGTGATACTATCTCCATACCGAACGGTCGGGAGGTGGAATTATGAGCGTTGACACGCGGGGTTCCGTCGATGCGCGAGAGGCGCCGGAGGCGCGCGATGTGCGCGGGGAGATCATGGAGGCCGCGCGCGAGGGGTTCGCCATGAAGGGCTACTACGGTGCCAGCATGGGGCACATAGTGGAGAGGACTGGCTTGAGCAAGGGGGCCATCTACTGGTACTTCCCCGGAAAGTGGGAGATGTACAAGGCCGTGATCATGGAGCAGACGCAGAGCATGATCGACGTGATGATGCCGGAGGAGCTGTCGCTGCCCCGGGAGGAGTTCGTCGACTATCTGATAAGCAGGGGAGAGCGCCTGATCGACATGCTGGCCGATGACACGGTCAGCCGGCTGTTGTTCGTCCAGCTCTTGCTCGACGCAATGCGCGGCAGGGAGGAGATGGTGGAGTTCGCGGCGTCGCTTCGCGGGTCCATCACGGACGACGCGGTCTCGATGCTGGACGCGCTCTTCCCCGCCGAGCCGCTTCGGGTGGATTCTCTGTCGCACAGGGATCTGGTCAGCATGTTCGTCAGCGTCCTCAACGGCCTGATCATGAACCTCGAGCTGATGGTGAGCAGGGACGAGGCCAAGAAGAGCTGGCGGTTCCTGGCGGAGAGGGTATTCGGAGGTGCGAGTGGCGATGCGTAGTTCGAGGGCGGCGGGGGCGGCGTTCCTTCTTCTGTTCTTTCTTTTCGGCGCTGCGGGGGCTGTCGGCGCGGCGGAGAGGCCGGTGTTGACGTTGGAAGAGGCCCTGGCCATGTCCAGGGTGAACAATCCCGTGACGGCGGCGTCGGCGGAGAGGATCGCCCAGGCGAGGGCGAGGCTCGACCAGGCCAGGGGGGACTCCCTGCCTAGGCTCGGTGTCTCCCTGCTCTACCAGGAGGTGCAGAACGAGCCGCGCTATCCGGTGGTGCCAGCCGGGTACGCGAAGGCGGGGTTCGAGAGCACGTGGAAGGCGGCGCTTACGCTTAACTGGCTGCTTTACAGCAGCGGGGCGGTGGAGTTCAACACGGAGTCGAGGCGGCTGGCCCTGTACGGCGTGGAGGCAAGGGAGAGGCGGACAGGGCAGGCCGTGGAATGGGGGACTACCTCCGCATGGTACGACCTGAGGCGGGCCGAGGGGAAGCTGTCCGTGGCCGTGGACGTGCTCGACCTGACACGGGAGCATCTTCAGCACGTGGAGGCGCTCTTCCGCAACGGGGTCGTCGCGAAGAACGAGGTCCTTCGGGTGAGGGTGTCTGTCTCCGAGGCGGATCTGAACGTTATCCAGGCGAAGAACGCGGTCGCAGTCGGGTGGAAGGCGCTCGAGAGGGCGGTCGGGGTATCGCTCGAGGGGGTCTGCGACCTTCCGCCGAGCGAGGAGTTGCCGGAGGTGCCCGCCCTGCCGGAGGACGCGGTAGAGGTCGGCATGGCCAGGCGGCCGGAGATGGAGGCGCTCGAGCTGGCCGCTCGGTCGGCCACGATGGCCTCGAGGGCGGCGAAGGCCCAGGACGGGCCGCAGTTGATTTTGATGGGCGAGTCCTACTCCGCGGGGGACACCTTCTTCCCAGACAAGCAGAACGACTGGAAGGCGACGCTGATGCTCTCCTGGAGCCTGTTCGACGGGGGGGTATCGACCGCCCGGGCGCGGGAGGCGAGGGCCGCGGCGGAGGAGTTTCTGCTTCAGATGGAGGACCTCAAGAGGCAGATAGAGCTGGAGATCTCCGTGGCCAGGCTGAACTGCGAGTCCTCCCGCCAGCGGGTGGCGACGGGGCGGGCGATGGTGGAGAGCGCGGAGGAGGACTACCGTATGTCTCTGAGGCGCTACACCGCGCAGGTGGGGACGAACATCGACGTGCTGGACGCGCGGGTGGCCCTGTCGAATGCGCGAAACCAGCTTGTGGACAGCAGCTACGACCTGCTGAAGGCGCGGGCGGAGATGGAGTTCGCGATGGGGGTCATCGGCGAGGACCGGGGAGCGGAGGTAGCGGGGAGATGAAGAAATACGCGGTTGTGCTGTTGTTTTTAGCACTTTTCGGCGGCCTCATTTTTTACAGGATGAAGGAGAGCGAGCCCACCCTGGCGAACGGGCCCGCGACGGAGGAGCTTGTGGTGAGGACAGTCTCACCGGTGGTCCGCAGGTTCGCGGAGACGGTCTCCTTCGCGGCGAACGTCGAGCCGGAGGAGACGGCGGCGGTCGTCGCGAAGGTCCCGGGCCGCACGGTGCTGACCGTGCTGGTGAACGAGGGGGACAGGGTGAAGAAGGGGCAGACTCTCGCGACCCTGGACGACAGCCTGCTGCGCCAGCAGATGGCCCAGGCGGAGGCGGCGCTGGGGAAGGCGGGGACCTACGCCGCGACGGCGCGGTCGGATTTCAAGCGAATTGAGTCGCTCTACCAGGAGAACGTGGTAAGCCGCCAGCAGTTCGAGCGGATGGAGGGGGAGTCCAAGGTGGCGGCCCGCCAGGTGGAGGAGGCTCGCGCGGCGCTGAATCAGCTGAAGATTACGCTCGGCTACCACACGCTGGAGGCGCCGGTGGACGGGGTGGTGATGGCGCGCAGCGTGGACCCGGGCGATACGGCCTCCCAAATGCCGGCCTTCGTGATCTCCAGGCAGGACAACGTGACCGTGTTGGGAGGGGTGCCGGAGAGGCGCTACCCAAGGGTGAAGGTTGGTCAGAGGGTCGAGGTGAGGTTGGACGCCTTCCCCGAGGAGGCCTTCGAGGGCGTGGTGTCGCGCATAGCGCCGTCGCTGGACCCGGCCACCAGGACGGGGAAGGTGGAGGTCTCCCTGCCGTCGCAGGGACGGATCATGCCGGGGATGTTCGCCCGCGTGACCCTGCTCCTGGGCGAGAGGGAGTCGCTCGCCCTGCCGATGGAGGCGGTGGGCAGGATGGCCGGGGCGGGGGAGAGCGTCTGCTACGTGGTCTCCTCGGACACGGCGCTTCTTCGCAAGATCGCCACGGGGCTTGAGCAGGAGGGGTTCGTCGAGGTCGCGGGCGGCCTTGAGCCGAGCGAGAGGGTCGTCGCAGACCGCTCCGACAAGCTGAGGGACGGGGCGAGGGTGAAGGTGGCGGACAGATGAACCTGCCGGAGTTCTCAGTCAAGCGCAGAACCATGATGCTCATGGTCTTCCTGGTCGTAATACTGCTGGGCGGGATAGTATTCACCACGCTGAAGCTGGACCTGTTGCCGAAGATAGAGCCGCCGGTGGTGAACATCCTGACGACCTGGCCGGGGGCGTCGGCCAGCGACGTGGAGCAGAGGGTCACGAAGACCATCGAGGACGACATGTCCATGATCGAGGGGGTGGACAAGATCTTCTCGCGCTCGATGGACAACGTCTCCGTGGTGACGGTGCAGTTCAAGTGGGGAGAGGACCTCGACGTCAAGATGGGCGACATCCGCGACTCGATCAGCTTCGTCAAGCGCGACCTGCCCGCCGACGCGGAGGAGCCGGTCCTCCTGAGGATCACCTCCGGGACGATTCCCTTTCTCACCCTGTCGCTGACCGCGGAGAGGTCCTACGAGGGGCTGTACCGCTTCGCCGACAGGGTAGTGATGGAGAACCTGGCCCGAATTCCTGGCGTGGGCCAGGTGCTGGTCTTCGGAGGCGAGCAGAGGGAGATACAGGTGCGCATCGACGCCGAGAAGCTGGAGGCGTTCGCCGTGTCGATCCCGGGGATAATCGGCGCGATAGAGAGCGAGAACATCAACATCCCGGCCGGCTCCCTGAAGCAGGGGGAGACGGAGTACTACATCCGCGTGCCGGGGCGCTTCGCCTCCGTGAGCGAGATCGGCAGGACGGTGGTCGGGGTCTCGGGCGGCAGGCCGGTCTACCTTGACGACGTCGCCGAGGTCGCCGACACCTACAAGGATCAGGAGATCAAGGGTTTCCACCAGGGGGAGCCCGCGGTCATCATGGTGGTGCTGAAGACCGGCGACGCGAACACGGTCGAGGTGACGCGCGCAGTGCTCGACAGGCTTGAGGAGCTGAAGGAGAAGGAGTTCCCCGCGGACGTGGACTACCACGTGGGGATGAACACGTCGGAGTTCATCATGAACTCGATCAACAACCTCTCCTCGTCGCTGATAGTCGGGATAGTGCTGGTGTTCGTCGTGACGTGGATCTTCCAGAAGCGCCTGTCGGCTTCGCTGATAATCTGCGGGGCCATCCCGTTCTCGCTTCTGATCACTTTCATCGTGATGGGGAAGCTGGACTACACGATCAACATCTTCACCCTCTCGGCTCTCGCGATGGCGAGCGGCATGGTCGTGGACAACTGCATCGTGGCCACCGACCAGATCGTCTACCACCTGGAGAAGGGGGCGCGTAGGAGCGCGGCGAGCATCATCGGCACCGGGGAGGTGCGCTCCTCCCTGATAGCCTCTACCCTGACCACTGTGGTGGTGCTGCTGCCGCTGGCGTTCATAAGCGGGCTGGTGGGGGTCTTCTTCTCGTCTCTGACCATCGTCATGGTGACCGCGGTGGCGGCGTCGCTGTTCGTCAGCCTGTCCTTCATACCGATGATGGGGAGCGTATTCTTCAAAAGGGAGGAGGACAGGCTGCGCCTGCACAAGTACACGGACAGGATCATCTCGAGGCTGGAGGCCGGGTACGAGGATCTGCTGGAGTGGAGCCTGGACAACCGGCGGAAGGTGTTCGCGGTCTCGGTGGTCCTGCTGGCCCTGACCTTCCTGTCGTTCAGCATGATCGGGACGGAGCTTACCCCGGAGCCGGACACGGGGGAGATCATGATAACCGTCACCCTGCCGGAGGGGACAAGAATAGAGGAGACGGACGCGCTGGTGCTCAAGACCATCGAGCATGCTCGAAAGTCGGTGCCCGAGGCCGTCAACATCTACGGCTACGACGGACGCGACGAGAAGGGGCTTACCCTCGCCGCGGGACAGGAGTCCGGGCCGAATGTAGGAAACGTGGGGCTCAAGCTGGTCGACAAGAGGCAGAGGAAGAGGAGCGCCTTCGAGATAGGCGAGGAGCTGCGGGCGTGGCTGAACGAGCAGCCGGCCATCGAGAAGATGAACGTGCTGGTGAGCTCCCCGATAAAGGCCATGTTCCTCGGCACGAAGCCGTTGACAATAGAGATATACGGGGAGAAACTGGAGGAGGTCACGTTGGTCGCCGCCGACGTGAAGCGACTGATCGGCGGCATCCCGGGCGTGGTCGACATCAGCGCCAGCCAGAAGCAGAGCAGGCCGGAGATAAGAGTGAACGTCGACCGGGAGAAGGCCTCGATGCTCGGCGTGAGCACCGCGGCGGTGGGCAAGTCCCTGCGGACGTACTTCTACGGCTACGAGACGGGCGAGAGCTACTGGGAGGGGGAGGACGACTACCCGATCAGGCTGCGCCTGAGGGAGGAGCAGCGCAACTCCCGCGAGGTCTTCGACCGCCTGATGATCCCGTCCGTCACCGGGAGGACGGCGCGCCTGTCGAACCTCGCGACCTACGAGGACACGATGGGGCCGCCGGAGATCCAGAGGAAGAACAAACAGCGCTACGTCACGGTGGAGAGCAACGTCCACGGGCGTTCGCTGGGCGAGGTCACGGCGGACGCGCGCGCCCTGATAGAGAGGATGGACAAGCCCTCCGGGGTGACCATCGAGTTCGGCGGGCAGATCCGCGAGCAGGCCGAGGCCTTCCAGCAGATGGCGCTGCTGATCCTGCTGGGCATCACGCTGGTCTACATGGTCATGGCGGGGCAGTACGAGGCCTACCTCGACCCGTTCGTGATAATGTTCAGCATACCGTTCGCCCTGACCGGCGTGGCGTTCGCCTACCTGGCGACCGGGCTCTACCTCTCGTTGCAGGCGATGCTCGGCATAGTCATGCTTGTCGGGATCGTGGTCAACAACGCCATCGTGCTTGTGGACTACATCAACCTGCTCCGCGCCAGGGGGACGCCGCTGCGCAGGGCGCTGATAGAGTCCGGAGGGAGACGGCTGCGCCCGGTGCTGATGACCACCCTGACGACATTCTTCGGCATGCTGCCGATGGCGGTCAGCAACGCGCAGGGCTCGGAGATATGGCGGCCGCTGGCGGTTTCCGTCATGGGAGGGCTGATGATCTCGACCCTCGTCACTATGGTTCTTGTGCCGGTGGTCTACAGCCTGTTCGAGGAGAAGATCAGGAGAAGAGGGCGTTTTGCGGAGGCGGTGAAGGCATGATGAACATGGTGTGGCTTCACTTCGGCGAGATGCTGGCCGACGAGGTGACGGAGCTGCTCGACGACGCGGGAGTGGAGTACTACAGCGCCTGGCGCGACGTACTCTGGAGGGACAACGTTGGCGACAACACGCGCTGGGACGACGCCGTCTTCCCCGGGAAGAACTGGGCGGTGCAGCTCCTCTGCGAGCCTGAGACGGTGGACGACATAAGGCGGCGCCTGGAGGGCCTCATGGAGGACCCGTTCGTCAGGGGGTTGGGGATAGTGATGTACGTATCCGATGCGGAGCGAGTGCTCTGATGCGGATCGGCGGCTTGGAGGCGAGAACATGAGCAAGATGGTAGTGATATTTGAAGTGACGCCGTTCGACGATGCGAGCAAGGAGGAGTACCTGGAGCTGTCGGCGAGCCTGAGGCCCCTGCTCGTTGACCACGGCGGGTTTTTGGGCGGGGAGCGGTTCCAGAGCCTGTCGGACCCGAGGAAGCTGCTCTCGATCAACTTCTGGGATAGCGAGGAGGAGCTCGAGAAGTGGAGAAACAGGGCCGAGCACCGGATGGCCCAGCTGGCCGGCAGGGAGAGGCTGTTCGAGAGCTACCGGATAACCGTGGCGGCGGTGGCCAGGGAGTACTCGATGGAAGACAGGGCCCAGGCCCCCGAGGACTCCAACAGGCATTTCCACGTCGGAAAGTAGGGGGAAAAAGCACCTGGGGAAGGTCGGGAACTCGGGCCGAGCATCGAGGCGCGCAGGCATTACCGCTCGTCCAAAAGCTCCTCAAGCCCCGCGAGAGTTATATTCCCCGCTCTCTCGGCCCGTTCCGCCAACCCTTTTGTAAAGCCTGATCTGCTGAACAAAAAAAACTCCCTTTCGGAATCCTGAAGCAGATTAGCGGATCTCCGAACCAACTTGTCCAGTTCGTCGGAGGCCGTCTTTTCACCTCTCCACTTGCATTCGCCGAACAGCGCGATCTTCTCGCCGGAGGCTACTATGTCTATCTCCTCCTGCTGCCTCGTCGCCGGGTTTGCGCCCCACCACCTGGAAAAGCCGGTGTAAATACCCGCGAGGCGTTTTCTCCTGTTCAGCCTGACCAGGTACTGGCGGCATATCTCCTCGAATACAGGTCCGAAATACTCGTTGTAGTGAGGCTTGATCATCATGTCGTACGCCTCGTAAGCCATCCCCATCTCGATCATCGGCAGAGCCTTCGGAATGAATCGGTGCCAGAACCTGAAAAGATGATCCTTTACCCGGTAGAGGACCTTCCGAGGGGACTTTTCGCCAAAAGGGCGTTCTTTTTCGATTATCTCCAGATCAAGCAGCGCCCGGATGTAGTTGGCGGCGCTCTTCGATGGCACTCCGACTCTTTCGGATATCTCGGACTGTTGCCTCATGCCGCCGGCTATGGCCCTGATGACGGAGTTGTACACGGCGGGCTCGCGCATCTCTTGCTTCATGAGATTAGCTGGCTCTTCAAACAAGACCCCCGAGCTGGTCAGAAACTCCTCCGTCACCGCCTCTCTGAAGCCGCCTCTGCGAGACATGGCCAGGAGGTATTGAGGAATGCCTCCCGCGACTCCGTAGGCCATGAGTTTCTCCGGGCCGCTCCATCCCGGAAAGAACTCCATGCTGTCGAAGCTGTCCAGGGGCTGGATTTTGAACTGGGCGGTACGCCTTCCGTAGAGAGGGCTCTTGTAGTTCAAGACCTCGTTTTCCATAAAGCTCATGGAAGAGCCACACAGTATGAGGAACAGATTGGTCCCGACGAAGTAGTGGTCTATGGCCTTCTGTAGGATCGACGGCAAAGAGGGGTTGGCCGACGCGAGATAGGGGTACTCGTCGATGGCCAGGATAAGGCGCTCCGTGCGGGCGAAGCCGGAGACATAGCGAAAGGCCGAGTCCCACGAGTCGAAGGCGCTTATGTAGGACGACGCGTCTCCCGGAAGCGCCTCGAGAAGCGCCGTGGAAAAAAGACGAAGGGCTTCGGCGTCATTCTGCTCGATGGCTGCGAAGAAGACGCATCTCTTCCCGGTGCAGAACTCCCGCAGCAACCGCGTCTTTCCCACTCGCCGTCGCCCGTAGATCACCGGCATCTGGAAGCCGGACTCCTGGTAAAGAGCCTCCAACTTTGCCATCTCCGTCTCTCTGCCGACGAACATTCCGCCACCTCCGATCTAATTCAAGATAGCCTAATCTAAATTAGGCTAAACGTGATTAGATAAATGGATTATAGGCGCGATCCCGCGCCTCGTCAAGAAGAGCGCCGCCGCCTTGTTCTTGCGGGCTACTTTTCGAGGATCAGCAGAACCCGTCTACCTTCTCCTTGAAAAAAGCGCCATTCTGGTTGACAACCCAAAAACACCCGCTATAATGTTCTTTCGGCGGGCCGGTGTAGCTCAGTTGGTAGAGCAGCTGACTTGTAAAATGTTCTTTTGATTAAAATCCCGCAAACCCTTGCTACAGCCGATTTTATCAGCTGTAGCTTTTTTTGTCAAGAATAATTTTTGCTGACCTTGTGCATAAATATGACAAAATTCCATTTTAAAAACCAATAATCAAAATAAGTATTTAAAAGCAAAAAATAAAAATGACAACAGCATGCCATTTGAGGCATGCTCTTTTTTACGCTCTTTTTTGCTCAGGAGGAGCGCGGGGAGGAGCGCGGGTGCGGTGAAAAGTGTCCAAAAAGCCGATTTGCTCGCCCTCTATAATAATGCACGCCCCACCCCCTTTTCCCCTCCCCTCTCGGGAAGGGCAGCTGCCATTCTCTTTTAGAAAGTGGTCTTCCAAAGATTTTCTTTTTTTGCGGTGTTCGCGTCTCTGTTCACCTCCCTTCACCGCGGCGATGATGGATTTCCGAAGGCGGTCCTCTCGGAGATCCATCAGAGATGCCCTGAGACGTGCGCAAAACATACGGACCTCTGTGAGAGAAGAGCATTCTGTCCTGACGCGCTTCCATGCTGCGGAGAAAACCTCTGGAAGCATTGCGCAGGGAGTCGCAACTGCGATCACATCCCAGACCAGAAGCGCCGTCAAAGCGTCTTCGACCGATGATATCCCCGCCTTTTTGCACGATGCGCGAGTGGAGAAGCGGTACTCGGTCCGCCAAATATGAATGCATAAGTCATCAACTCCTGTCTTGTGTTTCCGTTGCAGATCAACGGTTTTGTCATATATTTCCACTGCTCGGGACGCAGGGCGTTTCTTCCCTGCGAGGAAAAGAGCACCCCCCGAAGGGTATTCTTCGAAAAGATGAAAATGGGGGATATGATCCGGTGCGGGGGATGTCTCGCGTCGCTCATCGAGGGTGTAGTCCACACGTCGCACGGTGCCATCTGACCAGTCGACGCCGCCCACCATGACGGCGCACGCCTCCACGAGGCGAGAGATGATCTCGTCGGGACGCATCGGAGCGCGATATGTGCCATCATCCCCCGTATCGAGACGGATCACTGTACGTCTGGGGCGCAGATGACCGCCTTCGATGTGTGCGCGCCATCCCTTGTTGACGACCATCCAGCGAAACCCGGTTTTTTTACGCCGACATCCGGACGCGGACAATGCCGCCTCCGGGATGCTTCGGACGCTTTTCAAAATAGATGGATATGAAACGATTATGGTATCGATTCCGGTGCGAACCACATTTTTCACCGGCGGAAGGTGGAAAATTTTGCGGGTTGTGCGGTGAAAAAAAACGAGTATAATATAGATATCTCGCTTCTCACCGCGCTCCTTGGGTTTCCTAGACCCTTGGGGCATTTTTTATAGCTGCAACTCACCTCTCACCATTCGAGAATATATAAATTTCTTTTGCTGGCACACAACCACACAAAACTGCATCTCAAATCAAATCAAAATTAATCCCCTAAAGAATATCCAATCAACTTATTTTTTGCCTATGTCTCATAGTGTATGAAAATACGCTTTGCCGCGGCGGAGACTTTAATCACTTTCCGTTATATAACTTCAAGAAAAAGTCAAAAGCATATTCCAAAAAAAATCGCACGGACGAAAATCATCCGTGCGGCTCCCGCAGAAGTGCGCGGGAGACATTTTGAACTCCCGCCTTCCTTCTCGGCGGGGGCGCCCCCTACCCCCGCCAAGGTCAAAATCCCCCTGGAGAAGGGGGTGGTTCTGGGAGGTTCGGAGGATCCCCCCTCCGGGGGAGAGGAATGGTCAGTCCCCTTCCCTTTCCCGTTCCTCCCATCCACGCCGCCACGCCTCCTGCGCGCGGGGGGAAAACATGGCCACGAGGAAAACATCTTCGGGCCTCAGTCCCCGATAGTGCTCCTCCTCGTACTCCTCCGTCATGTCCCGCATCGAGTCGAAAATTTCAGCCTTTTCTTTTTGTCTAGTGGCTCTCATTTTTTTCCTCTCCTTTCATTTTCTCCATGATGCGTTTTAAACATCCATAGTTTTCTGATAAAAGAGCCCATTTCACGAGTTCGATTTCCTCGGGGGTCGCCCATCTGCGAAAAAGTAGTTTTCCCTGTTCCGCCTTTCTTTCCCTAAATTTCCGTGATTTTTCCGCCGAGTATCCCTTCCGTTTTTTCATGCAATCATCTCCTTTTATATTGGAATATATCAATTTCTGCGACGCGCACAACCGAAGTGCGCTCCAAAAGTGCGCATTTCGCTTTTTTGTTTTTCTTTTGCGCGTTGATATATTCCGCAGGGAGGGTAGCTAGGTGTTATTTTTTCTTCACTATGTTTCACAAAAAAATATCTCACCCCTGATCTCCCTTCGCTTGCGGAGTGGAATCCATTGCGGTGTAGGAATAAAATAAAGACGGATAGACATTGTGTTTCTGTTCAATTTTTGGAAAAGGAATTTGAAAAAATGATCAGTACAGAGGGAAAATCCCGAGGCGGACTTGATGCCGAAAATAGATCCTCGGAAAATGGAATTAGGTTCCGCCGCCGGAAAATCCCACGGCATAGTCGGAGATTGCGCGAAAACGGAAATTAAAAGTGAGCGTGCAAATTTGAAAAGCGCAGAGCCCTCTTAAGAGGGCTCTGCGCTATCCCGTCCCGGAAGGGACGGGATAACTACGGCATCTCTTTAGAGATGCCGTAGTTGTACTGTATATGGAGGCGGTGAAAAAGGTGTTTTACTTTTGTTGCATCTGCAGCGAAGAAGGCAGTAAAAGCAATAACCAGTCAATGGGCGCACAAAAGTAAAGCAGAGGGCTCTTAAGAGCCCTCTGCTTTCTCTTTCTCATCTTGCGATTCTCGGCAAGCGAACTCGCTTTTTCAATCTACAGCTCCCTGCAGTCCTGTTCTCTTCCCTTCAGATCCTTCAACCCCTCTGTTTTTGCTTCGTCGAAGTACTCTCGTTTGTCAAGGTTGAGCGAGTTTCTTATGTGACGAGTTTCTTATATCGTTGTTCGTATCTTTTGCCCCGTGCGCAAAGAGAACCCTGACGATCTCGGAGTTGCTTCTCCAGGAATCTAGCGGCGTAAATCTGTTGTGGTCTCGCACGTTGACATCAGCACCAGCGTTGACAAGCAGCTTGACAGACTCGGGATCATCCTGATTGTGAAGCGGCATAAGTTTGTCTCGAAAGAGAGAACGAAGCCGAAAACCTTTTCAGCTTCGTCCAGATTGCCCTACAGAGTTTTTATCCGTACCGTTGCGCACTCGCTGAATGCGAATGGCCGAGCCACTCCGAAACTTTTTTTCTCCATTCATCAACGAGTGCTGGATTTTTGTACCAATTTCGAGCGCGTTTCTCCCGCATTTCGGCTGAAAAACGCTGCTTCAATGAATTTGCCTTCCAGTGTCTGAGAGCGTGCAAACACCATTCTTGAGAGCCTTTGGGAAGCCCAATTTTCTTCCGCGCGCGTGCCCAAGCGGAGGTGATTCGAGTCTTCTTCCATTCACTAAATGGTCTTGCACCATGTTTTCGAGCAAGTTCTGTGAAAAAACGTCCCTCGATAGAATGCAAAGAAAATGCAATCTCTCTGATGGCTGAACCCGGAGATTTGAGTCGTGAGCCTGTCTTGGAATTTTCTATCCGGGCTATAATTTCGGAATCGGATATAAAAATTGAGAGCGAGGGTAGTTCTCCTACCCTGAGTCCGAGAAAAGCGATTGCTCTGATAGCATCCTTCATTTCTGGAGTAAGTTGCGCGAGGAGTCGCTGGAATGTATCAGAATCTTTTTTTCGTCGTCGTTCCTTTGTACGTCTGCCGATTACTTTTTCCGGTTTTGCCTGTACCATTTCGCAGATATACGAATACCAAGGCATCGCCTCAATCGCACGGATTATGAAATACTCTTTTTCGGTTTCCGCCATCTTTAAAAGAACCGCCCTATGACGAAAGAAAGTGGATTTTGAGTATTGCCTTGCTATCGATATTAAGTATTCGACGACTTCCCACGGTGTTGCCGCGGTAATATCGATTCGCTGGCTAATTTGCTTTTCTAGGCGCGCATAACCCTTGAGTGTGGAGGGCGCGAGATCTTCTTTTTCCTTTGACCGCGGTTCATATAATCCTGTTGTTCTTTCTTTTAGCAAATACCGCGGCATCATATCCTCTATCACTTTTTCTGCGTACGGAGATCGAGAAAGAAGATCTTTAATATCTGTTGACTCCATCATGAGAGCCGCTTTCTGTTTGACATTTCTTCGGAGCTTCTTTTCGGCTGCTATTTCAGAAGCACGGAAAGAAGCAATTTCGGCGCGTCTCTCTTCTTTTTGTATTCTTTCGATTGCATACCGAAAAATTATTTCTGCTACTGCTCGTGGATCCTCATGCACCCTTCGCTCCCAAAAAGTTGCGGAAAGAGATTCCGCTACTTCATGTGTCTTTTTTCTGAGCGACTCCTCCGCGGGGATAAGGTTTAATTCAAATTCTGTTTCCTGTTTCAGAAGAGACGTATCAATAGGATTTTCGAGATCGAAACCCTGAGCGCGCATCTTTCCCCCCCCTTTTGAATTATGTTTGCGAGTCCAATTAAGAAGGAATATAATAGTTTTTCCAGAAAAGGTTTCCTTCGGCTCCGCCTCGGAAACGCATTTTCTCGCCGGAGGTGCGCGGCAAGAAAATGCATGCATGTTTTCGCGCGTATCCAGAGGAAGTAGAATTTTCCCCCTGGATGAGTCGTTGAAGATTGTGTTTGCTTTTCCTATTTTTTTGCTGTAATAATTTCAAACCATATGCATGTATGTAGCGAAAAAGTTTTTTTCCGTTTTTATTCTTGTGGGGGGAGTGTACTGAACAATAATCGCGAAAGGGCGTCCGATAATGAAAATTTTGGACAATATCAACTCTCTGCTGGGCGACGACTTGAAGACTTCCCTATCTCCGCGAACAAAGATACAAATAGCTTCTTCTTGTTTTTCTATCTATGCCTACGAAGCGCTGAAGATGGAGCTATCAAATGTCGATTCTTTGCAATTCATCTTCACCGCCCCCGCCTTCATTCCCGATGAAGCGACGGAGAAATTCCGCAAGGAGCGAAGAGAGTTCTTTATTCCGAAAGCTGACAGAGAACGAAGTCTCTACGGTTCAGAGTTCGAAATTCGACTTCGTAACAAACTTACTCAGAAAGCCGTAGCGCGGGAGTGTGCCGAATGGATTCGACGCAAGGCGACATTCCGCTCCAACAGGACGAAATCTCCTATGCAGCAATTTGCCTGCCTTCAGGATGACGAACGTCATGTCGTGTATATGCCTCTGTCCGGCTTTACAGCCGTTGAGCTTGGGTATCAGAAGGGAAATGCCGTTTCGAACATCGTTAATCGTCTCGACGAAACGCCGTTTACATCGACATATCTTCAGCTCTTTGAGCAGATATGGAACGACCCGGAAAAACTGGAAGATGTGACCTCCATCATCTGCGAACATATCGCCTCCGTGTATCAGGAGAACTCGCCTGAACGCATCTATTTTTTGATGCTCAATAACATTTTCAGCGGCTTTCTTGAGGACGTCGACGAAGACGTGTTGCCGAACGATAAGATAGGTTATCTCGAAACGGATGTATGGAAGAAGCTATTCAACTTCCAGCGAGATGCCGCTGTTGGTATCATCAACAAACTCGAAACATACAACGGCTGTATTCTTGCCGACAGCGTAGGACTCGGCAAGACGTTTACCGCCCTTGCGGTCGTAAAATACTACGAGTTGCGAAATAAATCCGTTCTTGTGCTCTGCCCTAAAAAACTTGCGGACAACTGGCTGAACTACAACAGCAATCTCAAGACCAATATATTCGCCAGAGACCGTTTCAACTACGATGTGCTCTGTCATACGGATCTCTCCCGTTCTTCGGGAATCTCCTTCGGCATTCCGCTGAACCGGGTCAACTGGGGGAACTACGATCTTGTAGTGATCGATGAGTCGCACAATTTCAGAAACAACGATGCTTTTAAGGAGAGGGAGACTCGGTATCAAAAACTGATGAACCAGGTGATTCGGCAGGGCGTCAAGACGAAAGTTCTTATGCTTTCAGCCACCCCCGTAAACAACCGCTTCAACGATTTGAGAAATCAACTTGCCCTTGCGTATGAAGGAGATTCCGAAGAATTGAGCAAAAAGCTCCGAAGCACGCGCAGCGTGGAGGAAGTTTTTCGAAGAGCCCAGACCGTATTCAACCAATGGACGAAACTTCCGCTGGAGAAGCGCACCGCGAGCGCTATTCTCGACTCCCTTGACTTCGATTTTTTCGAGCTCTTGGACAGTGTGACGATAGCCCGCTCTCGAAAGCATATTCAAACATTCTATGATACTCGTGACATGGGAGAATTCCCGCGGAGAAACAAACCGCTCTCGTACCGGTGTCCATTGACTTCTTTGCCGGACGTCCCCGACTTCAACGAGATTTATACGCGTCTTTCCATGCTGAAACTGGCTGTGTACGCCCCTGTAAGTTACATTTTCCCCAGTCGTCTTAGAAAATACGAGGAGATGTACGATACGCGTGTTGAAGGGGGATCGGGAAAATTTCGGCAGAGGGATCGCGAACAAAGTCTTCAGGCGCTGATGACGACGAATCTTCTGAAGCGCTTGGAAAGTTCGGTTGAATCATTCAGACTTACGCTTCGCAACCTCCATGAAAACCACGCCGCGGTATTGGCGAGAATAGATGAGTTCCGCCACAACGGCGGAGGAAGTATCGGAGACTGGACGAAAGGTTTGGACACTCTCGAAGCGGATGAGGACGATATTCAGGAACTCGGGATGGATGAGATAGGCGGGAAAGTCAGAATCAATCTCTCCGACATGGATCTGGACTCATGGAAGAATGATCTTTACGGTGATCTTATGATCATCGCAGAACTTTTGCACTCAATGGATCGTATTGCACCGGAGCATGACGAAAAGCTTCAACATCTCAAAAAACATATTCTGGAAAAGATGGAGCATCCGCTCAACCAAGGCAATAAAAAGATTCTTTTGTTCACGGCTTTTGCGGATACGGCAAAGTACCTTTACGATAATCTTTCCGAGTTCCTTCTGGATGAGAAAGGTGTGCATACGGGCAAGGTAACGGGGAAAGATGCGCCAAAATCAACCTTGAAAAAAGGTTACGACTTCCAGTCGCTTTTGACGCTCTTTTCTCCGATCTCGAAAGAAAAGCATCTCGTCCTTCCGGAAGAACCGAGAGAGCTTGACCTGCTTATCGGAACGGACTGCATCTCGGAGGGGCAGAATCTCCAGGATTGCGACTATCTGATTAACTACGACATACACTGGAATCCCGTCCGTATTATTCAACGATTCGGCAGAATCGACCGGATCGGTTCACGCAACCGGACGATTCAGCTTGTCAATTACTGGCCGGACATCTCTTTGGACGAGTACATCAACCTCAAGGAGCGGGTTGAGAACCGAATGATGATAGCCGATGTCAGCGCTACGGGGGACGACAACGTCCTTACTGCTCAAAGCAGCGAGATAGCCTACAGAAAAGAACAGCTTCGTCGTCTACAAGACGAAGTGATAGAGCTTGAAGACCTCAAAACAGGGGTATCGATCACCGATCTTGGTCTGAACGATTTCAGAATGGACTTGCTCAATTACGTCAAGAAGCACGGAGAGCTTGCAAATGCGCCGAACGGTATGCACGCCGTCGTTCCTGCGAAATTGGATGCGGGAATCGAACCCGGAGTCATTTTCGCCTTGCGCAATTTGAACGATGGAGTCAATCCGAACCGTCAGAACAGACTGCATCCGTATTACTTGGTCTATATAACGGAAGACGGCAGAATTGTCGCGGATCATACGGAAGTGAAGAAGCTCCTGGATATCGTGAGAACGACATGCAAAGGACGCGCTGAACCTGTGCATTCGGTCTGCTGCCTCTTCAATCAGCGTACCGATGAGGGGCGTGATATGCAGCAGTGCTCCGATCTTCTAGGGAAAGCCATACGCTCGATGATTGAAATAAAGGAGGAAAAAGATCTCGACAGCCTCTTTTCCGGTGGTTCAACAACGGCTCTCATTGATACGATAACTGGACTCGACGATTTCGAACTGTTGGCTTTCATTGTGATCGAGAGGGATGAGTAACATGCTTTTCGACTATCCGCGGAGCGCTGCCTTCGGTCGAGTGCTGCCAAAGAACAAAATATACGAGCACGCCAAACAGGGAAAGGCAGTAAAAGAACTTTTTGTTCGCCAGATCGAGCAGATAGTGTGGAGTTACAAGCTGGCGCCGCAGACCGTCAATATCGACGCTACTCCTTCCGTTCCCGAAATTCAGGTTTTCAGCGTTGCTCTCAAAGATGGAGAACTCGGACATGAAGTGTTGCGGTGCATTGATCAGGCAATTCCGTTTCCCATCTTTTTCGAGCTGTTGTTCGACGGTAAAGTAAAACCCGTAGCAGCCTTCAAGCGACAAAATGCTTCGGATGCCTCAAAACTGGTCGTCAGCGACTATTTCGAAGGGAAATGGTATTCTGGAGAAACGATTCGCAGCCCCTTGCCGGTAGTTTTCGACCTTGAAGTACTCTACGGCAGATTGCTCCAGCCGCTTTTGCCTTTTCCCGCACGACAGGGGGAGAATTTACAGGCTCAGGTGGAAAGGATGGAACTCGTCCGGCTTGTGCAGCGCGAGTTGCAGCGATGCGAAACCAATCTCGGAAAAGAGAAACAATTCAACCTCAAAATTGCTCTGAACGCCGAGTTGCGTAAGACGAAAGAGAAACTGGAAGGACTGATTGGATGAATTGTGAAATGTTCGAGCAGAACAGTAATAATCCTGTCCATGAGACGATAACGCCTCTTCTTATCGAGTACCATGAGATTGAGAGGATGGAGTGATGAAAGGGGTCATCAACGCTAAGGGAACTGAAATCGCTGTGCTTTCCAGAGGAGACGACAACGACTTCATCTCATTGACCGACATTGCTCGCTATAAGAATTCCGAGTACCCCGCCGATGTGGTTAAAAATTGGATGCGCAGCCGCAATACCATCGATTTTCTGGGGCTATGGGAAAAACTGAACAACCCCGGCTTTAAACTGGTCGAATTCGACCAGTTTAGAAGCGAAGCGGGGGCAAACTCATTCGTACTGACCCCTCAGAAGGCGTTACGCAGCAGGAGAGGTTGGTTGCGCTCAATAGAATGGCCATCGAACAAATGACGTCCATTATCGGAAGTGCGACGATTAGACGACTGGAAGGGAAGAAGAATGGAAAAACTTAAAATGCACTCGCCGGATCTGACACGGCAGAACATCGCGCGCATTAGGGAACTCTTTCCCGGATGCGTGACCGAGGCCCGTGGAAAGGATGGAGATGTTCGCCTCTCCGTCGATTTTGATCTGCTGCGTCAGGAGCTTTCTGATTCAATCGTGGAGGGGCCGCAGGAGCGCTATCATCTCGACTGGCCGGGGAAGCGCGAGGCTCTGTTGACCGCGAACGCCCCCATCGCCAAGACCCTCCGCCCCTGCCGCGAAGAGAGCGTCGACTTCGATACGACGAAGAATCTTTTCATAGAAGGCGATAATCTCGACGCGCTGAAGCTGCTGCAGGAGACGTACCTCGGCAAGGTAAAAGTGATCTACATCGATCCGCCGTATAACACTGGGAACGACTTCATCTACGAGGATGATTTTGCGGAGAACACGGAAGATTTCTTGAGACGTTCCAATCAAAAAGATGAAAATGGGAATCGGCTTTCGGTTAATACTGAGTCAAATGGTAGATTCCATTCGGATTGGCTATCGATGATGTGTTCGAGATTAAAGCTTGCGAGGGCATTGCTTCGAGATGACGGAGTTCTTTTTGTTAGCATTGATGACCATGAAGTACATAGTTTAATGAGAATGTGTGCTGAAACATTTGGGGAAGAAAATTTTATAGCACAGCTTGCGGTTCAACTGAATCCTCGTGGACGTCATCTTGATAAATTTGTTGCAAAAACACATGAGTCTATTTTAATCTTTGTGAAAGATGCATTGAATGATAATGCTATTTTTGGAATAGAAAAGGAAGGTAGAATGCTCGATGAATATGACAGAAATGATGCGGTAGGTAGATATCGTCTTCTTGGTTTAAGAAATCGGAATCAATCATTTAACCCATATACTCGTCCAAATCTTTATTATCCGCTGTATGTTAATCCTAACGATGGGGCTGTTTCCCTTGATAAGAATGGTCCTTTCACTGAAGAGGTAATGCCTGATGCTCCGGACGGAACAAAAACATGCTGGACTTGGGGGAAGAATAAGGTATTGGAAGAAAACTCTCTTCTCGTTGCTGAAAGAGTCGGTGAGGAATGGCGGATTTTTCGAAAGGATTTTCTTTTAAACAACGATGGTGATGTTGCTAAAACTTTAATAAAATCAGTATGGACGGAAAGGGAGATTTCTAATGACCAAGGGCGAAAAGTAATTAAAGCGCTATTTGGTTCAGCAGTAATGGATTTCCCAAA
>CAYWKH010000021.1:0-23696 GCA_964458805.1 uncultured Synergistaceae bacterium
TGTCAATCCCCGCTTTCTACGGCTCGCCGGGGAGGGCGATGCGCCGGCTCTCCCCGTTGGCCACGACAAAATGTCCTAAAAGGTCAATGTCAAGTATCTTCATCCTGCGCGACAGGAAGTCGGTCAGCTTAAGGTCATCGTTGCTCGGCTGAAGCGACCCGTCCGGATGATTGTGCACCAGGACGAGCCCGCGCGAGTCCATCCTGACGGACCTCCTCAGAAGGTATTTTACATCAAGAAAGGCGCCTTCCGCCCCTCCGAAGGACAATCTGTCCACGTGGATCACCGAGCCGTTCCCCCGGACGTAGATGGCGAAGATGAACTCCCTGTCCTCGTCGGCCAGATCGCCCGCTATCTCGTCGACCTTTCTTCGCCAGTCGTCCCTCGGCCGGGGCGCGGTGCCCCCCGGCCCGAGGCGCTTCGCCAGCTCCAGGGCGGCGAGCAGCACGCACGCCTTGGCCTCGCCCAGCCCGGGGAAGCTCGTCAGCTCCTCGCCCGTGGCCCGCGCCAGCCCCTTGACGTCGCCGAACTCGGCCAGCAGCTCGGATGAAAGCTCCAGCACGTCCTTCCCCCGCGAGCCAGTCCCAAGCAGGATCGCTATGAGCTCGGGCGCGGACAGGGACGATGGGCCGCGGAGCCTGAGCCTCTCCCTCGGCCTCTCCTCGGCCGGCAGGGTGGCCAGTCTCACGCCCTTCTCCCCGGCCAGAACGGGTTGCGCGCCCTCTCCGCCCCGATGGTGGTCTCCGGGCCGTGGCCCGGCAGCACCGGCAGGGAGTCGGGGAGCGTCGCCAAACGCTCCAGCGAGCGGGCCAGCTCCGCGCCGTCGCCCCCGGGAAGGTCGGTCCGTCCGACGCTGCCCGCGAAAAGGGTGTCGCCCGAGAGCAGCAGCCTCGACTCGCCCTCGGACTTGGAGACGAGGTAGCACACGCCGCCGGGGGTGTGCCCCGGCGTGCCTATGACTGAGACGTCCATGCCGCCGATCTTGATCGAGTCACCGTCGGCAAGCTCGGTGAAGGAGGAGATCCCTCTGAAGTCGAATCCCAGCCACCGGGTGGTCTCCTGGTCGGGGGAGCGAAGCATCCCCGCGTCCCCCGCGCCTATGCCGACTTCCGCCTCCACCCTTTCAAGCAGATCGGGCAGCCCTCCCACGTGGTCGGGATGCCCGTGGGTCAGGAGGACAGACCGCACTGCGACTCCTCTCTCCGCCGCGAAGGAGAGGATCGCGTCCGCCCCTCCCGCCGGGTCCGCTATGAAACCCTCCCCCGAGGACCCCCATACGAGGTAGGTGTTGGTCTGCAGCGGTCCCGAGGGAAATCGCCGGTAGTTCATACGTCTACCACCCTTTCATGCAGTATGAGCGGGCTCATCTGTCCACGACGAGCGTCACGGGCCCGTCGTTCTCTATCCGAACCAGCATGTGCGCGCCGAAAACCCCGCTCTCGACGCGCACTCCCCGCTTTTTCACCGCGGCCTTGAACTCCTCGAACAGCCTGTCCGCATGGACCGGGTCCCCCGCCCCGGTGAAGGAGGGGCGCCGTCCCTTGCGGCAGTCGCCATACAGCGTGAACTGGGACACGGCCAGCATGGCGCCGCCGATGTCTACCAGGGACCTGTTCATCTTGCCGTCGTCGTCCGCGAAGATCCTCAGGTTCACAAGCTTGTCGGCCATCCAGTCGGCGTCGCCCTCCGAGTCGGCGTCCGCGACCGCCAGGAGCACGCACAGGCCTGCGCCCACCTCTCCCCTGACCTCCCCGTCCACGAGCACCCTGGCCGAATCGACCCTCTGAATCACGGCCCTCATCTCGTCACCCCCTTGTGACCTGGATCATGCCCTTCACGGCGTTCAGCCGCGCCACTATGTGGTACAGGTGCTCCAGGTCGCGCACGCGTAGCTCCAGCCTCATACGCGCCATGTTGCCCCCGACCACCCCCGCCTTGATCCCGGTCACGACGCCCTCCCCGGCCGCTATGGCCTGGACTACGTCGCCGAACAGGCCGCTCCTGTCGATAGCCTCGAGCCTCAGGCGGGCGGTGAACTTCCGATTGCGGGTCGACCCCCAGGATACGGCGACGCGCCTCTCCTCCCTGGCGTTCTTCACGTTCTCGCAGTCCGCCCTGTGCACCGTGATCCCCCTGGTCCTGGTGGAGAACCCCACGATCGGGTCGCCCGGCACGGGTTCGCAGCAGTTGGCCAGCAGCACCTGCACGCCCTCCGCCCCCTCGACCACGATGTCGGAGTCCCCCTTGCCGCCGGAGAAGGATGTATGCTTCTCGGGCTCCGCGGGAATGGGCTGCGCCACGGGCGGCGCATCGCGCGCCGCCTTCCCCGCCAGGCGCTGGGCTATCTGGGAGACGCCCTGGTGGCCGCTGCCTATGGCCGCCAGCAGCTCCTCCCCGTTCGAGTAGGAGGTGTCGCGCGCCATCTTGTTGAGCAGGGACATTATCTCGTCGAAGTCCTCGTACTCGGGCGTGCCTCGGCGTTTGAGCTCGCGCTCGAGCAGGTCCCTCCCCCGCTGCATCTTCTCCAGCCTCTCGGACTTCTCTATGGCGCGGAACCAGGCGCGGATCTTGCTCCTGGCCTTGCTGCTGCGGGCGATCTTCAGCCAGTCGCGCGACGGGGTACCCTGCGGCGAGGTGATTATCTTGACTATGTCGCCGTTCTGAAGCTCGTACCCCATGGCCACGATGCGGTTGTTGACCATGGCCCCGACGCACCTGGTCCCCACCTGGGTGTGAATGGCGAAGGCGAAATCGAGCGGGGTGGAACCCCTGGGAAGTGACACCACCTCCCCCTGGGGCGTGAAGACGAACACGTCGGTCGACAGCACGTCGTCCTTGAGGCGCTCGAGGAACTCCGACGGCTCGGCTCCGTCGTGGTCGGCCTCGATGGCCTGTCTTATCCAGGTCAGCTTGGCGTCGAGCTCGTCGAGCGAGCCCGCGCCCTCCTTGTACCGCCAGTGGGCCGCTATTCCGTACTCGGCGAGGGAGTTCATATCCCAGGTCCTTATCTGCACCTCCAGCTGCTCGCCGTCCGGGCCGACCACGGTGGTGTGCAGCGACTGGTACATGTTCGACTTGGGGTTGGCTATGTAGTCGTCGAACTGGCCGGGTATGGGCTTCCATATCGTGTGCACGATGCCCAGCACGGTGTAGCACGCCGCTATGTCCTCAACCAGCACCCTGAGCGCAAGCAGGTCGTACAGCTGCTCCACCGGCAGCTTCTTGCGGTTCATCTTCTCGTAGATGCTGTAGAAGTGCTTGGCGCGCCCCTTCACCTTGCAGCGGATGCCCTCCTCCTCGAGCCTGGCTGAGAGGATGGCCAGCGCCTTCTTGACCACGGTCTCCCTCTCGGGGAGCTTCTTCCTGACCCTGCGGCGTATCTCGTAGTACATCTCGGGGTCCGCGTACTTGAAGGCCAGGTCCTCAAGCCCGCGCTTCACCTGGTATATCCCCAGCCTGTGCGCCAGCGGGGCGTAGATCTCGAGCGTCTCCCGGGCTATGCGCATCTGCTTGTCCTTCCTCAGGGCTCCGAGGGTGCGCATGTTGTGCAGCCGGTCGGCCAGCTTGATCAGGACCACGCGTATGTCCTTGGCCATGACTACGAACATCTTGCGCAGGTTCTCCGCCTGGTAGTCCTCGAAGGACTTGAAGGGGAGCTTGCCAAGCTTGGTGACCCCGTCCACCAGGGTGGCTACGGTCGGGCCGAACGTGGCGGACAGCTTCTCCATCGTCACGTCCGTGTCCTCCAGCACGTCGTGCAAAAGCGCGGCCATCAGTGTGACGTTGTCCAGCCTCATGTCGGCCAGGATGGAGGCAACGTTGATGGTGTGGACTATGTAGGGATCCCCGGTGGATCTGCGCTGCTCCTTGTGCGCCGCCCCGGCCACCACCAGGGCCTCCCCCAGCTGCATCAGCTCTTCCCTGGACAGGTAGGTTACGGCCTTGGACCAGAGCTCGTGCCAGGCGAACTTGACCGAGATAGCCCGCTCCTCCTCGGGGATGCGGCCTATGTAGCTGTCCCTCAGCTTGCCGGATGTCTTCCGGTCAAGGGCGGACGGCGTCTCGTCGCGAGGCGGGACGGCCTGCTCGGCGACGGGCGCCTGCGCCGCGGCGTCCCGCTCCGGGTGAGTTCGTCCCTCTATGACGCTCTCCGTCAGTCTGCTGGGGTCCATATGTTCCTCCACCATCGCCGGCCCGCCCTCCGGGCCCGGTACCAACTCATCGCCTATACCACCGCGAAGTCCACTACGTACTGAAGCCTCTCCTCGCCGCGCCAGCAGTCTAGCCTGGGGCGGTAGACCCACCCCTCCGCCTCGACTATGGCCTCCCTCTCGTCCTCGCCGAAGAAGACCAGGAGGCGCGATCCACCGGCGTCTATCTGGATGTGCTTGCCGTCGCGTCCGAGGGGGAGCAGCTTTTCCGATCCCCTGCGAGACAAAAAGAACATCGGGGCCGGGTTTCCGTTGCCGAACGGGCCCAGCCTGCTGGCCTCCTTCCAATCCTCCATGGATATCCTGCCGGGTTCCATCGCTATGGCGGTCACGACCGGCTCGTCGATCTTCATGGAGGCAAGGGCGGCCTGGAGATCGCGCTGCACGCGGGTCCAGTTCTCCCGCGAAACGGAGAAACCCGCCGCGTATCTGTGCCCTCCCCACGCGTTCAGCCTGGCGGACAGGGCCCCCAGCACGCCCACGGCGTCTCCCCCCTCCGGGACGCGAAGGGTGCCGCGAATGCCTCCGCTGACCGGGGCCGCGAGGGCCACGGGAGCCCCGGTCCTGCTGCATATCCTGCTGGCCACTCCGCTGAGGACGCCGACGGGCCAGCTCTCGCCCAGTATCACATTAGTGCCTTCGGCAACTATCCCGGAGGCATCCTCGGATATCTGGAGCGAAAGGGACTGGCGCTTGCGGTTAAGCGCGACAAGGGACTCGACCGAGTCGTCCAGCCCTGTCGACCCAAGCAGGACGTCGACCGCGGTGTCGGCAGTGTCCATCCTTCCGGCGGCGTTTATGCACGGGATCACCTTCATGGACAGGGTCTCCTCGGTGAGGCCTCCCGCCCCCGCGGTGATCCCAAGCTTCGAGAGCAGCCTGGCCAGGCCGGGGCGGGGCGACTTGGAGATCCTGTCCATCCCCCTTCGAACCAACGCCCGGTTGAGGGGCGTGAGGGGGACGCAGTCCGCGATTGTGGCCAGGGCGACAAGGTCGGTCGTCCCGGCCAGCCTGGCCCTGGGTACTATCTCGTGCTGCCAGGCCCAGGCCCACAGCACGCCGGTGGCGCAAAGGGACAGCCCCCCGGACTCGGACGGGCGAAGAACCCGCGAGGCGTGCGGATTGACCATGCACGGGTGCGGGGCCGCGCCGGGCTCGGGCAGGTGATGGTCGAAGACGAACACGTTCACGCCCGAGCGCGAGACCCTCTCTAGCATCTCGGCGTCCTTGGTCCCGCAGTCGGTCACCACCAGCGTGTCCCAACCGAACGACAGGAGGCGGTCGAGCAGCTCCCCGTGCAGCCCGTACCCGTGGTCGTGCCTGTGCGGGATGAAGAAGCGCGCCTGCTCCGCCCTCCCGCGGCAGAGCTCCAGGGCGAGAGTGGTGGACGACACCCCGTCGGCGTCGTAGTCCCCGTAGACTAGCACCCTGCCGAGGGTGCGCAGCCCCTTCCACCTGGCCGCCGACTCGGCGGCGTTGTCGCCGAGCTGCAGCCCTTCCAGCATCTCCTCCAGCGCGCCCTCCTCCAAAAACTGGGGGACCACCCGATCAAGCCCGCAGACAGGGGCGGCGAGGCTGCACTCCCGGCTCTTCAACACGGCCGCGGTCAGGAAGGAGCAACCCATCCTGGCCGCCAGCTCCCCCGTGGCCGAGTCCGGCCTGTAAAGGCGAAGGGCGTCCGAACTGCAGAGGGCCGTCACCTGCCCAAGTCCCTGTCGCGCGCGGATACGCCCCTGGTGCGGCGGTCTGATTCCAGTCGTCGTCCTGTCCGTCGTCCTGTCACTGTATCTCACTCCATCTTTCTCGCGTCCGTCGTAAAGCGTGCGATTAAGGCGCGCAAAACGCCCGTCAATTTCTATTCATTGTAGTCGGAGAGGCTTGAGAAGTAAACTCCCGCCTGTGGGACGGCTACACTTCGTCGCCCTCGAGCCCCGGCCACAGCGCGGGGACCTCCTCCTCGGGGAACTCGGCAAGCTTCTTGCCAACCGAGGCCCGTAGAAAGTCGTCCACCCATCGAAACACGTCGTTCCTGGCTATGGTCTTTCGCAACCAGCGCATGCGCCGCCTTCTCTCCTGCTCCCCCATGGCCAGGCCGTCGGCTATGGCGGACGCTACCGCGTCGACATCGTAAGGGTTGACCAGAAGGGCTCCTTTTGCAAGCTGGATGGCCGCCCCAGCGAACTCGCTCAGGACCAGCACGCCACTGGCATCGGTCTTGCAGGCGCAGTACTCCTTGCACACGAGGTTCATGCCGTCCTTCAGCGACGTCACCAGGGCCATGTCCGCGCCACGGTAGAGAGCGGCCAGCTCCTCGCGAGACACCGAGCCGTAGCGCCAGTGAACCGGGACCCACCTGGTCGTCGAATACTCGCCGTTGATCCTGCTTATGAGCAGCTCTATCTCCTGCTTCAGGTCAAGGTACTCTCCGACGGACTCCCTGCTCGGGACCACCACCTGCATCATGCTGACCCTCTCCCTGCGCTCCGGGTTAAGCTGAAGGAAGCGCTGAAAACCCCTGAGCCTCTCGGGGATCCCCTTCGAGTAGTCCAGTCGGTCTACTCCGAGTATATACCTGTCCGCGGTTATCTCTCGCTGAATGTCCTTTGATCGCGCAATGACGCTCTTCGACGAGGCCAGGGCCGAGAAGGAGCGGAAATCTATGCTGATGGGCACGGCGCCGACCAGGAAGACCTCGTCCTTCTTGCGGACCCGCACCACGTTTCCCCTGCCGGAGACCTTCATCTCCGGGTAGAAGACCTTGAGACAGTCGATGAAGTTCCTCCTGTCCCTCATGGTCTGAAACCCCACGAACGAGTAGTTTGTAAGCTGCGATAGTATGTGCCTTCTCTGGGGCATCTTCATGAAGATGTCCACGCTGGGGAAGGGTATGTGCAGAAAAAACGAGACCTTGAGCCCCGGCCTCTTATTCCGCAGCATCCTGCCCAGCGGTATCAGGTGATAGTCGTTGACCCAGACGTAATCGCCTTCTTTCATGTGTCTCAGCAGGACCTTCGCGAACTTCTCGTTGGCGGCCAAATACCCGTCCCAGAAGGACGGGTTGAAGTCGCACCTGCCCTGGAGGTCGTGAAACAGCGGCCACAGCACCGAGTTCGAGAACCCGGAGTAGAAGGAGTCCAGGTCCTCGCTGGTCAGGTTCACGGGTAGAAGCCGGTAGCCGCTCTCCGCGGATACCCGCCTGAGGATGCCGCCAAGGGCGGCCGGCGGCGTGTCCTCCAGGGTACCCGGCCAACCGGCCCATACTCCGCCCTTGTTCTTCAGGGCCGGGCTCAGGGCGTTGACCAGTCCTCCCGACGCGGGCCTCCCCGCGAGTCTTCCCTCCTCGGTCGAGAGCGTAACCGGAAGGCGATTGGATACTATCAGCAGACGTTCCTGTGCTTTCATCTTTTTCTACCCCCGTCCGGCGCTGGTCCTAGTCAGCGCTTCTCTCCAGAGGCCAAGGAAAGCCTCGGTACATCCGGGGCTTATGCGCAACTCCGCCGCCGTCCTGGCCGGGTCGCCGACCAGGATGCCGAGCCCGCGCCCCCGCAGGACCCTGAACGCGTCCTCGTCCGTGACGTCGTCGCCCAGGTAGCAGACCGGCCCGCTGCGCTCTTCGAGAATACGTTCCATGGCCCTCCCCTTCGTGCACCCTGGAAGCCGATATTCGACCCCTCCGTTGAAGGGCAGGACCTCCAGCCCCGCCTTCCTGGCCGCCCGGGCGAGACGGGCGGACACAACGCCGTAGGCTTCCTTCACACTGTCCCTGCCGCGCCAGTGCAGGGCGACCGAGACCGGCTTTCTCTCGACTGCCGGGGGGGGAAAATCCGACAGTTCGCAGGTCAACGATTCCAGGGCTCGGGACTCCCAATCTCGAAGGGACGGGCTGTTCAGGACGCCCTCGGCGGTCAGCCTCTCCCACCCGTGGCATCCCCGTATCTCCACGGGGAGCCCCAGCAGCGAGGCCACCTCCTCCGCCCTCCGGCCGGAGAGGATCAGCAGATCCCCCCCTGCCTCAAGGATGGCCTCAAGAGCCCTCCTCACGGAGGGAGTAGGCACGGCCTCGTCCCTCTCCTTTCGAAAGGGCGCCAGGGTGCCGTCGTAGTCGCTCACCAGCAGCGGATCGCCGCCCGCGCCGCTGAACAGCAGATCCACTGAGTCGGCAAGCGGACGCCCGCAGGTCAGATCCACCGCTCCCACTCCCCTCCAGGCGAGTCGAGGGCGATCAGCAGGGAGAGGTAGCGGCGAAGCTGTCCAGTGATCAGGAAGTTCTCCAGCACATACTGGCGGGCGTTCACCCCCATGCGCTCCCTCTTCCACCTGTGGGCCAGCAGGTAGCGTATCCGCATCGCCGCCCCCTGCGGGGAGCGAACCCGGAAGCCGTTGAAGCGGTTTATAATCTGGAGCCTTATGCCCCCGACATCCCCGCCGATCACCGGCTTCTTCTTCCAGAGGGCCTCGGTCACCGTCAGTCCGAAGCCCTCCTTGGTGGACTTCTGCATCACCACCGCCGCGCCGGTCTGAAGCGCGTTGATTGTACGGTGGGCATCCGGAGGTAGGACCAGCACGTGGATGTCCGGGTCCTGAGCGGCGGCCCTCTGGACCTCGTCGAGGACCGCGCCCGACTCCGGGTCGTCCGTCGCCCCTCCCCCGGCCAGCACCAGGCGCAGGTTCACGTGCTTCCTGGCGATTCGGAAGCTCTCTATCACCCCCAGAGGGTCCTTGAACATGTCGAAGCGCGACACCTGCAGCACCACGGGCTTGTCCAGCGGGACGCCCAGCTCGCCGTAGACCCTCTCGGCCTCCTCCTTTGGGAGCGGGATGTTCTTGTTGCTGAGCGGGTCTATGCTCGGCGTGATTAGGCACTGCGTATGGGGCAGGGGCTGGGCGAAGTCGGGGAGCGAGAAGATGGAGGCGTCGTACCCCTCCACGTGTCTTTTCACAAAGCGCCACACGGAGCGGTTGGGGGAGCTTACGTCAATATGGCAGCGCCAGATCCACTTCCCCCTCCTGCCCGGAAGAAGCCCCAGCAGGGCCGCGGGCTGCGGGTCGTGGATGAACACGTAGTCCGCGTCCTCGAGGGTCCCGCCCAGCCTCAGGGCGTTGAGGCGGCTGGTCTCGGCGTAGGCCTCCACCTGTCCCTCCGAGAGTCCCCCGGGCATCCCCTGGAGCGAGTTGTGAAGGGTCTTGGTGCAGGAGAAGAACTCCGGGTTCCCCTCGATCACCTCCCAGGAGACGTCGAGCCCAAGCGCCCTGGACAGCGGGACCATCGAGGACAGTATCTCGGCCACTCCCCCTCCCTCCTTGGTGGAGTTCACGTGCACTATCCTCTTTCCGCGAAGCATGTCGGCTATGATCTTCAGGCTGTCCATGGTGTGAGGGCCGACCACCTCGGCGTAACGCGCGATCATATCAGACATTCTCCGCGCCTCCTCCCCTTGAGAACCTGCCCAGGATGGACACAACCTGCGTCTTGAGCTCACCTAGGGAGAACAGGTAGGTGTCCACCGACTGGAGCGACATCCTTAGGCGCTCGGTCTTCTCTCCGAACTGCTCAAGCCACGCGGTGAAGTCGTCCTTCCCCTCCGCGGAGCGCCTTCTGCCGTCTATATAGTGATGAAAGAAGCTCTGCAGGCTCGTGGTCCTCACGGCGTCGATGAAGTCGTGCAAGGACGAGACCTCGCGACCGGTGTCGAACATCAGCTTGGAGCAGGCGATGAAGTAGAACTCCCTGTCGCCCTTCTTCCAGCTCAGGAAGTCCCCCCTGTCCAGGTGCGCGTCCAGTATGTCCTCCAGCACGCCGCGGACCTCCTCCAAGTCTGAGCAGTCCGCGGCGTTGATCGCGCTGAGCTCCTCCGCAAGTTCGGCATCTCCGAGGGCGCTGTCGGCCCAGGAGGCGAAGTCGTTGTTGTATTCCGACTCGGCGATATGGGGGCGCAACATCCTGCCCCAAAAGTGGTAGTATATCGAGCTGACCGGCGCGGCCGGCAGGGCCGCGCGCAGCTCGCGAAGCGACTGGACGCGCAGGCCGGTGCTTGCTGTGAGCAGCGAGCAGTCCATGAACCTGAACGGGACGAGGTTTGCATTCTCCGTCATTGAGCTGTACCTCCTTTTTCTCCCAATCTCAACTCCCTGTCGAATTCCGTGCTGAAGTGCCGCCTAAGAGTATATCACCATCGGCGCGGCGGTGAAAAAAGAGCCCGCCCATGAAGGGCGGGCCCCTTGAAGTGCGCGTCCGCGACCGGTCAGGCCTTCTGCGGCGACTTCGCCCACCAGCCCGCCAGCAGGCTGGCGACCATGCAGATCGAGCTGTAGGTCCCGATGATTATCCCGACGAGCAGGGCGAACGAGAAACCGCGCAGTACGTGCCCTCCCCACAGGAAGAGCGCCACCAGCGGCAGCAGGGTCGTGAGGGAGGTGTTGATCGTTCGCGACAGGGTCTCGTTTATGGAGTTGTTGAGCAGGGTGATCATCCCGTCGCTCTTCAGGGTCCTCCAGTTCTCGCGCACCCTGTCCAGCACGACGATTGAGTCGTTGAGCGAGTAGCCCACGATCGTGAGTATGGCCGCTATGAACGACGAGGATATCTCCATGCCCGTCAGGCTGAAGATCCCCAGAGTGATTATCGAGTCGTGCACGAGGGCGAGCACGCTCACCACCGCGAAGCGGAACTGGAAGCGCACGGATATGTAGATCAGGATCCCGCCTAGGGCCAGCCCCAGCGCGATCATCGCCTCCTTCCTGAGCTCGGCGCCGACCACCGGGCCGACCTTCTCGATGCCCGCGATGTGCATGTCCGGGTACTTCGCCTTCAGCGCGCTAGTGACGGACTCCCTGGCCTTGTCGTCGTCGGATCCCGTGCGTACGATCATGCCGGTGTCGCTGTAGGCCTGGATCACAGCCCCCTCCTGTCCGACGGAGGCCAGGATTTCCCGGACGTCGCCGACCGACGCCCCGCCCGGGAACTCCACCTGCAGCACGGTGCCGCCCGTGAAGTCGATCCCGAGGTTAAGCCCCCTGATGGCGACGAGCCCGAGGCTGACCACCACCAGGACCAGGCTTGCCATCAACGACAGCTTGCGGTACTTCATGAAATCTATGTAGAAAGTCTCCATAACCTGTTCTCCGCCTCTCTCAGGAACGGGCCGCGGCCTTGGCGGCGCGCGCGCTCATAAACAGCTGGAGGATGGTGCGAGTGACGATCACGTTGCAGAACACGCCCGCCACTATGCCCACGCTAAGGGTGACCGCGAACCCCCTGACGGGGCCGCTCCCGAAGTAAAAGAGCACCGCCGCCGCGATAAGCGTCGTGATGTTGGCGTCGAGTATCGTGACGAGAGCCTTCTTGAACCCGGCGTCCACCGAGGCCATCGGAGTCTTGCCCGAACGGAGCTCCTCCCTCATGCGCTCGTAGATAAGCACGTTGCCGTCCACGGCCATGCCAATCGTCAGCACGATGCCCGCGATGCCGGGCAGGGTCAGGGTCGCCTTGAGCGAGATGAGCCCGGCGAACAACAGCAGGATGGCCACGGCCAGTGCGGCGTCGGCCGCGAGTCCCAGGTAGCGGTAGTAGATCAGCATGAACAGGAATACCAGTGCGGCCCCGACGATGCCGGCCTGTATCCCCGCCCTGATCGAGTCCTCGCCCAGGCTCGGCCCCACCGAGCGGTTCTCTATGACGTCGACCGCCACGGGGAGGGCCCCCGCACGCAACATGATGGACAGTCTCCCGGCCTCGGCCGGCGAGAAGCGGCCCGATATCTGGGCGTGACCGCCTGTGATCCTCTCCTGCACCACCGGGGCGGAGATGACCACCCCGTCGAGGACGATGGCGATCTGCTTGCCCACGTTGGCGAAGGTGGCCGCGTCAAACAGCTTGGAGCCCTCGGAGCTGAACGAGAGAGCCACCACCGGGCGTCCGAGGTGGTCGTACTGAGTCTTGGCGTCTATGAGATCCTTGCCGCCCACCAGGACCGCCCCGAGCAGGTAGAACCTGCCCTCGTCGGACTTGGCCACCATTCCGCCCTCCACCGATGCCGACTGGCGCTCAAGCTCCTCCTTCTGGGCGTCGATCGCCTTGACGGCCTCGTTCCAGCGGGCCTGCGCCTTCTCGAACTCCTCGTCGGAGTCGTAGTTCTTCCTCTCGGCGGCCGGCGGGACTGGCGAGGTGGACGTCACCACCGCCCGGAACTCCAGCAGCGCGGTCTTGCCTATCAGGTCGAGGGCCGCGTCCGGGTCCTGTATTCCGGGCAGGTCGACTATGATCCTGTCCGCGCCCTCCCTCTGGATGACCGGCTCGGCGACGCCGAACTGGTCCACCCGGTTCCTGAGCACCGCAAGAAGCCGCTCCAGGCTGTCCTCGGTCACCTTGCTGTCCGCCGTATCCTTCGCCTGGAGGACTATGTGCGCCCCGCCCTTCAGGTCAAGCCCCAGGTTGATCCTGCCCTTTATCGGGAAGACCATGAACAGGGCCGCAAGCACCACCACGGCGACTAGCAGGAGCCGCCAGCGGTCTCGTCTCAACATTAGTTTTTTCCCTCCGTTGCTTTCGCAGATTGTCGAATCAGTCGCCCGCCACCCGGACGGAGTCGCCCGGGACGGCGGTGTTAGTCCGCTTTCTCCCCGGTCTCCTCCTTCGAGTGCTGGACCGGTGCGGCCCGCTTGCTGGCCACCGCCGACTTGAGCAGGCGAATCTTCACGCCGTCGGCTATCTCTACCACCAGGCTGTCATCCTTCACCTCGCGGATCGTGCCGTAGAAGCCGCCGATCGTGACCACCTGGTCCCCCCTGGTGAGCGACGACAGGAGCTCGTCCTGGGCCCTCTGCCGCTTCTTCTGCGGACGAATGATGAAGAAGTAGAATATCACCACAAACAGGGCAAGGGGGAAGAGCATTCCCATCACGCTGCCCTGACCGCCTGCGCCGCCCGCCACCTGTCCACACTGCTGTTCCAAAAAAAACGCCTCCTTAAAATTGGGTTCCGACGCCCTCTCCGCCCGGAGAGCGGCCCGGCTTCACGATAAACGGAGCTACTGCCCCCTGTGCTTCAGGTAGAAGAGCAGCTTCTCCAGTTCAACCGATATGTCGACGCTGTAGAGCAGGACGTCGTCCGGCAGGGCCAGCGACACCGGGGAAAAGTTCAGTATCCCCTTGACGTTGCCCGAGGCCGTGACCCTGTCGGCTACGTACTGCGCCGCACCGGAGGGCACGGATATTATGACGACCTCTATGTTCTGCTCGCGCAGCACGCGCGGGGCGTCGTCGATCGAGTAGCATGGAGTCCCGAGGATCTTCTTTCCTATCTTGGTCGGGTCCACGTCGAACAGGGCCTTTATCTGGAACTTCTCGCTCCGGAAGCCCTTGTACCCCAGGATGGCCTCCCCCAGCCGACCGACGCCGGCAAGTCCGATGGACCACAGCCTGGGGGACGACAGGACCGCGCCCAGGTGCCTGTAGAGCCTGTCGACGTGGTACCCCACCCCGCGCTTGCCTATCTCGCCGAAGTACGACAGGTCCTTCCTCACCTGGCTGGCCTTGTAGGAGAGCATCTCCCCGATCTCCTTGGAGGAGATGACCTTGCGCCCCTCGCCGGCCACGCGCTCCAGCAGGCGGTGGTATTTTACCAGCCGCTCGACGGTGGGCTCCGATACTTTAACGTCCTTCATCTGCGCACACCCTTCAAAAGCAAATCCAGGCCGATGTCACCCGGCCGCCCGGGATCAACCCTTCCAGGCAACGACCTCGATCTCGACCAGGGCGCCCCTCGGCAGTGCTCTGACCTCGACGAACGAGCGAGCCGGGGGCTCCTTGTCGAAGAACCTGGCGTATACCCCGTTGACCGCGGCGAAGTCGCCCATGTCAACCGCGAACACCGTGGCCTTGACCACGTCGGACAGGGCGTAGCCCGCGCCCTCGAGGACCGCCTTCACGTTCTTCAGTACCTGCTCGGCCTGCTCCTCGACGCCTCCCGGCACGAACTGCCCGGTCGCCGGGTCCATGGGAAGCTGCCCCGAGCAGAACAGGAGCCCTCCCGCCGACACCGCCTGGCTGTAAGGCCCGACCGCCGCCGGGGCCTTGTCTGTTGAGAATATCCGCTTCATGTCAAACTCCTCCTCGTGAAAGTTGGATTTTTACACCGCTACCTGGCCGCGCCGCCGCGGAACTGCGACAGCCCGGCGTAGGGGGCGCGGTCGAGTCGCTCCTCGATGCGCAGCAGCTGGTTGTACTTGGCCACCCTGTCTATCCTGGCAGGGGCGCCCGTCTTTATCTGCCCCGCGCCGGTCGCAACCGCCAGGTCGCTGATGAACGAGTCGTCGGTCTCCCCCGAGCGGTGGGAGATGACCGTCGCGTAGCCGTGGCGCTTCGCCATCGCCATGACATCGAGGGTCTCCGACAGGGTGCCGATCTGGTTCAGCTTGATCAGGACGGCGTTGGCCACTCCCTCCTTAATCCCCCTGGACAGCTTCTGCGGGTTGGTGACGAACAGGTCGTCCCCGACGATCTGTATCCTGGAGCCGAGCCTCTCTGTCATCAGCTTCCACCCGGCCCAGTCGTCCTCGGCCATTCCGTCCTCTATGGACAGGATGGGATAGTCCCTGCAGAGCTGCTCGTAGTAGCCGGTCATCTCCTCCGCGGAGAAGGCCCTGCCCTCCCCGGCGAAGTGGTACTTGCCGTCCTTGAATATCTCGGACGACGCCACGTCGAGCGCGACCGAGATCTGCCTGCCGGGGGCGTAGCCTGCCTTCTCGACTGCCTCGAGGATCAGGTCGATGGCCTCCCGGTTGCTCTTCAGGTCGGGCGCGAAGCCGCCCTCGTCGCCGATCGCGGTGCTGTAGCCCCGCGCAAGGATGGACTTCTTCAGCACGTGGTAGGTCTCAACCCCCATGCGCAGGGCCTCGGCGAAGGTGTCGGCCCCGTGGGGGACCAGCATGAACTCCTGTATGTCGACGTTGTTGTCCGCATGCGCGCCGCCGTTGATCACGTTCATCATCGGGGTGGGCAGGGAGAACGGGCCGAGCCCCCCTATCCAGGCCCACAGCGGCAGGTCGTGGTCCTCGGCCGCCGCGCGCGCCGCGGCCAGCGACACCCCTAGCATGGCGTTGGCGCCGAGGGACTCCTTGTTAGGCGTGCCGTCCAGCCCGATCATAGCGGCATCCAGCGCGGCCTGGTCGTCCGCGTCGAACCCCATCAGCTCGGGGGCGATCTTCTCGTTGATGTTCTCGACAGCCCTCAGGACCCCCTTGCCCAGGTAGCGATCCCCGCCGTCGCGCAACTCCAGGGCCTCGTAGCTGCCGGTGGAGGCCCCCGACGGGACCGACGCTCTACCGACGGCGCCGCTGTCGAGCCAGACCTCGGCCTCGACCGTAGGGTTGCCGCGCGAGTCGATGATCTCTCTTCCGTTAATCCCTATGATACAGCTCATTCAATACCATCTCCCGTTCCAGGATCTATGAAACCTCTCTCTACCAGGGCCTCTCCGACGGGTCGACCCTGCGCTCCTCGAGGACGGCCCAGGCGTCGCCGGGCTGCATCCGCTTCAGCGCGGGCTCGTCCGCGCAGCGGACCTCCACCGCCAGCACCCTGGAGACGTAGGCTATCTCAACCCGGTCGCCGGGGCGCACCTCGGCGGAGGGCTTGCACTGCCTCCCATTGAGGCGGACCGCCCCCACCTCGATCATCTCCTGCGCGACAGTCCTTCTCTTGACGAGCCGCGCCAGCTTCAGAAATTTGTCCAGTCTCAAGAAAACGTTCCTCCGTAATCAGGGCCTAGGGAAGTATATCAAAAAACCGGGGGAAATATCAATTCTTTCACAAAGTCGCGCGCGGAGTCGCGCACGGAAGTGGCACTTCAATCAGGGCGCGGCCCTTCCCCCCCGCTTGAGCTGCCTGGCAAGCTCCTGGAAGCGCAGCAGCTGGGCGTCGGACGCCTCGCCCCTGGACAGGATCACCTTCAGCTCGTCGTACTCCCGCCTGAGGCAGCGGGTGGACAGTATCTCCACCAGGACGGGCCCTGGGTCGGACGCGCGGCCAAGCTCCTCGCAGTAGTCGCCGCCCGCGGCTATGGCCCTCATGGGGAATGAATCGCCAGTCTCCAGCCACCCGGCCTCCAGCTCCGCCGGGGAGGAGGCGGTCAGCAGCGCGGAGGCCAGGGTCTGAAGGCGCGGGTCGGTCAGCAGGGAGACGATCCCGACCGGTTCCGCCGTCCTGCGCATGGATGCATCCCTCCATAGCAGGGCGCACAGCGCCGCCTCCACGACGTCGGCCGCGTCCTGCGCGGGCCCCGGCCTCTCCGGATCGTTCCCGGAGGGGTGAGCGTCCCTCCTCGATGACTGTCGCCTGCGTTCCTCCTCCAGCAGCGGGATGAACTCGTGCCGCATCACCCCGAGCGCCGCCTCCACCGCTGGAAGGTAGGGCGACAGGTCGACCGGGGAGAGCGAGGCCACTCCCGATATGATCTCCTCGGAGGCCCTCCTGCGCTTCTCCGGCGTCCTCAGCATCTCCCTGCGTATGTGGAGGTGGTGCAGCACCAGCGGGCGGGCTGACTCCAGGGCCCTGGCGAACTGCCTTTCCCCGTCGGGCATGGAGAGCAGCGCGTCGGGATCCTTGCCGGCGGGCAGCTCCACCACGCGGACGTCCAGCCCGGCCTTGCGCAGCACGTACATGCCGCGGACAGCGGCGTCCTGCCCGGCCGCGTCGGAGTCGTAGCAGATGTAGCACAGGTCGGTCAGGCGCCGGACCAACGCGGCCTGCTCCTCGGTCAGGGACGTCCCGAGCGAGGCCACCGTCTCCTCGAAGCCGCCAAGGTGCAGGCGTATGGCGTCCATGTAGCCCTCCACGAGGATGAGCCTGTCGCGCGAGCGAGCGGCCTCCTTGGCCCTGCCGATCAGGTAGAGCGACCGCCGCTTGCTGTACAGGGCCCCCTCAGGGCTGTTGACGTACTTCGCCCCGTCGCCCTCCACGAGTCGGCCTCCGAAGGCCTGAAGCCGCCCGGAGATGTCCCTCACGGGGAATATTATCCTCTCGCGGAAGCGGTCGTAAGGGCCGGTCCTCCCCTCGAGGACCAACCCTGCGTCGAAGGCCTCGCGGAAGGAGAAGCCCTCCGCGGTCAGCCGCTTCCACAGCCCGTCCCACCCCTTCGGCGCGAAGCCCAGCTCGAAATCTCTCCAAGCCTCCCGCGAGATCTCCCTTCTGTCAAGGTAGGCAGCCGCCCTCCCGCCCTCGCGCCCCTCGCGCTCGAGCTCCGACCTGTAGAACGAGCAGGCCTTCTCCATGACGTCGTACAGGTTCCTATCGCGTTGACGGCCGCCGTCGCGGGAGAGCTCGACTCCCGCCCTCCTGGCCAGGAGCTCCAGGGCCTCCCTGAATGAGAGGTTCTCCCTCTGCATCACGAACGAGAACAGGTCCCCCCCCTGCCCGCACCCGAAGCAGTGGTAGGTCTGGCGCGACGGGGACACGCTGAACGACGGCGTCTTCTCGTCATGAAAGGGGCACAGCCCGACGAACCCGCTCCCCGACCGCTTCAGGCGGATGTAGTCCCCGATCACGTCGACTATGTCCAGTTGCTCCTTCACGCGGCGCACATCGTCGCTGCTCACTGTCTCGCCCCCCGTCGAAAACAAAGAGGGGGAGGCGCGCCCCCCCCTCCGTATCTATTGTACTCCCCTCCCGCCTAGATGAAGAGCGGTGCGAGCACCAGGGCCACGACGGACATCAGCTTGATGAGGATGTTCAGACTCGGGCCGGCGGTGTCCTTGAAGGGATCGCCGACCGTGTCGCCCACGACCGCCGCGGCGTGCTCGGGAGTCCCCTTGCCGCCGAAGTTGCCCTCCTCGATGTGCTTCTTGGCGTTGTCCCATGCGCCGCCTGCGTTCGACATGAAGATTGCCAGCATGACCCCCGTCACGATGGAGCCGGCCAGCAGGCCGCCGAGGGCCTCGGCGCCGAGGCCGAAGCCTATCGCGAGGGGAGACAGCACCGCCAGCAGGCCGGGGATCACCATCTCCTTGAGCGCCGCCGCGGTGGAGATGTCGATGCACTTCTCGTACTCGGGCCTGCCTGTCCCCTCCATCAGCCCGGGGATCTCCTTGAACTGGCGCCTGACCTCGTCGATCATGGCCTCGGCCGCGCGGCCGACCGCCTGGATGGACAGGGCGCTGAACAGGAAGGGCAGCATGCCACCGAGGAACAGCCCCACCATCACCCTGGGGTCGTTGAGGTCGATGGCCTTGAGGTTGACCGAGTGCGCGTAGGCGGCGAACAGGGCCAGGGCTGTCAGAGCGGCCGAGCCGATGGCGAGGCCCTTGCCCATGGCGGCGGTGGTGTTGCCGATCGAGTCCAGCTTGTCGGTTATCTTGCGCACCTCGGGGGGAAGATCGCTCATCTGGGCTATGCCGCCCGCGTTGTCCGAGATCGGGCCGTAGGCGTCCACGCTCAGCGCCATGCCTGTGATGGAGAGCATTCCGACCGCCGAGCAGGCGATTCCGTACAGCCCCGCGAAGTAGTAGCTGACCAGGGTCGCAGCGCCTATCAGGATCACCGGGATCATGGTGGACTTCATGCCGACCGCCACCCCCTCCAGGATTACGGTGGCCGGGCCGGTCTTCGACGCGTGCGCGATGTGCTTGACCGAGGCGTAGTCTCCGGAGGTGTAGATCTCGGTGATAAAGCCGATGAGGACCCCGACCGCGACTCCCGAGACAACCGCCCAGAAGAGCTTGAGGTCGCCGAACATCAGCACGGAGAAGACCAGCGCCCCGGCGATCATGATGCCGCCGGTGACGAAGGTGCCGTTGCGCAGGGCCGCCGCCGGGTTGCCGCCCTCCTCGACCTTGACGAAGCGAGTGCCGGCGATCGCGGCAAGAATCCCTACGCCGGAGACGACCATCGGGAATGAGACACCCTTCCAGCCGAACAGCGCCAGCCCCAGGGCCATCGCCGCGATGATCGAGTTTACGTAGGACTCGAACAGGTCGGCCCCCATGCCTGCTATGTCGCCGACGTTGTCGCCGACGTTGTCGGCTATGACCGCCGGGTTGCGCGGATCGTCCTCGGGGATCCCCGCCTCGACCTTGCCGACCAGGTCCGCTCCCACGTCGGCGGCCTTCGTGTAGATTCCGCCGCCCACGCGGGCAAACAGCGCGATCGAGCTGGCGCCCATTCCGAACCCGGTGATGAGGTTGGGGTCGCGGAAGATGGCGTAGCACGCGACAATGCCGAGGACCCCTATTCCCACCACCGACATGCCCATGACGCTGCCGCCCCTGAAGGCGGTTATCAGCGCGTCGTTCATGCCGCGGGTAGCGGCGATCGCAGTCTTGCCGTTCGTGCGGGTGGCCACGATCATCCCGGCGTAGCCCGCAGCAGCGCTGCACAGACCCCCGACTATGAACGAGAAGCCCGCCGCGAAGCCGATGAAGTAGATGAGGAGCACGCCTACCGCCAGGAGAAAGGGAAGAAGCCATTTGTACTCCCTGTACAGGAAGGCCATGGCGCCCCGGTGGATGATCTCGGAGAGCTCCATGACCTTGGAGATCTTCTCCGCCATCTCCGGCTCAAGTCCGTCCTCCGCCGGCGCCTCGGTCGAGACGAACCACGTGCGCCCGTAGAAGGCCCTGTTTTTGTACGTTAAAAAGGCATACCCAAGGGCCACAACACCAGTAGCCGCCACAAACAGTGTCAGCAGGAACATAAGCATCGCGCAAACTCCTCCCCATAGATGAAAAAGATAGAAAAACATGCACGGCCAGGTGCAACTCGTACATTATAGTGACAGCAACATAGAAAAACAAGGATCATGCCGGAGCGAGGCAAAGGAGATGCGGCCTGCGCCGACCTGCAGGGCCGCATCAGGGAAGAAACATGGTCCTCCAGCTGGTGCGATAGTAATCGAGCAGGAAGACGAACAGGGTGACCACCAGCGGGCCCATGAACAGCCCGAGGATCCCCCAGGACGCGACGCCGCCTATCACCCCCACGAAGACTATGAGAAGGTGCACCTGGGCTCCCTCGGAGATGAACATCGGGCGCATCAGCGTGTCCACCATGCTCACCACCAGAACGCCCCAGGCGAGCAGGATCACCGCGCTCATGGTGCTCGACGTGTAGAACAGGTAGATCGCTCCGGGGACCCACACAAGGGCCGTCCCCAGCAGCGGGATCATGGCGAACAGGGCCATCAGGGCCCCGAAGAAGACCGGGCTAGGCAGGCCAACGATCAGCCACCCGACCGCCCCCACCACGCCCTGGGACAGAGCTGTCACTATGACCCCGTAGACCACCGCCTGCAGGACCTGCTGGGCGCGTCTGAAGAACGCCTCGCTCTCCCTCTGCGGCAGGGGCATTATGTCCTTGAGGTACTCGATGATAAGGTGCCCGTCGCGTATCAGGAAGAAGCTGAAGACTATTATCATTGCGAGGTAGTAGAGGAATGTCAGGGTGCTTCCCAGCACCTCCTTGGACGCGGCGACAGCGGTCGCCGCCGCGAACTCGGCCGCCTGGCGGAGTCCGGTGCGCAGGATCGGGTATCGCTCCGTCCAAACCTGGATCTTCTCCACGGTGCGCTCGGGCAGGAGCGCCGACAGCGCCCCCTCGCCGGAGGTCCCCATCTCCGCCACCACGTCGGCCACCGTCTCGTAGAAGCGCACACCCTCGCGGGCGGCCACGAACCCGGCGAACAGAGTCGGCACGACCAACAGAAGCACCACCACCCCGGTCGCCAGTGTGGCGGCCCAGTTTCCCGACGCGCTTCGCGGAAAATACCGGTCCCTCAGGCGCCTGAACACCGGGTACACCATGAACGACAAGAGCATCGCCCACGACAGCGGCTTCACCAGAGGCGCCGAGACAAGGTACGACAGGAAGGCGAGCGCGACAAATATGAAGAGAAACGCGATGAACCATCCCCTCGACGTCGCCGCAGGCTCCGAACTCATTCTTCCCGTTCCCTTCTTCATCGCGTTCTCCTATTCAAGGTAGATTCGCTCCAAGGCCTCAAGGTCGACCGAAGCGAGTCCCATACGCGCACGCGCATAGTCCTCGAAGGCCGGATACGAACTCACCTGATTCAGGACGAGCTCGATATACTCCTCCCTGGCCGCCATCATCTCCCCGATGACTCCCACGACGGCGGGGTCCTTCACTATTGAGGCAACGAGCTTCAGTTCGCGTTCCACGACTTCTCTCCTGCAGTCGTTCGACAGCAGATAGTGCTCCTTCGCATCCTCCTGCGAGACGCCGAGGGCCAGAAGGATCATGGTCGCCAGGACGCCGGTCCGGTCCTTGCCGGCCATGCAGTGAAAGAGCAGCGGTTCTCCAGCATACTCCACTATTTCCTTTATTATACTCCCAAAAACCGCCGGATCATCGCTCATCGCTTCGTACACCCCGCGCATCAAACGGCCCAGGGGGCGAAGCTCCTCGGGCGACAGCGAGAGGCCGCTCAAGACCCTGAACAGCTTCTCCTTCTCCCAAAATCCAAGGTGGCGGCCCCCCGTGCACTCCGCAAGAGAGGAGAACACAGGCCTGTGCCTGTACCTGATCCCTCCTGGCAGGGCATAGGGCCTCGCGCGCGCCTCCTCCCTGGATCGCAGGTCGAATACCAGGGAAACTCCCAGCGGGCTGAGCTCCTCGTCCAGCAACCCGGTCGGGAGGTCCAGGTCCCCGCTCCTGAACAGCAGGCCTCTCTTGACCCTAAGTCCGCCCCTGCCCCTGTACCCGCCGAGATCCCTCAGGTTTACGATCCTGCTCCCGTTGCAAGAAAAAATATCAGCCAATACAACCCCTGCTTCCGCTCGAAGGTTTCGAGGAAATCACTCGTTGCTTCCCGGGTCCTCGTCGTATGCTACGAATGATATTATCCTGACAACAAGATCATACTTTTTTAGTTTTCTTCATAGCATCTGTCCGGGTTTCCGCAGGTCTACTCCCACTCTATGGTCGCGGGGGGCTTGCCGGTTATGTCGTAGACCACCCTGTTTATACCGGGGACCTCGTTGCATATCCTGCGCGACGTCCTGTCGAGGACCTCCCACGGGATTCGCGCCCACTCGGCGGTCATGCCGTCGTGCGACTCCACGGCGCGGAGGGCGGCGGCCTCGGAGTAGGTGCGCGAGTCGCCCATCACCCCGACCGACCTGACCGGCAACAACACCACGAAGGACTGCCACACTCCGCCGATGCCCTCCCAGCCCGCGAGCTCCTCCCGGAATATGGCGTCGGCCCTGCGCAGGGTGTCCAGCCTCTCGGCGGTGATCTCGCCCAGGCATCGAACCGCCAGCCCCGGCCCCGGGAAGGGCTGCCTCGTCACCATCCGCTCGGGTATGCCGAGCAGCCTGCCGACCTCTCGCACCTCGTCCTTGAACAGGTCGCGCAACGGCTCGAGAACCCGGAGCTTCATGTCCTCCGGCAGGCCGCCGACGTTGTGATGGCTCTTTATCAGGGAAGCACCCTTGCCCTTGTGCCCGCTCTCGATGACGTCCGGGTAGATGGTGCCCTGGAGCAGGCGCCTCGCACCCTCTATCCTTCCCGCCTCGGCCTCGAAGAACCGCACGAACTTCTCGCCGATTATCTTTCGCTTGCGCTCCGGGTCCGCGACCCCGGCGAGGGCGCCCAGGAAATCCGCCGAGGCGTCCACGTGGCGGATTCTCAGGTCGAGCGAGCGGTACTGTTCCAGCACCGTCCTGGCCTCGTCCAGCCGCAGCAGGCCGGTGTCCACGAAAATGCAGTCGAGCCTGTCCCCTATGGCCCGGGATGTCAGGACCGCGGCAACGGTCGAGTCCACCCCGCCGGAGAGGCCGCAGACTACCCTGTCGGCGCCGACGTCGTCCCGGATCTCCTCCACCTTTTTATCCACCCAGCCGCCGAGGTTCCAGTCGGGGCGGCACCCGCATATCCTGAACAGGAAGTTGGAGATGATCTCCGTCCCGAAGGAGGTGTGGACGACCTCGGGGTGGAACTGGAGACCCCATATCCGCCTGGCCCGGTCCTCCATCGCGGCCGCGACTCCGCCGGACGTGGAGGCGGAGCGCACGAACCCGGGCGCCAGGCTCGTCACGTGGTCGCCGTGGCTCATCAGGACATCGAAGGTCGCCGGCAGCCCCGCGAAGAGCTCCGACCCGCCCTCCACCGAGACGGACATGCGCCCGTACTCCCTTGCGCCGCCCGAAGACACGGTCCCCCCGAAGAACCTGGTGATGAACTGCATCCCGTAGCATATCCCCAGAACCGGCACGCCGAGGCCGAAAACCTCCCCGGCGACGGCAGGCGAGCCCTCCTCGCCCGCGCTCATCGGCCCCCCCGAGATCACCACCGCGCAGGGGGACGCGCCGCGGATCCTCTCCATCGGAGCATCCCAGGGGAGTACCTCGCTGTGCACCTTCAGCTCCCTGACCCGCCTCGCGATAAGCTGGGTGAACTGGGAGCCGCAATCCAAAATCACGACATTGTCCAAAAGACCGTTCCTCCTGATAATAAGGGTCTGCGGCGAAAAAT
>CAYWKH010000022.1:0-23677 GCA_964458805.1 uncultured Synergistaceae bacterium
AGGCTGATGTTTGGTTTTTTGGGGGTTTTTATTGGGTAGACCCTGCCGTAGTGGGTGTAGTGGACGTCGCGGGCCTCGAAGCCGGCCCTCTCGCGCGACAGGCCGCCGGGGCCCAGCGCCGACAGGCGCCTGCGGTGGGTGACCTCCGCGAGCGGGTTGGTCTGGTCCATGAACTGCGACAGCTGGCCCGAGCCAAAGAACTCCCTGAGGCTGGCGGCTATCGGGCGCACGTTTATAAGGTCGCGCGCCATGGCGGCGCCGAGGTCGGGAATGGTCGTCATCCGCTCCTTGGCTATGCGCTCCATGCGCAGCAGGCCGATGCGGATCTGGTTCGCCAGCAGCTCGCCCACCGACCGGACCCGGCGATTGCCGAGGTGGTCGATGTCGTCCCCCTCCCTCTCGGGGTCCGTCAGGGCGAGAATGCCGCCGATTATCCTGGCCAGGTCCTCGAGCTGCAGCAGGCGCACGCCCTCGGGCACGGCCAGGCCGAGCGTCCTGTTTATCTTGTAGCGTCCCACTCGCCCCAGGTTGTACCGCCTGGGGTCGAAGAAGAGCGACTGCACGTACTCGCGGGCGTTCTCGATGCGCGCCGGCTCGTTTGGGCGCAGCTTCTTGAACAGCTCCACCATGGCCTCGTCGATGTTCGACGCGCCGTCCCGCTCGAGGGTGAGCGCCACCGACCTGTCGGCGTCCCACACCTTGACCCTGGTGCGGCCGATGTTCCAAAGGGTCTCGAGGTGCTCCTTGTTTATCAGGCGATTCCTCTGGACCACGACGCCCCCGTCAGGGTCCATCACGGTCTCGGCGGCCAGCAAGCCCCTGACGTCGTCGTCGGATATGTCCATCTCCACGACTCGGGCGCCAAGCAGGTCCAGCACGCCCTCGTCGGTGGACGCGCCGAATATCTTGAGCAGCAGGGTCGCGGGGATCTTCTTCCGGTTGTCTATGTTGACGCTGATCGACTCGCCATGGGAGAAGGAGAACTCGAGCCACGCCCCTCTCTCGGGGATGATCTTGGCGGAGTACTCCTCCTGGCCGGACATCTGCTCCTCCTTGGAGAAGTAGACCCCGGCGGAGCGCGCAAGCTGGTTCACCACAACGCGCTCCGTGCCGTTTATTATGAACGTACCCCGGCCGGTCATCACGGGGAAGTCCCCGAGGAAGATCTCCTCCTCCTTGAGCTCCCTGGTCTTCCTGTTCTCGAGCCTGATGGTGGCGCGTATAGGGCGCGACCAGGTAAGGTCCCGCTGGCGGGCCTCCTCCTCCTCTGTGCTGGGCGCGTCGAGGATGTAGCGAACGAATTCGAGGGCAAACGAGCCGTCGTAGCTCTCGATCGGGAAGATCTCCTGCATCAGCTCCTGCAGCCCCTGCCTGGTGCGCAGGCCGGGCTCGGTGTTCTCCTGGTAGAACCAGTCGTAGGAATCTCGCTGCACCTCGATCATGTCCGGGATTTCGACCAGATCCCGGGCACGCCCGAAGGTCAACCTCCGGCGCTTGCTGCTGACGGGGACAAATTCGGCCATGAACCTTATGACCTCCCTGGTAAAAATATAGGGGAAAATAGTGCTGACAAGGAGTTAAGATAACAAAAAGGTCGCGCCGTGTCAATAGACACAGCACAACCGACAGGGAAAAGACCGCCCTTGACCTTCATATGGTGCCGGGGCGGGGACTCGAACCCCGACAGGCGTTACACCCACTAGAACCTGAATCTAGCGCGTCTACCAATTCCGCCACCCCGGCTTTTTCACTACGCGGGTATTGTAGCAAGGGGGAGCGTCTTTTGCAATAGGGCGGCCGACGATTCCAATCCACGTCGGCCGGCGGTGCTTGCAGGCAGCCGCGATGTCGATCGTGAAGCCGACCGGCAGTGGCATTGTCGTCCCGAGGAGCGTGGCGACGAAGGGTATCGGGATGACAAAGCCTGCGTCGCGCATCGGGACGAGAGGAGATTGTCATCCCGAGGCGGGCTTCGCCGAGGGATCTGGTTGGGAGGTGGCACACGATAAGATCCCTCACGGCTTCTCGGGGTTGCGGAACGCGGCGCGCTCGAGCCTGTCCCTGACGGCGCGGCCCATGCCTCGGTCGGTGTCCGGGAGGCGCGCGGCTATTATGGCCGCGCCCAGGCGCTCGAAGGTGCGCAGTGCGTGGAAGAGCCCGCGGGCGTAGTTCTCCGGCGTGTCGAAGAGGACGCTCATGTCCGGGTGGACTGCCCTGTCGCCGAGGCTGCCCTCCGGCCCCTCCAACCCCATCCAGGCGACGCGCGCCCGGCCTCCTGCCCCGACCTCCGACAGGGCGCGCGCTACCTCCTCGCGAGTCGGGTTCAGCAGCAGGGGCACGCGGGGGGCGTAGTGGCGGTAGCGCACGCCGGGCGACCTGCGGCCGTCGCCGCCCGACAGCGACACCCTCGCACCGGCCCGCACCTCGATCTCCTCGACCGGGCAGCCGCCGGGGCGGAGCAGGACCAGCTCCGGCCCCGTCGCGTCCAGCACGGTGGACTCCACGCCGACCGAGGTCGCCCCCCCGTCCAGCACCAGGTCGACGCTCGCCCCTACGTCGGAGATCACCGCCTCCGCGTCGGTGGGGCTGGGCCTGCCGCTGGTGTTGGCGCTCGGGGCGGCCACCGGGACCCCCGCCCTCGAGATAAGGGCGAGCGCCACCGGGTGCGACGGCATCCGCACGGCCACGGTGTCGAGACCCGCGGAGACCTCGCGCGGCACGACGCCGAGCGAGGGCAGGACCAGGGTCAGGGGCCCGGGCCAGAACAGCTCCATCAGTTTCGAGGCCGCCGGGGTGACGACCGCGACCCCTGAGACGGACTCAGGCGCGGCGAAGTGCAGTATCAGGGGGTTGTCGGCCGGGCGCCCTTTAGCGCGGAAGATGCCTGCCACGGCGGTCGCGGACGTGCCGTCGGCGCCTAGGCCGTAGACAGTCTCCGTGGGGAATGCTACCAGCCCCCCGCCCCGTATGACTCGCGCGGCCTCCTTTATATGCTCGGGGTCGGGGTTCCAGGGGTCAACCCTGAGCAGTCGCGCGGTCACCTGCGATCCTCCGGAAGCCCGTCCCCTTCGGGGGAGGCGTAGCGGGCCAGGAATTCCGCGCTGAAGCGCGGGAAGCTCCCGTCCAGTATGGCCTCCCTCATCCGCTCCCCCAGCCTCACAAGGAAGCGCAGGTTGTGCCAGGAGCACAGGCGCATGGCGAGTATCTCCCCCGCCCTGTACAGGTGGCGGACGTAGGCTCGGGTGAAGTTCCTGCAGGCGTAGCAGTCGCAGTCGGGGTCTATCGGGGCGAAGTCCCTCTCGTAGCGCTTGTTCTTGATGTTGACCGGGCCGCGCGATGTCAGCAGGGTGCCGTTCCTTCCGTTTCTCGTCGGCAGCACGCAGTCGAACATGTCGATGCCGCGCGCGACGCCCTCGACGAGGTTGTCCGGCCTGCCGACCCCCATCAGGTATCTCGGCTTGGATTCGGGCAGCACGGGCTTCAGCGCGTCCAGGATGCGGTACATCTCCTCCGTCGGCTCCCCCACCGACAGCCCCCCGACCGCGTAGCCGGGGAAGTCCATCGGGATCAGCTCCGACGCTGAGCGCAGGCGCAGGTCCTCGTACACGGAGCCCTGGACTATGCCGAACAGGGCCTGGTGCGGGGCGTCGGCGGCACCGCGCTCGTGGTTCCTCTTCGATCGCCCGGCCCACAGGGCGGTGCGCCTCTCCGCCTCCTCGGCCTGCTCGCGGGTGCAGGGGAAAGGGGCGCACTGGTCGAAGCACATAGCTATGTCCGAGCCGAGCTGAAGCTGGGTGGCCATCGACCACTCGGGGGACATGAAGTGCTCCGAGCCGTCGATGTGGGACCTGCAGGCCACTCCGTCGTCGCTGATCCTGCCGAGCGACGCGAGCGAGAATACCTGGAAGCCTCCGCTGTCGGTCAGGATGGGGCGGCGCCAGCTCATGAAGGAGTGAAGCCCCCCCGCGTCGCGGACCAGCTCCCCTCCCGGGCGCAGGTGGAGGTGGTAGGAGTTGCCGAGTATGATCCTCGCCCCGATCTCCTCCAGCTCGAACGGGGCCATGGCCTTGACCGTGGCCTGGGTGCCGACCGGCATGAAGACGGGCGTAGGTATCTCCCCGTGCCGAGTGGCGATCCTGCCCGCGCGCGCTCCCGTGACGGGGCACACGGCGTCGATGGTGAAGAGGAGCGGCGTCCGCTGCGTCATGCCCCGACCTCCCCGGCAGCGTCGCCCCACCCGAACAGCAGGGCCGCGTTTTTGAACACCGCGCCCGCCAATCGCTCAAGCGACGTGCCGCGGATCTCCGCCGCCCTCTCGTAGACCAGGCGCACAAAGGAGGGCTCGTTGCGCTTCCCGCGGAAGGGGTGAGGAGTCAGCCAGGGGGAGTCGGTCTCAAGCAGTATGCGATCCTCCGGCAGCGTGCGGAACAGGTCGCGCAGGGCGTCGCTCCTCCTGAAGGTCAGGGGGCCGCCGAAGGACAGGTACAGTCCCATGTCCAGCAGGTCGTCGGCGTCCTCCCCGGTGCCGGAGAAGCAGTGTATCACGCCCCTGGCCGCGCCGCCGGTCTCCTCCCTCAGTATCGCGCGGAGGTCGTCGTAGGAGTCCCTTCCGTGGATTATCAGCGGCTTGCCGATCTCGCCCGCGAAGCGAACGTGCTCCAGGAAACAGCTTCTCTGCATGTCGCGCGGGGAGTGGTCGTAGTAGTAGTCCAACCCCGTCTCGCCTACGGCCGCGACGCGCGGGTGCAGGGCGAGCTCGCGGATTCCGTCCGAAAGCCGTCCTGATGCGTGAACCGCCTCGTGCGGGTGGACTCCCGCCGCGGCGTGGACGCCGAACGAGGAGTATCTCTCCGCGACATCCACCGCCTCGCGGCTGGTGCGCAGGTCGCTGCCGGCCACGAGCATTCGCGTCACTCCGACGGCCGCGGCCCGCTCGAATGTCTCGCTCATGTCCGGGTAGTCGGCGGCCAGCACGTGGCAGTGGGTGTCCGCCAGGCCGGGCGTCTCAAGTTCTTCGTCTTCTTTGGTCCTCATGTCCATATACCTCGCATTCCCGGTCGTCGCACGGCAATGGGGAGCCTCCGCCGCTTGGGGGAGGCTCCCCGCGGGTGACGTCCTTTCCGGTTCCCCGGGCTAGCTCACCCTGCTGCCGAGCGGTATGTCGCGGTCCGGCGTCAGCAGGGACAGGGCGGTGTGCGTCCCGTCCCCCGCGGCCAGCAGCATGCCGTTGCTCTCCACCCCGCACAGGGTGGCGGGCTGCAGGTTTACCACCACTATTATCCTCTTGTTGAGCAGCTCCTCGGGCGTGAAGAACTCCTTTATGCCGGAGACTATCGTGCGCCTCTCGTAGCCGAGGTCGACCGTAAGCCTGTAGAGCTTCTTCGACTTCTTTATCTCGCCCACCTCGACTATCTGCGCCACTCGGAGCTCGATGGCCCTGAAGGCGTCGATGCCGACCGTCCGCTCGTGCTCTATCGCCGTCTGCTCCTTCGGTGGAGCGGGGGCCTCGGACTCCGCCTCCCTGGCCTTCCTCCACTCGGCCAGGTCGATGCGCGGGAAGAGGACCTTGCCCTTTCTGACCTTGACGCCGGGCTCGCGCCCCCCCCACTTCACGTCCTCGTAGCGCATGTCGGCAGGGGCTCCCGAGAGTCCGAGCTGATCCCACATGCGGGCCGCCGTCCCCGGCATGAAGGGGGCCAGCAGCATCGCGGACAGCCGAAGAACGTCGTACAGGGTGTTCAGCACCGCGCCCTTCTCCTGCCTGGCCAGGGTCCAGGGCATGGTCTCGTCGATGTACTTGTTTCCGCGGGAGACGAAGGCCCAGATGGCCTTCAGCGCCTCGTCGAAGGCGAAGTCCTCCATCCTGGCGTCGACCTCGGCGAGGGTCTCGTCGGCGAGGCGGGCGATCTCATCCTCAAGCGGCCCCGCCTTCTCCACCGGTGGGAGGGTGCCGTCGAAGAAGTTGTCCACCATCTGGAGGGTGCGGTTCAGCAGATTGCCGAGGTCGTTGGCGAGGTCGGAGTTTATCCTGCCGACGAGGGCCGCCTCCGAGAAGTCCCCGTCAAGCCCGAACGGCACCTCCCTGAGCAGGAAGTAGCGGAACGGGTCGGCGCCGTAGCGGGCGGCCATGTCGAACGGGTCGACGACGTTGCCCTTGGACTTCGACATTTTCTCCCCCTCGACCGTCCACCAGCCGTGCGCGAAGACGGATACGGGAGGGGCGACCCCGAGGGCCAGCAGCATGATCGGCCATATCACGCAGTGGAAGCGGATTATGTCCTTGCCCACCAGGTGGCGCGCCTCGGGCCAGAATTTATCGAATTTCACCCGGTCGTCGAGGTAGCCGCAGGCCGTGACGTAGTTTATTAGGGCGTCGAACCAGACGTACACGACGTGGGCGTCGTCGCCCGGCACGGGGATACCCCACTTGAGGGTGGTGCGCGAGATGGACTGGTCGCGCACCCCGCCCTCCAGGAAGCTGACTATCTCGTTGTAGCGGCTCTTCGGCATGACGCCCTTCAGGTTCTTCCTGTAGTAGTCGAGCAGCATCCCGGTGTACTTCGAGGCCCTGAAGAAGTAGCTCTCCTCCTCCATCATCTGGAGGGGTCGCTTGCAGTCGGGGCAGGTCCTGTCCTCCCCCATCGCGCTCTCCGGGACGTAGGTCTCGCACGGGACGCAGTACCAGCCCTCGTACTTGCCCTTGTAGATGTCGCCCTGGTCCATCAGCTTTTTGAAGATGGCCTGGACGGTCCTGTGGTGACGCTCCTCGGTGGTGCGAATGAAGTCGTCGTTGGAGATATCCAGCGCCTTCCACAGCTCCTGGAAGTTCACGACCGTGCGGTCGGCGAGCTCGCGCGGGGTCAGCCCCTTCGCCGCCGCGCTCTGCTGTATCTTCTGCCCGTGCTCGTCCGTCCCCGTGAGGAAGAACACGTCGTACCCCCTCATCCTCTTGTACCTGCACATCGCGTCGGCGGCGATGGTGGTGTAGGCGTGCCCTATGTGGGGGATGTCGTTCACGTAGTATATCGGGGTGGTGAGGTAGTAGCTGTTGCGTTCGTTCATCTGGCGCGATACCTCCTTTATGTGGTGCTCCAGCCGGGCGTCTCAAGGGTCGCTAGCCCTCGTCGCCGTCCGGCCCGTCCTTCAGGAAAAGAAAGGTCTTCACCTCGTTTTTCGATACAGAATACTCCCTGGAGATGGTTTTTACAACCTCCCTGGAAGACAGGCCGGCGGCGGCGAGCTCGTGCGCCCTTTCCATCCAGTCGCCCTCAACTCCGCCCGTGTCGCCCGAGGCCCCATCCACCACCAGCACCAGCTCCCCCTTGACGCCATCGGCGAGGGACTTGGAGATGGACGATAGCGACCCTCGGCGCGCCTCCTCGTAGATCTTGCTCACCTCCCGGACCAGCGCGGCCCTTCTGTCCCCGAGCAGCTCCAGGAGGTGGGCGACGTGCCTCTCCGCCTTGTGTGGAGAGACGTAGAAGATCAGGGTCCACGGGAGTCCCGCCACGGACCTGACGGCCCTTTCGCGATCCCCCCTGCCGTCGGGCAGGAAGCCGTAGAAGAGGAAGGGGTAGGGCGGCAGGCCCGACACGATCAGGGCGGGCACGAAGGCGGTCGGGCCGGGGAGCGCCGTGACCGGTATCTCGGCCTCTATGCATCTGCGGATCAGTTCGTAGCCTGGGTCGGAGATGCCGGGGGTGCCGGCGTCCGAGATCAGGGCGCAGCTCTCGCCGCGAGCGAGTCTCTCCAGGATCGAGTCCGCCCTCCCCCTCTCGTTGAAGGAGTGGTACGCTACCAGGGGCCTCGTTATCCCGAAGCGGCGAAGCAGCGGAAGGGAGGTCCGCGTGTCCTCGCAGGCGATGAAGTCGGCCTCCGACAGCACGCGCGCCGCCCTGGCGGTCATGTCCTCCAGGTTGCCCACGGGGGTGGGGACTATGTAGAGCACGCCAGCCCCTCCTCCCTGTAGGCGCTTAAGAACTCCTCCGTGTACGCGCCGTCGTCGTCGTGCACGAACAGCGGGGGCTCCACTGTCATGCCCGGCCTGCCCCCCCTGAGGGCCTCGACCAGCACCACGGAGGCCTTGCGCCCCTTCAACGGGTGCACCATCCTGCAACGCTTCGGCTCCAGCCCCCTGCGCGACAGGGTCGACAGCAGCCCGCACAGGCGCTCGGCCTTGAACACGAGGTACAGCCTGCCGCGGTTCCTCAGCAGGCAGGCGCAGGCTGCGGCCAGCTCGTCGAGGGTGCAGGAGACCTCCTGCCTCGCCATCATCTCCGACCTGGACGAACTGAGCCGGCCGCTTCCGGGCGCCTCGTAGGGGGGGTTGGATACTATGACGTCGAAGGACTGGGAGGAGAACACCTCCCTGATCCTCCTCAGGTCCCCCTCCACGAAGGAGACCCTGTCCTGCAGGCCGTTCCTGCGGGCGTTCTCGTTCGCGAGCCTGACCAGCTCCCCCTGGATGTCCAGACCCTTTATCGACGTCAGGCCTGGGAAGCGGCGGGCGAGTATTAGGGCCACCGCGCCCGTGGCGCAGCCCAGGTCGAGCGCGTCCCTGCCCCCGCGCGCGCCGGAGAAGGTGTCGCGCACGTAGGAGGCCAGCAGTATCGTGTCCGCGTTGACCCTTGGCCCCTCCTCCGGCTGATCGAGCGAGAGAGCGCCGAGGGTCAGCTGGTCGCGCGAGCACGCGACCCCGTCCCGCCCGCTCATGCCCGTCCCCCCGGTTGCGCGGAGGCCGGGAGGCGTCGCGCCTGTCCCGGCTCGACCCAGTCCTCCACCCTTATCCCCACGGCCTTGGACAGCCCCGGCTCGTCGAGGGTCACGCCGTACAGTATGTCGGCCCTCTCCATGGTGGCCCTGCGATGGGTCATGACTATGAGCTGGATCCCTTCCGAGCCTCCCGCGGACGGACTGGCGTACTCGCGGGCGAGCTCGCCGAACCGTACCAGGTTCGACTCGTCGAGGGCCGCGTCCACCTCGTCGAGCACCGCCAGCGGCAGGCCGGCTGCCTCCATGGAGGCGAAGAGGTAGGCTATGGCCGTGAGGGTCTGCTCCCCGCCCGAGAGCTGGGCCAGGTACTGCATGTGCTTGCCGGGCGGGCGGGCGACTATCTCGACGCCCCTGTCCCACTCGGACGCCTGCCCCTGCTCCGCCGCCTCGTCCGGTCCCGCGGCCAGCTGGAGCCTGGCCTCCCCGCCGCCGAACAGCCTGCGAAACAGGGCGTTGAATCGAAGGTTGATGCTGTCCAGGGCCGACGAGAAGGTGGAGGCGACATACCTGTCGGTCTCGGCGATTATCGTCCGCAGCTCCCCGATCGCCGCTCCGATGTCGGCGAGCTGCCCCGCCAGGAAGGTCACGCGGCTCGAGAGCGAGGCGTCCTCCGACAGCGCCCCCCAGTCCACCGGGCCGAGCTCGGCCAGGTCGCGCTCGAGCCTTCTGACCGCCGCGGCCAGCGCCTGCCCCTCCTCCGGCCTCGGCGCGAGCGACGGGTCGTAAAGCCTCCTGTGCTCGTCGTCGGCAGACTCCAGCAGCCTCCCGAGCTCCTCCCCCGCGTCCTCAAGCCTGCGGGCGAGGTCGGCCTCCTTCGCGGCAGCCTCCGAACAGCGCTCCGCGGCCCTGAGCGCCCGGGAGGAGACCCTGGCGGAGCGGCCGGCGGACGACCGCTCCAGGACCGCCTCCGAGTCCAGCTCCTGCTGCAGCTCCCGCAGATCGAGGAACAGTCGGTACAGCTCCCTCCCGTGACGGGACAGGCGCTCCCTCTCGCCCCTCTCCCGCTCGGACGCGCCCCTCTCCTCCTCCACCAGGGCCGCCAGGGCCGCCCTGGCTCGGACGAGCTCTTCGCTCGACCTCTCCCGGAGGGCTCGCGCCCCGGCGAGCCTCTCCCCTGCCAGCGAGCACTTCGCCTCAATCCCGGCGAGCTCGGCGGGCAGGTCCGACAGGGCCGGGTCGCCGGCGGCTCGGCCGATTTCCACCGCCAGATCCTCGGCCTGCACTGCAAGATCGGACTCGCGCGCCTCCCACGCCAACAGCTCCGCCGAGGCGTCCCGGCTTCCATCGGCGAGGCGGTCCCTCCTGGCGACGGCGCCGCGAAGGTCGTCCTCGAGGGCGGCTATCCCGGCGTCGAGCTCGCGCAAGGAGCGGGCGCACTCGTCGCGCTCCGCGGCCCTGCGTTGCTCCAGTTCCTCCTCGCGGGCGAGGGCGCTGGTCAGCTCCTCGACGCGGCCCCTGCGGTCGCCGAGCCTGCGCTCCGCCTCCAGCGCGCGATTTCTGCGCTCGATCGCCCCGGCCGAGGAGCGCGACCGGCCGCCGCTGACTGTCCCCCCGGTCGCGAAGACCTCTCCTTCCAGGGAGACTACCGGGAAGGACGCGCCTCGCCTCGCGATCTCCGCGCCGACTTCGTAGCCGTCGACCACCAGCAGATCGCCTAGCAGGTGCATGACAGCCGGCGACCAGCGGGGCTCGGCGGTCAGCAGGTCCGCGGCCCAGCCGACCACGCCGGAATCGGGGAGCGAAAACCTGTGGAGGGGGGTGCGGGGCCTGCTCCTCTCGAGCGGAAGGAAGGTCGCCCTGCCAGCGCGCCGCTCCTTCAGCATGTCGATGCACCTGCCCGCGTCGGCCAGGGTGTCCACCAGCAGCCAGAACTGGCGTCCGCCGAGGTAGGCCTCGACCGCCGCCGCAAGGCGGGGCGGGCATGTGAAGGCCTCGGCTGCGATCTTTATCGTCGTCGAAAGCCTTCCGAGCCTGGAGGCGGCGACGAGGAAGCGCACAGGCTCCGGGTAGGAGGAGTCCTCGGCGGAGCGCAGCTCCTCGAGGGCGTTCTCCAGCGCGGCGGCCTCCTTGCGCGCGGTCTGAAGCAGGCCGGCGGTGGTCCTGCACCTGGCGAAGATCTCGCTGTGGGCCTCGGAGAGCCCCCTCTCCGCGCTCTGCAGCAGGGAGCGCCGGTCGCCCGCTTCGCGCAGCGACCGCTCCGCCGCCTGCGCGGCCTCGTCCGCCGCCGCAAGGTCCGCGGACGAGGCCTCCAGGAAGGACCTCCTGGAGCGCATCCTCGACCGGAGGACCTCGAGCTCCCCGGCCAGCGCCGCCGACCTGGCCGCGGTCTCCTCCCTTCTGGCCCGCTCCTGCTCGATCTCGAGGCGTCTCCTCTCCGCCGTCTCGGCAAGGCGATCCCGCTCTGACTCGAGGGCCGCCATCTCGGCGCCGAGCGCGGCCTCCCTATCGCGAAGCACGGCCTCCTCGCCCGACAGGGACTCTATGCGGGACGACAGGTCGGAGAGGTCGGCGGAGAGCGCCCTCCTGCGCGACAGTATCTCCCGGATGGAGGTGGCCGACGCGAAGCAGCTCCTCCTAAGGGTCTCGCGCCTGGAGAGCAGGTCGGCTTTTCTCCCGGACATGCGAACGACCCTGCCCTCTCGCTCGGCCCGGCTCTCGGACAGAACGGAGCGCGCCTGGTCCCACAGGCTCCTCCAGCCGCTCAGCACGGCCTCCCGCACTTTTAGCTCCCGCAGCTCCGCGGCCAGGGACTCGCCCCTCTCCTCCAGCTGCCTCCTCCTGAAGAAGAAGTGCAGCCTGCGCCTGTCGCCCAGCTCGTCGGACAGTTTCTTCGCACCGGCGGCCCTCTCGACGGCGGGCGCTATCTCGATCCTGCGGTTCTCCAGCTCGGCGGCCAGGGCAGACAGGCGGCGTGCCTCCTCGGAAGCGTCGGCCAGCTTCGCGCAGGTCTCGCCCCGCTTCTTCCTGAAGAGGTCTATCCCGAACAGCACCTCAAGGTGGGAGCGCCTCTGGCCGGGGCGCTGGTGGATCGCCTCGGCCACCTCCCCCTGGCCGATGAAGGCGAACTGGTCCCCCTCGAGTCGCCACCTGCGCTTCACCTCGTCCAGGTCCAGCAGCCTGACCCGCGACCCGTCAACCGACAGGACCGAGCCGGACTCTCTTGTGTAGGCGCGCTTGATCACGCAGCGCGCACCGGGCGACCCGCCCTCGTCCGACCGGAGGTGCACCGATACGACGGTGCCCTCCGCGGGGGGCAGGGAGACGCTGCCGGCGAACAGCAGGTCGCTCTGCCTTACTATGCGCAGTCGCTGCTGGCCTGCCTCCCCCAGGGCCCAGCGGAGGGCGTCGAGGATGTTGCTCTTCCCGCTTCCGTTCGGGCCAACGATGGCGGTCAGGCCGGGCGACAGCGGGAGATCGGCGGAGGCGCCGAAGCTCTTGAACCCCTTAAGACGAAGACGTTCTATATACAATGATCCGGGCCTCCCGCCTCTCCATCTGGCCCGCGCGGCGCTCGACCTGCTCCAGGCTGCCCTGTGCGTCGAGGCGGTACTTGCTCCAGGCGAAGTCGGGCACGGCGGCTATGAACAGCCTGCGGCCGAGCTCGGCCTCCCACATGGAGAGGTAGGTCTCGAAAATGTGCCGGGCGACCGCGGGTCCGGCCTCCAGCAGCAGCGCCTCGGTCCTGTTGGCCAGGGACACCTTCCTGAGAAAGCGCTTGATGGACATGGCGATCGTGTCCTCGCGCAGGACCCACCCGGTCCCCCCGCACTCGGGGCAGCTGCGGGTCAGGACGGAGCGCACGTCCGGGCGCGCGCGCTTGCGCGTTATCTCGACCAGCCCGAGCTGCGACACGCCGAACACCCGCGCCCTGTACCTGTCGGGCTGAAACACGTCCTCAAGCCTCCTGAGCAGCTTCGAGCGGTCCTCCTCGTACTCCATGTCGATGAAGTCTATGACCACTATCCCCCCGATGGCCCTCAGTCTGAGCTGCCTGGCTATCTCCGACGCGGCCTCCAGGTTCGCGTCCAGCACCGTGTGGCGCAGGTCGGTGTCGCCGATGTACTTGCCGGTGTTCACGTCTATCACGGTCAGGGCCTCGGTGTGGTCGATGACCAGGTAGGCGCCGGACTCGAGCCATACCTTCCGCTCGAGCGCGGCGTCTATGTCCCTCTCGACCCCGTAGTACTCGAACAGGGGTACGGCTCCCCTGTACAGGGAGAGCTCCGGCGGCTCGCCTCCGCACAGCCCCGGCAGGTAGTCGCACATGGCCTCGTGCTCCTCCGGGCTGTCGACGATGATCTCGGACACCTGCTCGGTGAGCTCGTCGCGCAGCACCCTGCCGAGCAGGCCGAGGTCCCTGAAGAGCAGGCAGGGGGCGCTCTGGGTGCGGCCGTTGTGCTCTATCTCGCGCCACAGGGCGAGCTGGGTCTCGACGTCGTGGGCGAGCGACTCTGCGTCGACCCCCTCCGCGGCGGTGCGCACTATTATCCCGTAGTCCCCCCGGAGAGATCTGGCAATGGCCTTCAGACGCTTTCTCTCGTCCTCGTCCACTATGCGCTTGGACACGCCGGACTCGTGGCCGTCGGGGACCAGCACCACGTACCTGCCCGGCAGGGAGATCCTCGAGGTGACCCTCGCCCCCTTGTTCTTCCTGGCGGCCTTGGTCACCTGGACCAGCAGCTCGTTGTTCGGCTGCAGGTCCAGCCCCCTGGCATCGTTGAGGTAAAGGAAGGCGTTCCTGCCGTCGCCCAGGTTGACGAAGGCGGCGTGGATCCCGGGTAGGACGCTCTCGACCCGCGCCTTGTAAACCTCGCCGGTCTTCTGGCGCTCCCACATGCGCTCGACGAAGAGCTCCGCCAGCCGCCCCTCTTCGATTATCGCCACCCTGGTCTCCTCCGTGTCGACGCAGTTCGCTATGATCTTCCTGTCGGCGTCGCCCGGGCGGGGCGGTCTCTCGCTCTTACAGGCTTCCGTCGGCCCGCCCCTGGCCTCTCCACTCTCTGACAAGAGGAAGTCCCCCCCCTTCATGATCTTCTTTTCACGCGCACGGGCGCCCCGCCGGGACGAACGGCGCTTACGCTCGCTCAATTCTCAGGCCCCGCCCTTGCTGACATACCCGTCCGGCAGCGGCGTCCAGCCGTGCGCGGACGGGTCGGCGAGCGGTATGACGTATGGCGCCAGGGCCGCCGGCGCGACAAGCCGCCCCACGCTCTCGCGGAGCATGAACAGATCCGCCCAGCCCTGTATGATACCCCTTTTCGCGAGCTCCTTCACGAACAGCCCGGGGCCCCTGCGGGCGGGGCTGTCGACCACGCATCTGAAACAGGGCCCGGCATCTTCGCGACAGTGCAGGATCAGTCCCTCCTCCCTCATCTCCGCCAGGGCTGCGTCGAGGGGGCTGGAGTCCCTCCCGCGCAGGGCCAGGAGGTAGGAGGCGGCTTCGCACTGCCCGTTCAGCGACCCGGTCCCGGGGAGGGACTCGACCAGCGCGCCGGTGAAGAAGAAGCCGCCCGGCAGGGCCAGGTCCCACCTGGCCAGGTCGCGGGCGGTGAGGGAGGCCACGCGGACCTCGACCGGCTCGTTCAGCGCCGGGACACCCACAGGCAGCTCGGGGCCGAGGCTTATCCTGGGGCGGGGGGAGAAGCCCTCCGACAGCTGAAACTCCACCCCGGCCCTGCGGCCACTCCTGGTGAAGACGGACGGGATCGCGACATGGGGGATGAAGCACGCCCTCCCCCTCTTCGCGTAGGTCAGTCGAACCCTAAACATGCGGGGCCTCCTCCACGGACGGCCGGCACGCGCCGCACTCCAGGCACGAAGGGCCGTGCAGGACGCACCTTCCCCCCTCGCGACAGTCGGGAGACAGCGCTCCATCCAGCGAGCGGAGGCGCTCCCTCCAGAGGAACTCCCTGTCGACCCCGGCGTCCACGTGGTCCCAGGGCAGTCCCTCGTCGCGAGGCCTCTCCCTCTCCGCGTACCAGCTCGGGTCGACCCCGGCCTCGACGAACGCCTCCATCCATCGGGCGAAGGAGAAGTGCTCGCTCCAGCCGTCGAACCTCGCCCCCATGCGCCACGCCGCCAGCAGTACCTCCGCCAGTCGCCTGTCGCCGCGCGCGAACACTCCCTCGAGTAGTGTCTGCTCCGGCTCGTGGTACTTCACCGTTACTCCACCCCTGCCGACATCGGCCAGAGCGTTCTTGACAAGCCTTCCGCGCCTGCGGAGCTCATCGGCGGCAAGCTGGGCCTCCCACTGGAAGGGGGTGTGCGGCTTCGGGACGAACCCGGCGAGCGAGACGGCCACCTGGGCCCTCCGCTTGTACTCCCTGCCTATGGAGCGGGCCCTCGCTGCCAGGTCCACTATCCCTTGCAGGTCGACATCCGTCTCCGTGGGCAGGCCCATCATGAAGTAGAGCTTCACCCTGTCCCACCCCCTGCTGAACGCCGCCCTGAGCGACGACTCGAAGTCCTCCTCGTCCACCCCCTTGTTTATGACGTTCCGCAGCCTCTGGGTCCCCGCCTCCGGGGCGAAGGTGACGCCCCCGCGCCTCATGGCCTCCATCCCGGCCGCCAGCTCGACCGAGAACGCGTCCATGCGCAGGCTGGGCAGGCTGAGCCTGACGTTCCTCGACGCCAACTCGGGGGAGAGGGCGCGCACCAGCTCGGTTATGCCGGAGTAGTCGCACGAGGCCAGGGAGAGCAGGCCGACCTCCTCCCACCCGGTGCTGTCGACGAGGGATATTATGTTCCGGGCGAGAGGGCCGGGAGAGCGCTCCCTGACAGGGCGCGTGACCATTCCTGCCTGGCAGAAGCGGCACCCCCTGGTGCACCCGCGGAAGACCTCTACCGTGACCCTGTCGTGGACTATGCCGGCGGAGGGGACCAGCAGCATGCTCGGCATGAAGGCGTCGTCCAGCGACTCCACGACGGCCCGGCGCACCGGCAGGCGGCGTCCCCCGGCCACGGGCGTGAAATGCACGCCGTCGGCGGAGTATTCGCAGTCAACCATCGAGGGAACGTAGACTCCACGGATCTCCGACAGCCTCGCGAGCCTCTCCGCACGGGGCCTGCCCGCGCTCATCGAAAGGCTGTCGGTGATCGGCGGGAGCAGGACCTCGCCGTCCCCCACGCAGAAGAAGTCGACGAACGGCGCCAGGGGCTCCGGGGCGAAGGCGCCCGCGCCTCCCGCGGCCACGAGCGGGTCGCGATCTCCCCTGTCGGAGGCGAGCAGAGGGATGCCGCCGAGGTCGAGCATGGTCAGGATATTGCTGTAGCCGAGCTCGTACTGAAGGGTGAATCCGACCACGTCGAAATCCCTCAGCGGACGCCCGCCCTCGATCGACGACAGCACCGCCCCCTTGAGGCGCATCTGCTCCTCAAGGTCGGTCCACGGACAGCAGGCCCTGTCCGCGTCCGCATTAGGCAGGCTTTTCAGCAGGAAGTAGAGCACCTGGAAGCCGAGGTAGCTCATCCCTATCTCGTACACGTCGGGGAAGGCCAGGCAGTAGCGGACGACGCCGCCCCCGCTCTTCTCCGGGAGGACGCCGTACTCGCACCCCGCGTACCTGGAGGAGCGCTTGACATTCGACAGCAACGGCCACGCGCTGTCGCCGTACTCGGCGTCCGCGGGCATCGCCGCACCCGGGCGCGGGATGAAACCGGCCTCGCGCGCCGTCGACTCTTCACTGCGGTTCATAAAGGAAAAACCTCCCTCGTCCCGCGCCCCCGCCGGGGGCGGGACGTCACTTGTAGCTCTTCACGGTCGAGATGTAGACGCTCTGCGCAAGCCCCAGGGCTATCGAGAAGGAGAGCAGAGAGCTGCCCCCGTAGCTCACCAGCGGCAACGGCAGGCCGGTTATAGGCAGCAGGCCCATGCTCATCCCCACGCTCTGTACGACCTGGAACCAGAGCCACGCCGACACCCCGGCTATAAGGACCTTGGCCCTCAAGTCCTTGGCGCGCAGGCCCGCCTCCACAAGCCTCCACAGCAGCAGGCCGAACAGGATGAGCATGACCAGGGCGCCGACAAAACCGAACTCCTCGGAGAATACGCCGAATATGAAGTCGGTGTGCGGTTCCGGCAGGAAGCGGAGCTTGCTCTGGGATCCTCCCATGAACCCGGCGCCCAAGAGGCCGCCGGACCCCACCGCGATGCGCGACTGGATCACGTTGTACCCGGCCCCGAGCGGGTCGCTCCACGGATCTATGAAGACCCGGATGCGCGCCTTCTGGTACTCGCGCAAAAAACCCCAGGCGAACGGCATCAGGAGCCCTCCGGCCGCGAGCAGACCGGCCGGGTACCGGACCGGGGCCCCCGCCGCCACTACCGCGGCCAGGGTTATCACACCGCACACCATCGCGCTGCCGATATCAGGCTGTATCACGATAAGCGCCCCGGACAGGCCCGCCACGGCGAGCCCCCCCAGGAAGGGGGCGAATTTCAGCGGAGGGTATCTGCACAGGTGCTTCGCCAGCGCCAGTATGAGGGCTATCTTTGCGAACTCGGTGGGCTGAAAGCGGAACAGCCCAAGGTCGATCCATCTCTGCGACCCCTTAACGGTCATCCCGACTGCGAGCATGCTCAACAGCAGGAGCACCAGCGACAGTCCGTACAGCGCGTAACCCTCCTGCAGCAGCCTCTCGTACCCTATCCTGACGACGACGAGGAAGGCCGCCGACGAGAGGACGCCCCACAACAGCTGGCGTCCTGCATAGGAACCTCCCTTGCCCTCAAACCCGGCCCCGGCGCTGTATATGGACAGCAGCCCGAGCACAAACAGGGCGGCGGCCGATAAAATCTGTATCCTGTCCAGCCTGCCTGCCAACTCGCCCAGGGTGCGGTTTTTTTCTTCCATTGTGCGGCTCCGTCCTCCATGCTTCCACGGCCGCCGGGTCCATCCCCGCGCGGCGCGCGGACGCGGCTAAAGCTGTTCCCCGTCCCGCAACGGAGGCACTCCGCGCTTAATGCGGATCACAGGAATGTTGGCCACGAACGCCACCGACCTGTCGGCCCTGTCGAAGTCCATCTCGATGCGGGAGGAGTCTATCTCCATGTACCTGGTGATGACCGATATTATGTCTCTGCGCAGTCCGTCGAGCATCTCGGGGGAGATATCGGCCCTGTCGTGTATGAGGACTATCTGCAGGCGCTCCTTGGCGACCGACTTGGACCCTCCGTTTGAGAAAAATCTCTTTAAGAAACCCATTATCATCCCTCTTTCCGTCAGTCTTTTTTCCCGAAGAGCCTGCGAAGGCCTGCCAACAGCCCTCTTTCGTTCTCTTCATCGAACTTCGGGAAGGGGACCTCGTCTCCCGCGAGGCGCGCCGCTATTCTCTGGAAGGCCAGGGCTGCGGGGGAGGAGTCGGACAGGGTGAGAGGCTCGCCGCGGTTGGCCGACTTTACCACGCTGTCATCCTCGGGCACGACTCCTATGAGGTCTATGGCGAGGATGTCCAGCACGTCGTTGACGTCCAGCATCTCCCCCTCGCGGACCATGCTGGTCCGCAGCCGGTTCACCACCAGGCGTATCGGGGCTTTCTCCATCGACTCCAGCAGCCCGATTATCCTGTCCGCGTCGCGCACGGACGGGACCTCGGGGGTGGAGATCACGAGGGCCTCGTCCGCGCCCACGACCGCATTTCGAAAGCCGCTCTCGATCCCCGCCGGGCTGTCGATGAGTATGTACTCGAATTCCTCCCTGAGCATGGAGCACAGCTCCTCCATCTGTCCGGAGGAGACCGCGTCCTTGGTGCGAGTCTGGGCGGCCGGCAGCAGGAACAGGTTGTCCACCCTCTTGTCCCTGACCAGCGCCTGGCTCAGCTTGCAGCTCCCCTCCACGACGTCTATGAGGTTGTAGACGACCCTGTTCTCCAGCCCCATCACCACGTCCAGGTTCCTAAGCCCTATGTCCGCGTCCACCGCCACCACCCTGTGCCCCGAGCGTGCGAGCGCCACCGACAGATTCGACGTGGTGGTCGTCTTTCCAACACCCCCCTTTCCGGAGGTTATGACTATCACGCGAGACTGCACTCCGCTGGAATCCACTAGTCGATCTCCCCTTCCATATCTTCCTCCCCGCCCGGGATCCACCCGGACTATAGCTTCAGCTCCCTGGCTACGAGGGAGTCGTTTTCAAGACTGATAACCACTGCCTTGCCCCACCACTCGACGTCGCTGCCCAGGGTGGAGCACAGCTTCCCCGCTATGCGAAGCTGCCTGGCCTCGAACTGGCCCGCGGAGATGCAGTACTCTCCTCCCCGCATCCCGGCGTGGACCACGCCCTTGAGCCTGCCCCTGATGAAGACGTTGCCGGAGGAGTATATCTCCGCACCGTCGTTCATGTGCCCCAGGAGCACCACGTCGCCGTCGTGCTCCACCCTCTGCCCCGATCTAAGGGACTGGTACAGCACCAGCGTGTTGGAACCGGCGCCCCTTTCGGGCTTGTCGGCCATCGGTTCCCCTATCGAGAAGCCGGAGGAACGAAGAAGCTCAAGGGTGTCCACGTTGTAGGACATCCACGAGAGCACCTTGAAATCGCCGGTCCACACGAACTGCGACAGCAGGGCCACCAGCAGGGGGCGGGTAAGCGACCTGCCCTGCAGGTCCAGCACCACGCCTATCCCGCGGGCGAGCCTGGCGGCGTCGCCGGAGAAGCGCAACAGCTCCTCGAGCAGCTTCTCGTCGGAGAGCGCCTCCGGAAGAATCATGCGCACGCCGTAGCCGGTCCCCTTGAGCAGGATCTCGACCCTGTCGGCGCCCTCATGCAGGTCTTTGCGGTTTTCAACGGATTCCACGACTTCAGCCATCCTATCTCCTCCTACAGGAATGGTCGCCGGTCCGCGTCAGGGCTGTTTAACCCTTGACGCCGGCACCAGCAGGTAAGAGAGCAACTCGCCAACGATCGGGGAGGCCACGGAACCTCCGTGCAGGCCGGCCTCCAGGACCGCCACCGCCACGTACTTCGGGTCCTCCATGGGGGCGTACCCGACGAACAGGGCGTGGTCCGCGCCGTGGGCGTTCTGGGCGGTTCCGGTCTTGCCCGCCACCGTTATGCCGAAGCCTCCGGCCCGCTGGGCCGTCCCCCTTCGCACGACGAAGTCCAGCCCCTTGCGGATCATGTTTATATGCGACTGTTCGATGTTCAGGTCGACCGACATCTTGGGCGCGATCATGGCCAGCCTGGGACGCACCACCCTGCCTCCGTTGGCGATCACCGCGTACAAGGAGGCTAGCTGAAGCGGGGTGGTGAGCAGGAACCCCTGTCCGATCGAGTAGTTGACCGTGTCACCTCTGTACCAGCTCTCCTTGAGCCGCGCCTTCTTCCAATCGGGACCGGCGATCACCCCCGAGGCCTCGCCGGGGAGGTCTATCCCTGTGGGCCTGCCGAGGCCGAACATCTCCACCCACTTTAAAAGCTTCGTAATCCCAAGCTTCAGCCCCACCTGGTAGAAGAAGATGTCGCAGGAGTTCTGCAGGGCGGTGAGCAGGCTCACGTTGCCGTGCCCGGTGCGCCTCCAGCAGCGGAAGATCCTGTTCCCCAGGGGGAAGGCCCCGCTGCACGAGTAGGTGGTGGAGGCCGTGATCTCATTCTCGGCGAGCGCGGCAAGCCCCACCAGCGCCTTGAACGTCGACGCGGGCGGGTACAGCCCCGCGATGCTCCGGTCGAGCATCGGCTTCTCCGGGTCCGTCAGCAGCGCGTTCCACTCCTTCGAGGACACCCCCCACGACAGCGGATTGTTGTCGTACGACGGCGACGACGCCAGGACGAGTATGTCCCCGTTGTGCACGTCCATCGCCACCAGCGCGCCCCGATACCCCTTCAGCAGGTCCGCCGCCAGGCGCTGCGCGCCCAGGTCCAGTGTGAGCTGGAGATCCATGCCGCGCCCGGCGGGGGAGGAGTCGATTCGGCGCACCCTGCGCCCTCTCGCGTCCACCTCGACGGACTCGCCGCCCGGCCTGCCGCGCAGCATTTCCTCGTACTGCCTCTCTACCCCGGTCTTGCCGACCTGGTCCCCGCCTACGTACCCTTTACCCTCCATCTGCTTCAGCTCGTTCTCGCTTATCTCCCCCACGAACCCGGTCACGTTCGAGGCCACGCCGCCCGCAGGGTAGGTCCTGCGCAGCACGGGGATCGGGAAGAGCTGCTGGGGGAAGTCAGGGTCCGCCACCAGCTCGGCCATCTGGGCCAGGGTGATGTTGGACACCACGCGGACCACCCGGTAGGGGGCCCAGGTCTGGCGTTTGATCTCGCGGCGCAGGTCATCCTCCGACAGGGGGATGCCGTGGCGGGAGAGCAGCACGCCGAGCCCCTCGATCATCCCGTCCTTCTCTATGTCCAGCGGGTAGCCCATGATGTCGAACGTGGTAACGTTCGCCGCCATCGGGACTCCGTTCCGGTCGACGATCTCCCCTCTTATCGGCGGGTACCTGATGAACCTGAGCCTGTTGTTGGCGCCAAGCCTCACGTAGGTGTCGACGTTCACAATCTGGAAGAAATAAAGTCCCCCCACGAGAAGCAGGAGCGCGGACAGCATCAGGTAGCGCCACAGTGCCAGCCGCCTGTTCATCAAGGAGCGAAGGTCAGACATCCTGGTTTTTCGACCTCCATGCGTATGCCGCGCACCCGAGGAGCACCAGCGGGACTATGTGGCTCTGTTGCACAAGGTAGGCCTGCAGTATCGACAGGCCCCTCGCCCCCCACAGGAAGAGCCTCGCAAAGGTGATCGGCATGTTCGAGAACCACAGCAGCAGACCGAACAGAGATATGGTCCTCCCGGTGGCCGGTATGGAGCGCCACAGCCATCGGACCAGCATCAGGGTGGTCACGTAGAGGAGCGACGTTGCACCCGGCAGGCCGGTCCACCTGAGGTCCCACAGCACTCCACCGAAGAAGGCTGCCCACACGGTGCGGACTCCGTCCTCGGTCCTGAACATCGACAGGAAGACCAGGGCGAGCAGGTATACCTCCGGCACCAGCACCTTTCCGGAGCTCAAGATCCACAAGAAGTCCTGCACGTACCAGGATAGCAGGTAGATCACGGCCCCGCCCTCCTCAGCCCCATTATCTCGAGGGCATACAGCTGAGACAGCGACGCGCCGGGCGTCAGCCTCCAGGCTATGTACCCGTCGTTGGTCTCGCGGCGCTCGTCTGTCAGGGTCCCCAGCGGGATCCCCGGGGGAAGGGCCTCGCTGATCATGGCGGTGCTTATCCGCATCCCGCCCCGGAGCAGCTTGCTCTCCGGCACGTAGAACAGCCAGATGCCGCCCTCGCCGTCGCCCGCGACCACGCCCAGGTCCCTGGTCTCCTCCACGACCACCGGTATCATGAGCGACGAGGACGTCAGCAGCTCCACCCACGAGAACCCGCCCTCCGCGCTGGCGACCCGCCCCACCAGGTAGCCGTTCTGAAGCGCGGGGGCCCCAACCGCCACACCGTCGTTCCGCCCCTTGTTTATCCTGACCTCGGACCACCAGGAGAGCGGCTCCCTGGCTGTTATCCGGGCGTATCCGGCGAACCCCTCGAGCTCCCTGCGCAGGCTGCCCGCGTTCTCCACGGACCACATCAACCGCAGGCGGTCGTTCTCCTCCTTCATGGAGTTGAGCCGATCCTGCATCTCGCCGCGGTCCACGAACCAGACGGAGAACTCCCTGGCGGACCGCTCTATCACGAAAGCCGGGTACTCCGGGTATGCCAGCAGCTCGCCCGTCAGGTCGACCGCCCCCCTGAACAGCTCCCTCCTGGGAGCGGCGGCCAGCAGCAGCAGGCAGGCGACCAGGGCCAAAAGCCCGTGGATCCACTCTCTTTCGCCCTGTCTCTCGGTCAACGGATTCGCCCCGCCCCTGCTACTTCGACCCCTTCTCGACCGAGAGGAGGACCTTCTTCATGTCGCCGAGGTTCTCCAGGATCTTGCCCAGCCCCCTGGCCACGGCGAACAGCGCGTCCTCGGCCACCACTACCGGGGTGTTCATCGCCTTCGACAGGCGTTCGGCGAGTCCGCGCAACAGCGACACTCCGCCCGACAGGAATATCCCCTGGTCGACTATGTCCTTCGCCAGCTCCGGCGGGGTCTGCTCCAGCGCGACCTTCACCATGTCCTCTATCCTGAGCAGGATCGGCTCCAGCGCCTCCCTGACCTCCACTGAGCTCACGGTGTCCGCCTTCGGGAGGCCATCCGCGAGGTCGCGCCCCTTGACCGCCATCTCCAACTCGGTCTCCAGCGGGAGCGCCGACCCGATCGCGATCTTCACCTCCTCGGCGGTGGTCTCTCCGATGAGAAGCGCGTACCTCTGTCGCAGCATCGCCACTATGGCGTTGTCCATCTCCTTGCCCGCGGCCCGCAGCGAGTTGGTCACGACTATTCCGCCGAGGGAGAGCACCCCCGCCTCGCTGGTCCCGCCCCCGATGTCGAGGATCATGCTGCCCCTGGGCTCCTGGATCGGAAGGCCGACTCCGAGGGCCGCCGCCACCGGCTCCTCTATCACGTAGGCCTCCTTGGCGCCGGCCCCCAGAGTGGCGTCGATGACGGCCTTCCTCTCGACCTCCGTGACCTCGGCGGGCACCGAAATGACCACCCTGGGGTGGGAGACGAACGGCCTGCCGCCGTTGGCGCGTCTCAAGCAGTGCCTGATCAACTCCTCGGTCATCTCGAAGTTTGCTATCACGCCGTCCTGCAGCGGCCAGATCGTGAAGACCCCGCCCGGGGTCTTGCCCGCCATGGCCTTGGCCTCGCGCCCCACCGCTATGACCTCGGTGGCCCCGCCCTTGGGGCGCTTCCTGATGGCCACCGCGGAGGGCTCGTTTATGACGATACCACGCCCCTTCACGTAGACGACGATGTTGGCCGTCCCGAGGTCTATGCCGACATCGCCCCCCAACACGCCGGAAAATAGTTTGAACACCTGTGTCAA
>CAYWKH010000023.1:0-22778 GCA_964458805.1 uncultured Synergistaceae bacterium
CATGCACGAGCTCATTCATCCAGGGGTAGATAGCTACTCTCGGATAGAAGCTTGATGGCTGTCGACCATCTCTCCATCTCGGAGAGGAGTCGCCAATCGTCCTTGCTCTCGAGGTTGACCATGATATCCTCGACCTGTCCCCCTACCCCCAAAGCATCCGCCAGCACCAACATCTTTTCCTCTTCTTCTCCTGTGAAGAGCGACAGAGCCAGCCCAAGCAGGATCGTAGCCGAGGCCAGCCAGTTGCCCAGCTTTATGTCCTCTCCGGAGAGCCAAGCATCTTCGTAAAGCATCGCCATGTTGAAGGTCTCTATGGTATCGTCGTCCGCATCGTCCCCAGGCTCCTCAAGGTAGCCCATGATGTAAAACGGGACTTCCGGATCGGCGTCAATGGCGGCCCAGAGGGCGTCGTAGGCGCGACGCCCGGCGCCAAAGAGCTTGAACGTCGCGATCGCGAGGGCATTCAACGTGCCGGCGGAGGGTTCCGTCTCTTTCATACCCTCCTCGAGAACTCTCCTGTACTCCTTCATCTCCAACAGGGTGCGGTAGAACAGAATCTTCGCGGGCGTGATTTCTTCGGCGTCGTACCCCATGGCCTCTTGAGAGGCATCCAAGGCCCGCCCAAGGAAGCCCTCGGAGAAGAGCGCGAATGCCAGTCTCAAAAGGACAGAGACGTAAAGCATGCCCGTTTCACTGTAGATATACTCCTCGCCGGCGTCTTGCTCGTCTTCGTCCATACAGTCCCCCAGCATACACTTTAATCGCTCGAGGAGCGTGATTTTTCGCTCGGGGTCGTCCGTCACGTCGGAGAGCAGGATCATCCCCTCCATGTTCTCCGGGTCTAGCTTCAACACCCTCTCGGCAAGTCGCCGGACGGTGTCGGGGTCGTCAGAGTCGTAAGCCTTGTCGAGCAGGCTCTCAATGCTTTCGGTAGGTTTCATGCCATTCTGCCTCCAATGCCGCGCACGGCGATACCGGCGCCTGTTTGTTAAAGCCTCCGCAACAGCGAACCGGTCCGGCGCAATTTGTGCCGGACCGGCGGTCTGATATGCGGGTCATCCGCTAAATAATTAATTTGCCCCCGCCCTGTCCCTTTCCGCCCAGCCGGTTCAACTGTTGCAGTACCGCCGGCGAGGCAACGTCTATTCTGGGCTTCTGGGCCTGTTGCTTGGCCATAGCCTCCTGCAACCGCCGCTCGTACTCCTCCATTCCTTTTTTAAGGGAGGCCACGTCGCCTTTGATCCACTGGAGGATGCCGTCCGCGATTGTCTGAACAAGCTCCTCCGACGGCTCCTCCTGTATGGCGCCCAGCTCCTTCAGCATCTTGTGCTCGTCCTTGATGGACTCCACTATGTCCTCCTCCGTTAGGATGCCTTTCTTGTAGAGCACGCGAGCCACGATGTTGAACCTGCTCTTGGAGTTCTCGTCGTTGATCGTCAGGCTGTCAACCCTGGCCAGCAGCATGGAGATTATTTCGTCAAGGCCTATCTGTACAGGCATAGCCATGTTTTCAATGCGCCCCTTTCATCGGAAATTCCATAATAAATTGTATCACACTATACGTTGAAGCGGATTTCAATCATATCACCGTCGGCCACTATGTAATCCTTGCCCTCGAGTCTCAGCACGCCCTTCTCCCGGCACTTGGGCAGAGACTGGTCGTTGGCCATGAAGTCATCGTAGGAGACAACCTGGGCCCGGATGAACCCTCTCGCCAGGTCGGAATGTATCGCCCCCGCGGCGTCGACGGCGGTCTTTCCCTTCAGCAGGGTCCACGCCTTTACCTCGTCCTTGCCTGTCGTGAAAAACGAGATGAGACCTAACAGGGCGTATGCTCCTGACAGGAGTCGGTTCCGCCCGGGTTCCACCAGGCCGAGTTCGTCCATGAACTCAGCCTGTTCCTCCCTGGAGAGCTCCGCGAGCTCCATCTCCATCCTCCCGTAGACCCTTATCAGCTGTATCCCCTTTTCCCCGGCGAGCTCTTTCAAGGCGGCGAATGATGGCAGGGCATCTTCCGTCTGCGTCTCGTCGACGTTTGCCACCAGCAGTTCGGGTTTCAGGGTCACGAACGAAAACCCGCTCAGCACGCGCAGCTCCTCGACCGACAGAGACATCTCCCGCAGGGGGCGCTCCTCCAGCAGGCAGGCCTGGCACCTCTCCAGTAGTTCCTTCTCGCACTCCTCGGCCGCGCTGGTCTTTTTTTTGGCGAGTATTCTCGAGAGACGCGCCTCGATGACACCCAGGTCCCTGAAGATCAATTCCATCTCCACGATGTTCCAGTCCCTGACTGGGTCTATCGTCTCCTCCGGGTGGGGTACTCCCGCATTCTCGAACAGTCGCACCACGTGGACCAAGGCGTCGGACTCCGCCACGAAGGACAGAAACGAGTTGCCGAGTCCCTCGCCCTTTCCGGCGTTGCGGGACAGGCCCGCCAGGTCGACGAACTCCACGGTCGCGGGCGTGGTTTTTTTTGGCTCGTAAAGGCGCGCCAGGCTGTCGAAACGACTGTCCGGCACGCTGACAATCGCCCTGTTAGGATCTGTCTTTCCACCGGCGTAAGGTTTGACCTCGGCACCTGCGTTTGTCGCAACGTTGAACACCGTGCTCTTTCCGCAGAGCGGCAGGCCTATTATTCCACACTTGAGCAAATCGCACCCTCCCTACCCTTTCATATCGAAGATCGGGCAATCCGACAACGCCATTATACTCTCTGCTCCATATAAGACTTCCCGATAACAACCCAGGGTCCGCCACAGTCCGGCATTTTTCTGGTATCATCATTTCGAGTTCCCCGTCCCCAGGAAAAGAATCAACATCTGACCGGACAAACTGAAAATAGGCTCGCGTTTAAAGTACCGCGCCTGGAGGAATGTAAGATGTATGTGTGGTTTACAATGCCACCCCTTGTCTCTCTGCCAATCGCCCTAGCACTTGTGGCCTTCGGGAGCGACGCGCACAGGGTTCATGCCGGTGCGCCGCTATGGCTTCTCATGATAGTACTTTACACCGCCCTGACGACGATGTACGTCTTCTCCATTAAAAACGGCCTTTCCCCCCACCTTGTTCCTCTTCAAATGGCATCACAGGGGATAATTATCTGCGTCATCTCGCTCGAGGCCGGGGCGCCTCCCATCACCCCCTGGGCGGGTGTAGCAATCGCGGTATCGGGTTTCGCCCTCATCGTTCACCTGTTCTTTCGACATAGGCGAGAACGAGGCTCACCCGAGACGCACCGCCAAGTGAAGATCTCTCCCGCTGACGGCGCACTGGACACGCTGGACAGTTCCCCCTTTCCCCAGGCAGCTGCGGACGATGATGGCGTAATCTTCATGGCCAACGACCCCTTCAAGGAGATCGTCGGCGTGGAAGAGCCGGAGGGCAAGACCGTCGCTGACTTTTTCACGCCGGGAGAGGACGAGGTTACCATTAAGGGCAAAAGGCAGAGCGTTTTTCAGAAGGCGAACGGCGAAATATTCTACTTCCTGCTGGTAGATCCCCCCAAGTCCGCCGCTCTGCCTGCGCCGCCGCACAGATCAGAGCCCGACCTGATGGATGCTGACACAGGTCTGTACTCAAAGAAATACTCGACTAGAAGAGTCCCGGAGGAGCTGCGCAGGGCAGGGCGCTACCGCCGCTGGCTGTGCGGCATTCTGCTGAAGGTGACCTTTACCTCTCTTCCGGGTTTGGGCAGGCGCCCAGACTTGGAGGAGACCTTTTTCTCGGACTACGCCCAGTATGTCAAAGAAGAGATTCGGGATAGCGACATGGGCTTCTACCTTGGCGATCGCGAGATTCTGTTATTGTTGCCCGAGACGCCGCAGCAGGGGGCCAAGGAGACTTCGCTAAGGCTTGTCGATCTTCCGGAGGAGCTGCTGGAGCTTAAAAAGGACTTCCCCTTCTCCGTCGACATTCAGTACGGGTTTATGTACTACAGCGGAAACTACCCTTTGACATACGAACAGTTTATGCAAAAGCTCTACTCATCTCTTGGAGATGTCAATGAATGAGCCTGTTCAAGCGGCTTGTCGTAGTCCTTTGCGCTGCGTTTTGCATCGCCGCTTGCAGTAACCCCGGTTTAGCCTCCGAAGGAAGACTGTCCGAGATGTCACTGGAGGAGAAGGTTGGGCAGATTATGCTCGTCTTCTTCGAGGGGGGAGCAATCTCGGAGAACCTGGAAAAATTCGTGGCGGAGCTCAGGGTGGGAGGGGTAATCCTGTACTCGAGCAGGGAGAATATCGAGTCTGTGGAACAGGTGGCGAAGCTGAGCACTGGAATCCAACGGGCAGCCCTCTCCGCCGGTTCTCTCCCACTCTTGATAGCGATCGACCAGGAGGGCGGACTGATCGCGCGCATTCGCGAAGGGGTCGCCCAGTTCCCCGGCAATATGGCCCTCGGTGCCGCCGACGACCCCGCCTTGGCCGCAAAAGTAGCCTCGGTATCGGGCAGGGAGTTGGCCTCGCTAGGAATAAACGTCAATTTGGCGCCGGTGATGGACGTGAACAACAACCCGTCGAACCCGATCATCGGAGTTCGCTCGTTCGGGTCCGACCCCGCTCTCGTCTCCCGGCTCGGGGTCGAGATGATACGCTCCTGCGTCGCCGAGGGCGTTCTGCCTGCGGCGAAGCACTTCCCCGGCCACGGCGACACGTCGGTCGACTCGCACACGGGGCTGCCGGTGATCGAGGCGACCAGGGAGCGGCTGGATTCGGTCGAGTTCCCCCCCTTCAGGGCCGCAGTCGAGGCGGGGGTGCCTATCATAATGACGGCGCACGTGCTCATCCCCTCGATCGACCCGGTCAACCCGGCCACCCTGTCACCGGCCATCCTTGGCGTTCTTCGAGAGGAGATGGGATTCAACGGCCTCATCGTCACGGATTCCATGGGCATGGGGGCTCTCGCCGAGAGGAGGACTCCCGAGGACGCTGCGATAGCAGCTTTCAACGCCGGCGCGGACATCCTGCTGTTCGGGGCGGACAAGGGGCACGAGGAGACGGAGCACTTCGGCATTTATTCGGTTCTCCTCGAGGCCTGTCGAACAGGGAGAATACCGTCCTGGCGTCTGGACGAGGCCGTCAGCAGGATCCTTGAAGCCAAACGTTCGCTCGGGCTTCTCGATGAAGGCTGGAAGCCCGAGTTCGCCCCGAATAGAGCGGCCGAGGGAGCCGAGGTCGCGCGCGAGGCCGCCCTGAAGAGCATAACCGTAGCACGCGATTCCTGCGGCGCTCTGGCCTCCGTGCGAGACGGCAGGGTCCGCCCGCTGTTATGGCCCTCGGAACGCGCCTCTGCTGCAGAGAGGCTCGTCGAGAACCTGTTTCCCGTTGACCTGGCACTTCTCCCGGGGAAACCGGATGAGGACGACATAGCGGAGGCTGTAAAACGGTCCGAGGGGTTCGACTACGTGCTCGTCGCCGACTACGACGGCTGGAGAAACCCGGCGTGGCTCGAGATGATCCGCAGGATCGGGCCCAACCGGGTGATACTGCTCGCCCTGCGGACGCCCTACTCTCTCATCTCTACGCCGGATGTCGCGGCCGCCGTGATCGCCTACAGCGACAACCCTCCATCGCTGCAGGCGCTCGGCGAAGTCCTTAAGGACAGGTCTCCCGCCAGGGGACGGCTGCCGGTGGACCTGCCCGGATTCCAGCGGTCCTTCTAGCCGTCTCCCTGGCCTACCGGCTAAACATCGAAGCAGGAACCCCCGATAAACTCCCTTATTATCGAATTGTTCGGGATGTTCTCCGTGGGGATAATGGGGACGTACTTCACCATCGACAGCAGCCTCTGGGCCTCGCCGTACACTGGCGAGGCCTCCGGTACGGTGTGCAGGATCGGGTCGACATAGGCGCGAAGGGCCGGCAGCTCGTAGGGGAGAGACGAGTTGAACATCGCGTCCGCCCTCTTCTGGTAGGGGAATACGTACTGCATGCTCCCCCTTATAACCTTCGGCCACATCAGGAGCGTCGCCTCGGCCGTATGCCCCCTGGTGCGAGAGTCTCTGACCAGGCGCCGCAGCAGGCGATTGTCGGTGGTGCTGGTCCTGTTGTGGTTGTCGAAGTTAACCCCGGTCAGGGGAGAGACGAAGATGCCGTACTTCTCGTCCTTTGACACGGCGCAGGTCACCTTGGCGTTGAGGCCGTGAATGCCTTCCATTATGAGGACGTCCCTCGGGCCGAGCTTGATCTTCTTGCCCGGCTTCTTTCTTCCCTCGATGAAGTCGAACCTTGGCGTAATCACTTCCTCGCCCGCGAGCAGGCGCCTGAGCTGTTCCTCGAGCAGCTCCAGGTCGAGCGCCTCCACTACCTCGAAGTCGTAGTTGCCCTCCTCGTCGCGGGGAGTTTTCTCCCTGTCGACGAAGTAGTTGTCCATCGCAAGGGTGACCGGGTTTCTGCCGAAGACCAGGAGCTGTATCTTGAGCCTCTCCGAGAATGTCGTCTTCCCGGACCCCGAGGGCCCCGCAATTGCCACCACCTTGACCTTGGGGCGCGAGACTATCTCATCGGCTATCCTGCCCAGCCTGTTCGAGTGGAACGCCTCCGACAGAAGGATCAGCTCGTTGGTCTTGCCTTCGGCTACTTTTTTATGGAGGCTGTCCATCGTCCGGAGGCCCAGGACCTCCAACCAGTTGGCGTAGTCGAGGAAGACACCTGAGAGGTTCTTCGAGGCCCTGAACGGAGGCAGCGAGGCGGGGTGGCTGACCGTCGGGAACTGGAGCACCATCCCGGGACCCAGTTTTTTTACGTCGTAGAGCTTCAAGAACCCGGTGGACGGCGCCAATGGCGCGTAAAAATACCCGTATATGTCCGTGCAACGGTATAGCTCGACCGGGTCGACCGCGCCCCATTGGAACAGCCTTGCGACCTCCCCGCTCCCCTGTCTTTCAAAAACCCTCCTGGCCTTGTCAAGCGAGACAATCTTTCGAATGAAGGGCAGGTCTCTCTCCACCAGGTCCGCCATGGTCGCCTTGATGGCGGTTATGTCATTCTCCGACACCTCTCCTTCGAGGAACTCCCAGTAGCACCCCTCGCTGATGGAGTGGCGGGCATAGATATCCCTCGAAAGCCCCTTTTTACATGCGAGCGCGAGGAGGAAGCTCAACGAACGGCGGTAGACCTCCATCCCCTCGAAAGAGGAGGTGTCCACGAAAGCCACCTTCGCGTCGTCCTCAATCACCCAATCCAGTGGGCGCAGATAGTTGTTCACCCTCCATGCCACTATCTTCCTGCCCTTGCCGTCAGGGTTAGTCTCCGACAGCACCGCTTTGCCCGTCAAGGGCACGTCGCTTGAAAAGACCGGGCCGTCGACGACCTCGATTGTAAAAGCCATTTCGCCTCCCCCTTCTGCTCAAGTCTGTAGCGTAATCGATTATCGAACGTTTTCACGCCGGCCGAGCCGCATTGAGCGTCAGTACGTCCACTCGAAAGCCGGCAGCCCCTCGTCCATAATCCTTCGCCGAACGTCCGACGACACCCTCTCCAGGTCCACATCCGTCCTTCCCTCGCATCGCGTGACGATCACCGGCTGGGTGTTCGAGGCGCGGATCAGTCCCCATCCGCCCGGGTACAGTATGCGAACGCCGTCGACGATGACGGCCTCGTGTTCCTTCAGCGCCTTGTCCCTCAGGGAGGCCACCACGTCGAACTTCCTTTCGTCTGCGCAGTCGATTCTAACCTCGGCGGTGCTGGGGTAATGGGGAATGTCAGAGACAAGCTTCGACAGAGTTGAATCAGCGGAAGAGAGGATCCGGAGAAGCCTTGCGGCGGCGTAGAAGGAGTCGTCAAACCCGTAGTATTCGTCGGCGAAGAAGAAGTGACCCGAAAGCTCGCCTGCGAACACGGCCTTGATCTCCTTCATCTTGGCCTTGATGACGGAATGGCCGGACTTCCAGAAGAGGGGCCTGCCGCCGTGTCTCTTGACATCGTCGACAAGCGATTGCGAGCATTTGACCTCGACAATCACGTCGGCGCCGGGGTGCTTGGGGAGGATCTCCCTCCAGTAGAGGGCCATCAGGATATCTCCCCAGATCATCCCGCCCCGCTCGTCCACGACTCCCAGGCGGTCCGCATCCCCGTCGAACGCAACTCCGACGTCGGCTTTCTCGCGTCGGACGGCCTCGATGAGGGCCGCCAGGTTCTTCCTCTGCTGCGGGTCGGGGTGGTGGTTCGGGAAGGAGCCGTCCGGCTCGTCGAACAGTGAGACGACCTCGCACCCGAGTGCCTTTAGGTATTCCCGGATCATCAGCCCGGCCGTGCCGTTCCCGCTGTCCGCTACCACCTTCAGACGCCTTGGCCCGAGCGCGCATTTCGACAGCAGCATGTCGATGTAATCGGGCTTGAGGTCGACAGTAGACAGATCCCCCGGTCGTTCCGCATCGACCATGTCGTCCGCTCGGATCATGCGGAGAATCTCCTGTATCTCGTCCCCGTACAGGGTGGCCCCGTTGAAGGCCAGCTTCAATCCGTTCATGTCCTTTGGGTTGTGGCTGCCGGTGATCATGACCGCGCCGCCTGCGTCGAGCCTGTACTGGCTCCAGTACAGGACCGGGGTGGTTACCAACCCAATATCCACCACACCGAGGCCGGCTCGCAATACACCTTCGACCAGAGTCCGCGATATTCTTGGCGTGGATTCACGTACATCCCCGCCAACGGCGGTCTTTTTCACGCCGCGGCGGAGCAGCCAGGTCCCGAAGGCGCGCCCTATCGACATGACGACGTCATCAGTCAGGTCGCTGTCGGCTACTCCGCGTATGTCGTACTCCCGAAAAATCGTCGGCGAAATCTGCATCTCGTATCCCCTTTCCGCGCCTTTGAAATCTTTCCCGCCAGCCTGGCTCCTTGCCTACGGCGGGCCTTCATTGTATCATCTGCGTGTTTTTCCGTTCGCGGCCAATCGCGGCGACCGGGCAGAAGGCAAACTACAGGCAGTTGAGCAAGGGACGTGCATTTCGTGAACGAGATAATGATAATTGCCCCTATAGCCGCGATCATCGTGCTCGGCAAGATTATCGCCGGCATGGGAGCGGTATCTCCTCTCACCTTCAGGGAGACCAACAAGATCCTGTACTGGATCTCCATCCCGGCCGTGCTGCTCAGACTGACCGCCCAGGCCGACCTGGGATCGTCGGAGAACCTCAACCTGCTGCTGTCGGTGCACGCAACCTATTTCATTCTCCCGTTCATAGCCTGGTGCGCCGGAAAACTGGCGGGCGAGGAACGCGGACGACTGGCGATCTCGGCCCTTGTCTCCATGAGATCCAACCAGGTGTTCATGGGCCTGCCGGCCGTATCCATCGCCCTCGGAGATCCCGGCCTCAGGGCGCTCTCCCTGTTCCTGGCCATGAGCCAGGTCGGATATCACATACTGTCGGTTTCGTCGTCTCAACTGGTACTATCGGGCAGACTGTCCTCCCGATCCGTGATGGACACATTCCTAAAGCTGTTGAAAAATCCGCTGATACTCGCCTGCATAGTAGGCCTCGCCTGCTCCTGGTCCGGGCTTAACCAGTTTCCCCACTGGCTGGATGTAACCCTGAAGGTGCTCGGGGACATGGGGACCGGCTTGGCGCTGCTGTCACTCGGGGCCGGTATAGACCTCTCTTCCTTCAGGGGTCTCCTAGGGGTCACCTGGAGGGACTGCGCAATAAAGCTCATTGTCAACCCGGCCATCGCATATCTGCTCTTCATCGCGCTTCCGGTCGAAAACACCATGATGCAGGTGGTCGTCCTCACTTCGGCGATGCCGGTGGCGGTCAACTCCCTCGCGGTCGCGCAGGGGATGGGGATGGACGAGAAGTACGCGGGCGAGGTGATCACCGCCTCCACGATCCTGTCCGCTCTCACCCTCCCCCTCTGGCTTCGCCTTATCAATGTCTGACGACGTCTCGACGGATCAGGCCGTCCGCCTCCAGAGAAGGAGCCCGTCCTCGACCACCGGAGCAACTTGAGCCTGCCCCCTGAGCCAGGCCAGATGGGCGGCGACCGCGGCGCTGTTCAGCAGAAACTCGCTTATCGTCATGGACAGCCCGAACCGTTCACCAAGCCTCTTGACTATCTCGTCCCTCCCCGCTGGCTCGCTGCAGCAGTCGAGGACGGCCTCGCTCACCATCATCAGCGTCCTCCTGTTGGCGGCGACCAGGGGGGCGATGTCCCGGGTCGCGTCCGCGTGACTCGGCACGAACCAGGCGGCACTGGTATTCTCCAGGAGGTCGAGGGTCTCGAGCTCGGCCTGCACGTCCAAGACGAACATTATCCGATACTTCTCAAGCAACGCCTCGGAAAAGACCGAGTCCGCCACGAAGAACACGTCGTCGGGCGTTAGAATCCCCACCATGTCGAGGAAGTGCCCCGGCAGAGGGACGGCCTTCAGTCCGCTGTCGTCGAAGGCCCCGGGGGTATTTATCAGTACGTCCACCCGGGACGGCTTGGCCAGCAAAAACCTGTTGGTGATCTCGGCGAACGGGAACGCCCCCCACAGGAGCAGCGGCTCCATGAAGGTGTTCTCGACTATGCATGCCTCAAGCGGGGTAGCGGCGGCCGAACACCCGGTGCGCCTCCTCAGGAATGCGTTGCCCCCGCAGTGATCGGCATTGGAGTGCGTGGTGACCACGCACCTGAGCCTTTTGCCCTCGGATTCAACCCAACGTGCCAGCCTGCGGCCCGCCTCGTCGTCCAGTCCGCTGTCCACGAACCACACTTCGCCCTCTTTTTCAAAGCACCCTACATTTACTTTCCCTGGGAAAAAAGAGGTCGTTCCGGCCAGATGTCGTATCTCCATACCTTCACACATCCTTCCAGACTGTCCATCTCATCGAGGACAGTTTATCATCCCCGAGGCACTCCGTGATGTATAATGAAGCTGTAGACAATCCAGGAGGTGAGCTTTTTGCAAAACAGCCTCAACGACAAACCTTCCACGTCGGTGCCGGCGCTCGAGGTGCGCGGGCTCCGAAAATCCTTCGGCAGTCTTACCGTCTTAGAGGACATCTCGCTTTCAATAAGAGAGGGGGAGGTCATATCGGTAATCGGTCCAAGCGGGTCCGGCAAGAGTACCCTGGCGCGCTGTATCTGCCGTCTCGAGGCGATCGACAGGGGAGAGGTCCTGCTGATGGGCGACAGGATCGACGGCGGCAGGCATTCAAACCGCGACATCGCTCGTCTTGTGGGTATGATCTTCCAGCAGTTCAATCTCTTCCCGCACCTGTCCGTAATTGAGAATATCATCCTCAGCCCGGTGAACATACTTGGAGTTCCAGCGCCCGAGGCGGAGGAGAGAGGAATGGTCCTACTCAGGCGGGTGGGGCTGGCCGACAAGAGGGACGCGCGACCCAGCGAGCTGTCGGGAGGCCAGTGCCAGAGGGTCGCGATCGCCCGGGCTCTCGCGATGAACCCGAGGATACTGCTGTTTGACGAGCCCACCAGCGCGCTCGATCCGGAATTGGTGGGGGAGGTGCTGGATGTAATAGCGGATCTGGCCCGCTCGGGCATGACGATGATGATAATCACGCACGAGATGCTGTTCGCGAAGGAGGTCTCTGACCGGGTGCTCTTCATGGACGACGGGAGGATCCTGGAACAGGGGCCGCCCGAGGATATCTTCACCGCTCCGAAGTTGCCCCGCACGCAGCTGTTCCTGCAGAGGATGCTCGCCCACGTGGGCAGGGAGCTGGTCGAGGCCGCCGCAGATGAAAGGAGATTCGCTCATGGCTCTTGATTTCTCGGCAATCTATCCGTACCTGCACATGCTGTTCAAGGGCGCGTCGATAACCATCCAGGCCTCGTTGTTCGCCCTGTTCTGCGGGTTGGTCCTGGGTATACTTGTCGGAGCGGTCAGGGTGGCGCCATTCGGACCACTGCGCTCTATAGCCGCCGCTTACATCTACGTAATACGCGGGACACCACTTCTGATACAGCTCTTCCTGATTTACTTCGGCCTGCCGTCGCTCGGACTGAACCTTCCGGCCTTCACGGCGGGCGTCATCGGCCTTACCATCAACTCCTCCGGCTACGTCGGAGAGATAGTGCGGGGCGGAATCGAGGCGGTCCCGAAGGGGCAGTGGGAGGCCTCAAAGGTACTGGGTCTCTCCTACATGCACACTATGCGCTTTATCATCCTGCCGCAGGCTATACGCAACATGCTCCCGGCCATAGGCAACGAGTTTGTCACCCTGATCAAGGAATCGTCGCTGCTGTCCACGCTCGCGATAACCGAGCTGACGATGGTCGGCCAGCAGGTCAGGAGCGTTACCTACGCCTCCTTCGAGACCTTCATCATAGTGGGCCTCATATACCTTGTCATGACCAGCATCACAAGCCTGGCCCTCCAATACGTCGAGAAGAAGTGGACGGTGGCGTGACCGCAGACGGGCCACGACGCGAAAAAAGCCGGGCGGTCAGGTCTTTTACAACCTGACCGCCCGGCTTCTGTATGCCATCACATTATCCCAGAGCGTTTTTCTCGGGCGCCAAGGTCCTCTGCCCGAAGGATGAACGCTCGACGTCCGCCGCCATCCCGTCGAGGTATCCCCAGGTCGCCATGACGAGCTCCCTTATTGAAAGCTTTCTCTTCTCGCGCATCTCGTTCCAAAGAGGAATCGGGAGATACAGCCAAATCCTGTATCCTGCAGAGTCGCCGCCATAGTCGGATAGCACCAGGTAGCCCGACTTGCTGTACAGGACCACCGGCCTCGAGCTCTGGGAGTTCATCCTCTGGAGGTCGTCCACGGTGTAGCCGAGGCCCTCGATCTCCTCGATATCCTTCCTGCCGGGCAGGTCCGTGAGAGAAAACCATATTCGCGGGGACGGGGCGGCTCCCTCGAAAACATCCGACGCGGTCCTGATCCAAGTCTTCGTCCTTGAGACGGCATCGTAGTCGTTCCTCGAGAGCGCGAACCTCATCGCCCAGTAGGCCGCGCGCAACGTCCCGTCTTTCTCCAGGAGCTCGAGCGCCGGGCCTTCGTCCTCAATGGCGTCATCGACGATACGGGAATCGTCCTTGAGCAGACTTCGGAGGATTAGCATCGCCGGCTGGTGCTCGCCCGGCGGGGTCATCTGTCTCCGCAGGCAGGATTTCAGAAGGTCGATGGACTCCCTCGACACCGTGATGCTTCCGACCTCCCCCAAGTTGATCGTCTTGGGCTTTTCTTCGTACAGGAAGATCTCCTCCGGGAGATCCTCCGACCCGATTTTTCCGAGAGCCCAGCGCTCATAGGCCCTCACGTCGACCGTGCCGAGGATATAACGGTTGTATGGAAGGAGGAGGATAACCCTCGGGGCGGGTACATTGGTCAATCTTGGCAACAGCATGTCATCAGGCAGTCTGGCCAGATCCCCCCTGGACATAAGCTCGAAAATCATGTGAATCCCCCCCTCTGTCATTAGATTAGCATGTTTGTTCCGAAGCATCAAGGGAGGGGCCCGCATGACGAGCTTAGCGAGCGCAGCGAACACGCGAACGCGTCTACACGGTGCTGCGCGCGGTCAGTACCTCCACCTGCGGTGCAACCAGAGCCACTGTTCGGGTCGCGCCAGTATCATCTTCTCCAGGGCCCGGTTCATCCTCGCGGTGTTCTCCCTGAGGGATTCCTCGCTGTCCTGCGTCTTTACCATCGGGAGGGGCTCGCAGATCCGAACTTCGTGCTTGAAAGGAGCGATTCTATAGGACACGACCGGCACTACCGGCGCTCCACTAAGCCTTGCTATAGCGGCGGGACCGCGAGCAGTGTAGCAGGTACTGCCGAGAAACCGCGAACTAACGCCTGTGGTGTTCCAGGCCTGGTCGGGCAGCAGTCCAAGGAAACCGCCGTTGCGCGCGAAGCGGACCGCATCCTTCATAACGAACTTCTTCTCGAAGACTCCCACCCCCACCCCGGATCGATAAGCCGAAATAAGCTCCGCCAGGTCCTCGTCGTCAGGATTGCGCACGACCGCCGAAAGTGGGTAGCCCGACTGTGCGAGCCAGGCCGCGAGGAGTTCCCAATTCCCTATATGCCCGGTGAGGATAATCGCGCCGCTGCCCGCCGATTTAACCTGGTCCAGTATCTCTTTCCCCTTCACGGTCACTATCCAATCCAAGGCCTGGGAGGGGGCCTTGACGAGGGCAAGATACTCGGCGGTCATCCAGGCGATGTGCTCGTAAACCCCGTTCACTGTCGCGCGGATCCATCTCTCCGTGGCCTCCGGGTACGCCAGCCGCAAGTTTTCCACTGCCACTCGACCCCTCGGACGCACGCACTTCAGCCCTCCGGCCAGGACTCCGGCCAACAGGCCCGCGCGCCATCCGCGCCTGGTGAACCGGGCCAGCAGGTTGATCGCCCTGGCCTTTCCTCTCAACTGTCGTCCTCGGACACGGCTCGGTACAGCTCTCTTAGTTTTCTCGCGCTCCTGTCGGGAGGATACGCCTCGGTGACATTGCGCCGCGCAAAGGCGGAGGCGCCTCTTCCTCCCTCGCCCAGGACCATCGTGAAGGCTTTCTTAACATCCTCGGCTGATTCGGAGAGCAGCGGGACATAACCATCCTTCCCGATTAATTCATCAAGGGGCGCGGAGCGGGCCGCTACGGTTGGTATCCCCCTCAGGGAGGCAAACGCCGCCAGCAAAGCCAGCGAGTCGGTCGGTCGAGGGAGCAGAAGGACGCAATTCCCCGAGGCGAACAGCTTCACCCCCTCCTCCGCCCGATCGAAGTCGATGAGCATGCTCGAAAGGGACGCAGCTGCCTGGGCGTACAGGCGGCCGTCGTCCGAACTTCCGATGAGAAGGAAGAGGGCGGGACGGGACTCGTCGAATACATCCTTGCCCTCCTCCGTCCCCCAGCTCATCTTCATCTCGAATGCGGGAGGTATGTAGGTATAGCCGCGGGGAGCGGCGGAGGACAGGGTGGTCGGGTGCCCTTCCCATTCGGAGCCTTCGTCGAAACGGGTATGGACGGTCCTTGAGCGCGCACGGACAAACATCCACCAGGATGGGGGTTGTCCCCAAAGATGCCACAGCTTCCCCCTGGCGGCGACGATGAACAGGCGTTCCATTGCGTTCAGCGACCTCCATGACAGCAAGCCCGGTATTCCCAAGGATTCCGTACCTCCTCCGGAATAGGACCGAATCACGGCCCCGTCACGAATCGCGGCACGGGCTACCGCTCCTGCGACAGCCGCCTCCCACGGGCGGAGCGACTCGCTAAGATACCAATAACAGTCCGTCTGTTTCATCTGCGCCACCATCTCTTCTCTATTCGAACAGGATCATGAACATTCGTTTTTTTCCAAGTCGGACGAACAGGAATTTTCCGCCCAAAAGGGCGTCCTCGGAGACAGACGCACCCTCGTCCGGTATTTTCACTCCGTTCACGTATAACCCGCCGCCCCTTATCAACCGCCGGACCTCGCTCTTGGACGGGCACGCCCCGGTGGATACCAGCAGATCTGCCAACGGGGCGGGGAACGACCTTGGCGCCGACCCGCCGGGAGTCTCCGCGGCGAGCATCTCAAGTATCTCAAGTGAAAGATCCCTGGGCTCGAAGGAGTCGCCGAAGAGAATACGGCTCACCCTCTCGGCGGTACTGGCGCTCTCCTCTCCGTGGACTATCGTTGTGACCTCGAACGCCAGCCTCTTCTGAGCCTGCCTGAGTTCGGGGGACGTTTTTTGCGATTTCATTATCTCCCCGATCTCGTCCAGGGGAAGGAAGGTGAAAAGCTTCAGCAGCTTCTCCATCGCCTGGTCCTCGGCGTTCATCCAGAACTGGTAAAACTTGTAGGGGGACGTGCGGGCCGGGTCGAGCCAGACGGCGCCCTCCTCCGTCTTGCCGAACTTATTCCCGGAGGAGGTAAGAAGCAGCGGTTGCGTCGCCCCGAAGGCAGTTCCACCGGCCTTCTTCCTGATCAGGTCGACTCCGAAGATGATGTTGCCCTGCTGGTCGTTCCCCCCCATCTGCAGACGGCATCCGTACTGCCGGAACAGGTGCAGGAAGTCGTAGGCCTGCAGCAGCACGTAGGAGAACTCGGTGTACGAGATGCTCTTCTCGGGGTCCTCCAGGCGGCTTTTGACGTACTCCCTGGACACCATGGCATTGACCGAGAAGAACTTCCCTACCTCCCTTAGGACCTCCAAAAACGTCAGCTTTCCCAGCCAGTCATAGTTGTTGATCATGAGGGCTGACGACTGCCCGCAATTGAAGTCGAGGAAGTGGGCTAGCTGCTTCTTCACGGCCTCCATGTTCTCCATGGTCTTCTCCACCGTGAGCAGGACCCGCTCCTTGCTCTTCCCCGAGGGGTCTCCGATCAGCCCGGTTCCTCCCCCGGCCAGAGGTATCGGGCGGTGGCCGCATCGCTGTATCCATGCCAAGGCCATTATTGGTATCAGGTGCCCCACGTGGAGGCTGTCCGCTGTCGGATCGAAGCCCACGTAGGCGGTCACCATCTCCCTTTTGAAGAGGACGCTCAGCTCCTCCTCGTTGCTGCACCACTCCACGTGCCCCCGTTCTTTCAGGACTAAAAGCGCGTCCTCAAACATTCCTTCCCCTCCTGCCAGATAATACAGGCCCGAAGGCCTGGCAAACCAACATGCCGACATTCTTCGTGGAAGCCTGCGGTTGATCAGTGTCTCGCGGGCTTTGTGTACAGCCACTCAAGCCTGCCGCCGGCCGGCGTCGGCATCACCAGGGTCAGCGTGCCAAGGCTCTCGAGGAGCCGCGAGGCTCTCGTGATCGAGCCTGATTCCAGCCCGGTCACGACCTTGCCCGCATCTTTGATGGTCCTCGCGAGCCCCCGCATCGCAAAGAGCGCCTGCTCAACGTCGAGAAAAGCCCAAAAAAAAGCGCCTCGGACATCCTCCAACTCTCCGGCGTAGTCGCACAGGGGGCGAGTGCGCCCTGGTTTTAAAGCTTCGCCCTCGATCAGTCCGAGCTTCAACACCCCGGGATTTGCCGCGGCCAGAATGGAAAATGGTATCGACGATGCACCGCCGCTTGGATAGCCGGGGGCTTTTTCCACCATCGGCACCTGTGAACCCAGGTATCCTGTCCAAAACTGGTCGGCGAACTCCATGCCCTTGACTCCCCTGCCCGGCAGCTCCAGCAGTATTCCGGGGATGCTGAACAGCAGGAACTTTCCGGTACCGCAAAGCGAGAGGACGCACGGGCCTGGAATCAGTTCCTCCAAATAGTTGAACGAGTCGCCCAGGCGCTCCTGCAGGAACACCGCCGCATTCGAAGTCTTCCAAGTCTTGAACAGTGTTTCCGGGAGAATGAAGCCCGCCGCTGCCACCAGTGGCTCCGGGAACTCGCAGTTAGCGCCGAGGTCTTCATCAAGCGGGCTATCGAGCTGACCGCGAAAAACCTCCGGAAGTCCGTCGATAATCCACCTCATCTCGCCCCCGCCGGCCCTCTCCCTCCACGCCGCGGATACCGTGACTCTTTCCTTTTCGACTGGCAAACCCTCGATGGAGGCCAAGCTGGAGATTAGTCCGCCATCGGAGAGGAGTATTCGCCCCGGCCACGTCCGGCCTCGCGAAGGCGGCGGTTCGATTGGCTCCAGCATTTTTCGGAGAGCCAACCCCATTCTCCTCAATCCGTCGCACGTCGACGAGACCATGACGACTCCCCGGTCGGCGCAGACGAAGAGTCCATCCCCTCCGCTTTCCGTGGTCAACGCAAATACTTCGTCATCCTCGGTGCGCACCAAGGCGGGAGAGTCGCCCTGGCGGCTGTCCGCAAGCTCTTGAAGAACGTTCGCGGACGGGGACCCGGCACCTGTGCGGATTCTCGCCGCCAGATGCAGGTGAACGCCGAATTTCGAGTAGGTCAGCAACGCCGCGGTCTCCCCGGCTTCATCGAGCATCGGGGTCAGCAGGGAAACCCAGTCGGACGGCACACCTCTCTCTGCGAGGACATCAGCCGCTGCGCCAACTACCGGCAATACGGCTGAAGCGGCGGAGTGCTCCAGGTAGAGGAAGGGCGCATCCTCCGGAGGGGAGGGTATGAATGAACTCATCCGCGAACCCTCCGGGCCGAGCGCGTTATAGACAGTGTACGCAATAACTATGCTCGTCACCGCGAAAACTAGGCCCGAAGCTTTCACCTTTCCACCCATTTAGCACCTCCCGAGATGGACGGAGCTCACCCTAGTCCGTCGACCGACTCCTGGATACCTTGTCGTATGCTGTCTCCAGGAGGATCTTGCTGGACTTGAGCAGAGGGACCAGGCCGTCCAGGCCGGAGGAGACGGAGTTGTTCTCCAGCTTCAGCGCAAGCGACTGGATGTCCGTCAGGATGCCCGAGACTTCCTCCTTTACAAGGACGACCGGCTGAGAAGTCATCCTGTGGACGCTAGCCGAGCCGTTGGGCTCCAGCTCTATCTCCTGCCCCGCGAAGGGTATCGCGCTCGTCCTGCCCGCGTCCTTCAAGGCCTCGGATAGCGCCAGCGACGACGCAGGTTCACCATGGGTTATGATGAACAGGGGAGATGTCGTGAAGTTGTCCGCCCACGCGAGAAGGTCGTTCTTGTCCGCATGCGCCGAGAAGCCGTTTATTGTATGCACCTGCGCCTTCACTGTCACGTCCTCTCCGGCGATTCTCAGGATCTTCTCCCCCTCCACGATCCTGCGCCCGAGCGTCCCGTGCGCCTGGTAACCGACGAACACCACGTGATTCTTGGGGTTCCAGATGCCGTGTTTCAGGTGGTGAACGATGCGTCCGCCGTTGGCCATGCCGCTGCCGGCTACTATCACGCCATGTTTTAGCGAATTTATCGCCTGGGACTCCTCGACGCTCGAAACGTACTTCAACCTCTCGGGCGCGAACGGGTCCTTCCCCTGGCTTAAATACTGCTGCATCTCGGAGGACAGGAGGTTCATGTGTTTCCTGTATATCTCCGTGGCCTTGACCCCCATGGGAGAGTCGAAAAATATCGGCACGCCGGACGACATTGCACCCTCGTCTTTCAGAAGGGCCAGCTCGTACAGGATCCTCTGGGCGCGATCTACGACAAAGCTGGGGATGAAGACTTTCGCCTTGTCCTTCAGAGCCCTGGTGATCACGTCGCGAAACTCCGCGCGGCTCTCCCCGGTGTTCTTGTGCAGGCGATCGCCGTAGGTGGATTCAATGACTACATAGTCGGCCGACGAGATGATGGCCGGGGTTCTCTCCATGACCGTTTTCTGCGGTCCGAGGTCGCCGCTGAAGACAATCTTGACCTGCTTGTCGTCCTCCTCCAACCACACCTCGAGGATCGCGCTGCCGAGTATGTGCCCGGCGTCCCTGAAGCGCACGGACACCCCTGGCGCCACGCCTGTCTTTTCGTCGTAGCCGACCGCCGTCAGGGACTTTACGGCGGTGTCGACGTCATCTACGGAGTACAGCGGCGCCACCGGGTCAAGCCCCTTTCTGGAGTTCTTCTTGGTCTTCCATTCGGCCTCCTCTCTCATCAGGTTGGCCGAATCGTGCCAAAGCACCCTGACCAGCTCCACAGTCGGGAGAGTGGTCATTACCCTGCCCTTGAAGCCCTCCTTCACAAGCAGGGGAATCCTGCCGGAGTGGTCCAGGTGGGCGTGTGTCAGAAGCACCGCATCAATCGAAGCGGCGGAGAATAAAAACAGCTCGCGGTTCTTCTTCTCGTCATCCCTGCCCTGGAACATGCCGCAATCGACTATGACGCGGCTGCCACCGCACTCCAGAAGGTAGCTTGATCCTGTGACTTCACCAGCCGCTCCCAGTACCTTAAGTCTCATAAGCCCTCCCTGCCGGGATTCCTCCTCCTTCCGTCGCGCACGGCACCTCGTGCCCCTCGCCGTCCCTCGTCGGAGCCAGGGGAATAGTGCAGCGAACCGTAGTTCCTCCCTCTTTGCCTAAGAAAACCTCCATCCTGCCGCCGACGATGGCCATTCTCTCCTGCATGTTGGCCAGTCCTCTGTGCCCCTCGACCCTCAATCTCTCGTAGTTCAGGTCGAAACTGAACCCGCAGCCGTCGTCCTTTATCTCGAAGACCGCGTTCTCCCCCTCCTTGACGATGCTGACAGTCATGAAGCCGGCCTTGCCGTGGCGAACCGCATTGGAGACGGCCTCCTGCAGGATGCGCGACAGGGGAAGAAGTCTCTCCTGCTCAATCTCCACGGAGTCGTCCACCTCGACAGAAATATCGATGTTGTAATGCCTTGCGAGACGCTCGCTCTGCTCGGTCATGGCCTCCTTCAGGCCGAGGTCGATCCACGGTGGGGACAGTTCGTCGCACATCTCCCTCAACTCCCTCACCGCGACCTGGGCCGTCTCCTCCGCGAGCAACAGGCGTTCTCCGATCAATTTCTCGTCCCGGGTCATCCTGGACAGGCGCACCTGCTGTATCATCGCGGTGATGTTCTGCAGGGGGCCGTCGTGCAGCTCCCGCGCAATCCTGGATTTCTCCCGCTCCTGCACCCGGACTATGTCGTTAACGTAGCGGTTGCGAAGAACCGCGCGCTCCAGCGCGGCCCTCGCTAGCTTGTACAGCACGGCCCGAAGGCTGTCGATCTCCGCGACGGCCCTGGTGTCGGACGGAATGGGCAGATCTCGACCCCAATTGAGCTCCTCCAGCTCCGCGACGAGCCTCCTGAGCGGGCTCACCAGCCATCTCCACAGCGCCAGCAGGGCGAGAAGAATACAGATGGCCATTATCAATCCGAGTACGGACCACAGCCTGCTCCCCTTAGCCAGGGGCCCCAGGAGCTGCTCCCAGGCGACCGCGGCTATGACGTACTTCTCTCCGCCGCGTACCGGGTAGACCGCCAGGGTGTACAGATCCCCGTCCTTGTCCTTTATCTCCACTGCCTGTCCTATCGGTATATTCGGGCGCCACACGGCCGCGATATCGGCCCCCGGCGAGGCGAAAAGCAACTGTCCGTCCGCGTGAAGCACCGCTATCCAGCCGGGAACGGACGGCCCCCACGAGAACAGCCTGAGGCCGCGTATTCCCATCATGTTCATCTCCAGCCCCCAGCCGAGGGGCTCGTTGGCAAGTACCCTGGACGCGGTGTTCTCCGCCATCTCCTGGACATATGACCGCGCTACGTAGCGAATGGCCCACTCATGCTGGAGGATGCCCAGCCCCGACACCAGCAGCACGGCGAATGACGGCAGCATCAGGGCAAAAACGATGAAGAGAAGGAGGCGCCTTCTCATTCAAGCAGCTCCTCCAGCATCACGACCCCGTACTTTAGCGCCAGTAGCAGCGACTCGGTCTTGTTCTTGGCGCCCAGCTTGTCGTAGATGGACGCCAAGTGGGTCTGAACCGTCCTCTCGCTTATGAACAACCTGGCCGCCACTTCTTTGCTGGAGAGGCCCTTGGCGGCCAACACGAGAACCTCCCTCTCTCTGGCAGAGAGCGGCTCCGGAGAGAAATCCCCGCTGCCCATGGCCGACGCCACCTCGGAATCGAGGTAAAAGCCGCCCTTCGACACCGTCCCTATGGCCCTTGCGATCTCCTCGGGCGTGGCTGTCTTGAGGATAAAACCCCTGGCGCCTGCCCTCAGAGAGGCCAGGACATACTGCTGGGCATCGTAGGACGTCAGCATGATCACCGCGACCGGGAGCCCCGACTCCTTAACCCTGCGTGCGACCGACACACCGTCCTCCCCCGGCATTCTGATGTCCAAAAGGGCGACGTCCGGCTTTATCTCGGAGATCATCTTCCAAGCCGAAATCCCGTCCTCGGCCTCGCCAACGAGCTCGACAGAGCTCTCCTGGGAGAGAAAGGCGGAGATGCCCGCCCTCGTAAGTGGATGATCATCTGCCAATAAGACCCTAATTGCCATGAAGCCCACCCCTCATGCCGCGCGCTGGAAGCTCCCGGCACGGCGAATTATTTTTATTCAGGCCCCCGCCGACTCCCCCAGACCCAGCTCCGGTTCGACGAGCCTCAGGGCCTGTATGACCCACTCTATGACCTCGTCGAGCTGCATGGGTATCATCTCCGCGCCCTTGACGATGAGATCCCTGTCGACGCCCCTCGCAAACGCCTTGTCCTTCCATTTCTTCCTGACCGACTTCACCTCGAGATCCTGGACCGAGCGGCTGGGGCGGACGAGCGCCGCCGTTATCACCAACCCTGTCAGCTCGTCGATAGTGTACAGGACCTTCTCCATGTCGCTCTCGGGCTTCGTGTCCGAGCACATGCCCCAGCCGTGGGCGAGCACCGCCCTGACTATATCGTCAGGCCACCCGTCCTCGGCGAGCCACCTGGCGCCCTCCAGGGTGTGCCGTTCAGGCGTCGACTGCATCTTCTCCCAGTCAATGTCGTGCAACAGGCCCGCCATTCCCCACTTCTCTACGTCGCCGCCCATCCGGTCGGCGAAGTACCTCATGGTCGCCTCGACGGCGATGGCGTGCTTGATATGCCCTTCATCTTTGTTGTGCTTTCTCAGGAGATCGAAAGCGCGCTCGCGCGTGTAATCCATATTCAATGTTCCCTCCTTGATTGTGCATCCGGCAGGATAATGCTCTCCAGCAGCGCCCCGGCCGTGGCCAGCAAGTCCACTGAGACGCTCGACACCGACAGGGACGCCTGTGAACGCATCTCCCTGGCGAGTTCGTCCGGGTAGGGGTGGAGGAAGACGAGCCGGACGATGCCGGCGTTTATGATAGCCTTCGTGCAGTAAGAGCAGGGCTCGTGGGTGCAGTATATTTGCCCGCCCTCCGTGCTCACCCCCGTGGCGGCCGCCTGCGAGATCGCGTTCATCTCCGCGTGCGACCCCCTGCACATCTCGTGCCGCTCCCCGGAGGGGATGGACAGGATCTCGCGCAGACAACCCACCTCGGCGCAGTGC
>CAYWKH010000023.1:22810-23527 GCA_964458805.1 uncultured Synergistaceae bacterium
TACTATCACGGCGCCGACCCTGCGCCGCAGACAGGTGCTCCTAGTGGCCGCCACTCCGGCCATCATCATGAAATAGACGTCCCAATCCGGCCTTGAATATTCCATGCCAATCCTCCCGAACTCGTTCTTTCGATTATAGCACTTCACGCCGCCACCTAGCGCCCCGTCGGAGGCTCGCACCGCGTAGAAGCGTGGTATGATACTATTCGCAGGAACCATATACCCGGCCAACAAGGAGCACTGCATGCTGTCATATTTCCGCAGACTGGAGAAAAACGTGCTGTCATGGTGCGCGTACGACGTCGGCAACTCCGCCTTCGCCACGACCATCATGGCGGCCGTGTACCCCGTGTACTATCGCGAGGTGGCATCATCGGGACTTGCGTCGAATATTTCCACGGCCTACTGGGCCTACTCGGCATCCGCCTCGCTTTTTCTGAGCGCCTTCTTCTCCCCGTTCCTGGGGGCCCTGGCCGACGGCCAGGGTATGAAAAAGCGACTCCTTGCTGTCTTCACGGCAATCGGCGTCGTCTCCACGGGGTGCATGGCGTTCATCGGACCCGGCGACTGGTTTCCGGCGCTGCTCCTGCTGGCCGGCGGAAACATCGGATTCACGATCTCCATCGTATTCTACGACGCCCTGCTGCCACAACTGGCCCCCCCGGACAGGATAGACATGATCTCCTCGCAGGGGTACGCCCTTGGCTACCTAGGGGG
>CAYWKH010000024.1:0-2184 GCA_964458805.1 uncultured Synergistaceae bacterium
TCACTCCATCCGGTGGAAGGAGGCTGTCTCTATGCGCTCGGACTCGCACAGGGCGCGGATGCGCTCCTCCTCCTCGCAGGGGAAGTCGCAGGCCAGGCCGCAGCTCGCGGAGATGCTGCGAGGCACCGGGATTATCTTCGCCGGGATGCCCTGCCTGCGGCAGACCCGCTCGAACAGGACGGCCATGCTGGTTATGTCGAACGTCGCCAGGCAGCGCATCTCGTCGCCTCGATCCGCGTCACTGCCGCGTTTCACGGCCGCGCCGCTTCCGCGAGCAGCTTCTCGCGCACCTCGGCGAGCGGAATGTTCGTCTCCCTCGATATGCGCAGCACGTCCTCGTACTCCGGGTTGGCCCTCTCGCCTCCGCCGGGCGGGGTCGCGATCTTGAACCTGACCGGGCCCCATTCGGTCTGCCTGGTCTCCACCGCCGCGCCGGCCTTCAGCCTGCGCACGGTGTGCATCCGGACGCCGAGGGTGGTGGTCTCGCGGATGATCAGCCCTGCCAGGCTCTCCGCCGCGCCCGGTTCGCACAGGCAGCCCAGGGTCGCCGCCGGACGGCCCTTCTTCATAAGAACAGGCGCGACCCAGACGTCGAGCGCCCCGGCGTCGAGCAGCCTCTCCATCACGGGGGAGTAGTACTGCGGGTTCATGTCGTCGATGTTGGTCTCGAGCACCACGGCCTCGTCGCGGCCGGCCTCTTTCGGTCGGGCGTCAGTCTCCAGCAGTGTGACGCGCAGCACGTTGGGGATGTCGCCCTCCCTGTCCCCGGCACCCTTGCCGCTCGCGAGGATCGTCCCCTCGGGGAGGGGGCCGAAGGACTCGGCGAGCATTCGGACCAGCAGGGCCCCGGTGGGGGTGACCCGCTCCATCGGGCCGCCCTCCACCCTGACCTGCACACCCTGCAGCAGCTCAGCCGTGGCGGGGGCCGGGACGGGGAGTATCCCGTGGGCGCACTCTATCGTCCCGTGGCCGACGTTGAGCGGCGACGACACGACCCTGTCGACACCGGCCATCTCCAGCAGCACGAAGGCGCCGATTATGTCGACGATGGAGTCTACAGCCCCGACCTCGTGAAAGTGGACCTCCTCCGGGGAGACTCCGTGGACCTTGCCCTCGGCCTCCGCGAGCATTCGGAACGCCTCCGCGCTGCGCGCCCTCACGGCGGGGGACAACGGGCTCGCGTCGATTATCGCGAGTATATCGGCCAGCCCCCTGTGCGGATGGTTCTCGAAAGATTCGACGTTGACCTTTGCCGCCGAGATGCCGCCGCGAACGGCGCGCGCAACGGCGATCGAAGGATGCTCCCTCGGCCCTTCGCCGTGGTGGTGCGAGTGGCCCCCGCGACCGCGCGGGAAGAGCTCGAGCCCCCGCATCGTCCGCAGGAACTCCGCCTCGTCAAGCCCCAGGTCGAGCATCGCTCCGAGGAACATGTCCCCCGCGATGCCGGCGAAGCAGTCGAGGTAGAGAGTCCTCATTCGACGACCACCAGCTCCATGTCCCTGGTGCACTGTCTGCCGGAGGTGTTGTCGGTGGCCACCCAGGAGAGTACGTGCCTCCCGGCGGGCCAGCCGGACAGGTCGAGTATCACGGTGAACCAGACGTCGCGCACCCTGCTCTTCAGGATGTGCTCGTGGCTGATGATGCCCTTGTCCTCCGCCACGACGTTGCCCTTGTCGTCCTTCACGAGCAGATCGAGCGAAAGGCTGATATGATACTGACCGTCCTTGACTCCCAGCTTGAAGTTGTCCACCTCGAGGTAGACAGTGGGCTTGTCGCCCTTGTTGAAGCGGTTGGTCTCCTCCTCGGTGTAGAGGCCGTAACCGCGGACCTCCTTGACGAACAGGCCCTTGAGGAAGACTATCTCGTCGGGTTTCGGCGCATCCGCGGCGAGGAGCGGAAGGGGAGAGAAGAATGCCAGCGAGGACAGGACAAGTACCGTGAGAAGGGCTTTCTTTAGTAACGGCGTGCCCCTCGAAGGGGGAAGGAACGGCGATAGTGTCACAGCAACGCAGCCTCCTTGAAAAAAGGATGAGAATACCCACAGAAACCGCCCGGGGCACAGAACCCTCGTGCCGGGCGTCGGCTGGCGGCCTCGGGCGAATTCCACCGGCATTATATAGGCTTTTCAGTCCATGGGCTAGGGAATTCTACCGTATGTGGGGAAAAAAGCCCGATTGTTGAGCC
>CAYWKH010000024.1:2284-22281 GCA_964458805.1 uncultured Synergistaceae bacterium
GACGCGGGCGCCGGGGCGCTGCTGACGGACGCCGCCGGCGGCGTGATCTGGAGCTGCGCCCGCCCCCTCGGCAGAAGGACGAACAACGAGGCGGAGTACGACGCCCTGATAATGCTGCTTGAGGAGGTGCGCTCCCGCGGGCTGAGGGGTGTCGCGATACGCGGCGACAGCAGCCTGGTGGTGAACCAGGTCAACGGCGCCTGGAAGATCAAGGAGCCGCGGCTTCGTCCGCTCGCCGAGCGCGCGCTCGAGCTGATGAACGAGACCGGCAGCTCACTGTCGTGGGTTCCGAGGGAGGAGAACTCCGCCGCCGACAGGCTGTCGAACCGGGCGCTGGACGGGGAGCCGGGCGTCTCGCGGCGCGAGCCGGAGGCGTTCCCCGTGGAGAGGCTCGAGCACGCGGGCGGGGGCATCTACATCGCGCACGGAGGCGAGGACTACGCGGTCGACCTGGTCCACGGGGCCTGCACCTGCCCCTCCTTCCGGCACAGGGGGAGCTGCAAGCACCTTGACGCCGCGAGGAGGCTGGCGGGCGGGGGGCCGGCCTAGCCGCGCAGCAGCGGCGACAGCCTCGGGAGGGCCGACGACAACTCCCTGGTGTACGGGTGGCGCGGGGAGTCCAGGAAGTCCCGGGTGAGCCCCTCCTCGACCAGTCGGCCGCCGCGGAGAACTATGCCCCTCGCCGCGGCCCTGCGCGCGAGGAACAGGTCGTGGGTGACGAAGACCACGGACATGCCCGCCCTCTGCCTTCGCGCCAGGATGTCGAGGATCTCCCCCCTGGTCGAGGCGTCCTGCATGCTGGTCGGTTCGTCGCACAGCAGCAGCTCCGGGTCCAGGATCAGCGCCCTGGCCAGGGCCACCCGCTGGCGCTGGCCGCCGGAGAGCGACAGGCGCACCCTTGACGAGAGCAGCTCCTCCCCCAGGCCCAGCTCGGCGATCAGCGTCCTGGCGCGCATCTCCCCCTCGCGCCTCCCGCCCCGGCCGTTTACTATCAGCCAGGGCTCCGTCACGGCCTCCAGCACCGTGAGGGAGGGGGGCAGCGCCCCGTAGGGGTCCTGCGGGACGAGGCCGCAACGCCGCCTCAGCTCCACAAGCCCGCGCGGGTCCGCCCCGGCCAGGTCCGAGCCGAACAGCGAAACCGAGCCCTTAGCGGGCGCCACGTGGGCCGAGACGCACCTCAGCAGGGTGGTCTTACCGCTGCCGGACTCGCCTATGACAGACAGGCTCTCCCCGCGCTCCAGGGCGAAAGAGACCCCGTCCAGCGCGCGCACGGCCGCCCCGCCCCGCCCCCTGAACTCCACCGTCAGCCCTTCGACATCGAGGATCATTCGGGACCGCCCCCCTCCAGGTCGAGCAGCGCCCTGACCAGCTCAGCCGCGTGGGGGCTCCTCGGGGAGGCCACTACGTCGCGCGGCGCCCCGTCCTCCACCAGCCTGCCGTCCTTCATTATCAGAAGGCGCGAGCAGACCGACGCCGCCAGGGGAAGGTCGTGCGAGACCAGCAGCATTCCAAGCCCCCGCGACCGCACCAGCCCCAGGAGGGCTTCGACGATTCCCCTCTGGGTCACCACGTCCAGAGCGGTCGTCGGCTCGTCGCACAGCAGCCACTCCGGGTCGCAGGCCAGGGCCAGCGTGATGGCCGCCCTCTGCTTCTGACCGCCGGACAGCTCGTGAGGGTAGCGGTCGGCGTGGGACGCGTCAAGCCCGGCCGCGTCGAACAGCTCCGCCGTCCTCTCCCTGGCCGCCCTGCCGGTCACCCCCAGGTGCACGTCCAGCACCTCCTCGACGTGCCTCCCCACCGTCAGGACAGGGGTGAACGAGTTCATGGCCCCCTGCGGCACTATCGCCACCCTCCGCCAGCGAATGGCGTTCAGCTCCTGCTCCCGCAGGGCGAGCAGGTCGATCCCGTCCAGCAGAATCCTTCCCGAAATTTCGGTCCCCGCGGGCAGCAGGCCGGGGATGGACATCAGCAGGGTGCTCTTGCCGCTGCCGGACTCTCCCGCCAGGCCGCAGAGCTCCCCCCTGTTCAGTGTCAGAGACACCCCCCTGACCGCCTCGGTACCGCCCCCGTAGGTCACGGACAGGTCCCGTATATTGATCACGTCCGCGCCCTCCTCAGCCTGGGGTCGGCGGCCTCCTCCAGGTGCTTGCCCACGTCCAGGAAAGCCAGGCACAGGATCGAGATCCCCGTCCCCGGCGGAATCAGCAGCCACCATGCCCCGGCCGCGAATGCGCCGAATGAGTGGGCCTCGTGCAGCATCCTCCCCCACGAGATCACGCGCGGGTCGGACAGGCCGAGGAACGAGAGCCCGGCCTCGGACAGGATCGCGCCGGGCACCCCCAGGGTCATGGTCGCAAGCAGCACGGGGAAGGTCTCCGGCAGCAGGTGTCTGCGCAGGATGTAGCCGGGGGAGGCCCCCAGCCCGCGCAGCCCCTCGATGTAGGGGGCGTCCCTCAGCGAGAGGATCAGCGAGCGCACGGTGCGGGCCGTCCCCATCCACGAGAACACGGACAGTATCAGCACAAGCTGCCACAGCCCTCTGCCCCACAGGGCGGCCAGCGCCATCAGCACCGGCAGCAGGGGGATCGACAGCAGCAGGTCCACCGTCCGCATAAGGACGGCGTCCACCCACCCGCCGAGGTACCCGGCCGCCAGCCCGAGCGACGTGCCCAGCAGGGTCGCCAGCAGTGCCGCGAACAGGCCGACGATCAGGGAGACCCTGATGCCCGAGATGAACAGGGCCGCCGCGTCCCTCCCCCTCTGGTCGGTCCCGAGCAGCCCGTACCTCCCCCCCTCCAGCCTGAGGACGACGCAACCCTCGAAGGAGGGGCCGTCGGTCAGCGATAGCAGGTACTCGCCGCGCTCGGGGAAGAGATGGGCGGAGGCATCTTTGAAGGGAGGAAGGCCGAGGGAGCGCTTGAAGGCTATGTCCCGCCCGTCCGCCGCGAATCCCTCCCGCAGCGGCGCGAGGCGCAGCGGGGGCGACCCCGGCCGGACGATCTCGACGAAACGCCCCGTCTCCCCCGCGGGCCCCTCGACCCGCAGCGAAAGCCCCGAGGGGGGAGAGTAGCGCCAGTCGAGCGTCAGGGAGGGCTCGTCCGCGGTCAGCCTCATCTCCATCGTCGGGGGCAGGTCCCGCCCGAGCCAGACCGGTTTGGAGAAGGGCGCGGCCACCGGGACGCCGGGCGACTCGGCGAACAGGCGCTCCCCGAGCAGAGCGGCGGCGGTCAGGGCCACCAGGCACCAGAACCCCCACCTGCGGATCAGCCCCTTCATCAGCGGGCGCTCCTCCCCAGGCGCACCCTGGGGTCGACGACCGAGTAGAGCAGGTCGGTCAGCAGGTTGCATGCCACGGTCAGCAGCGACAGCAGGAAGAACGCCGCCCCCGCCGCGGGGTAGTCGTGACCGGTGACCGCCTCGAGCAGGAAGCGGCCCACTCCGTGCAGGGAGAAGACCGTCTCCGTGATCACGGCGCCCGAGACCACCCCCGGAAGGGACATCAGCAGCAGGGTCAGCAGCGTCGGGAGCATCGTCCTGAACACGTGTCCCGTCAGTATCCTCCGGCGCGGCAGCCCCCTGGCCCGGGCCATCAGGATGAAGTCCTCGCCCATCGCCTTGACCGCGAGGTTTCGCACGTAGATGGCCCAGCCGCCGAATCCGAGCAGCGTGAGGGAGAGGACCGGCAGCGCCAGGTGGTGAACGTAGTCCAGAGCGAATCCCCAGCCCCCCTCGGGGGGCGGGACCGACAGGCTGCCGCGCAGGGGGAACAGCGGCAGGGCGGAGGCCAGCGCCATCAACAGAACCAGCTGCACGAAGAAGGAGGGAAAGGAGAATGAGAGAGCGCCGCTCCACAGCACGCACCTCTCGAGCAGGCTCCCCCTGCGCAGGGCGGCCTTCATGCCGAGCCAGGTCCCGAGCGAGGCGGAGAGCAGCAGGCTCGTCCCGAGCAGCGCCGCGGTGTTCGGCACGCGGGAGCGGAGCTCGTCGGCCACGGGTCTACCCGTGAGGAACGACACCCCGAAGTCGAAGGACAGGGTGGACTTCACGTACAGCGCGAACTGCGCGTACAGGGGCCTGTCGAGGCCGTACACCTGCCGGAGGCGCTCCCTCGCCTCCGGGGAGAAGTCGGGGTCCATCACCGAGGTCACAGGGTCGCCGGGCATCATGCGAAAGAGCGCGAAGTTGAGCGCCAGCACCATGGCCAGCACCAGCGCCGCCCCCGAGACCCTGCGCGCCCAGTAGCTCACCGGCCCGTCACCGCCGCCCCAGCCAGAAGTCCCCGTTGCCGGTCAGGTGGACGTACTCCCCCGGCCTGTACTCGCGCAGTACGAACGGCCCCGAGCCTGTCATGAGGGTCAGGGACGGGTCCTCGGGGTGCCTCTCCGACGCGGGAAGCCAGCTCCTCCAGTCGCTCACTCTCTCCAGCAGGTGGGCGGGCAGGATCGGAAGGCCCCCGACCCTGTGCAGGTGCCAGAAGCTGACGTTCTTCATGGTCACGACCAGGGTCTGGTCGTCCGGCGTCTCGACTCGGTCGATGTTGTCCACGTTGTCGAAGTAGCGGGGGGGCCTGTTCTTCATCAGGAACTCGTAGGTGAAGGCCGCGTCGCGCGACGTCAGGGGGCGGCCGTCGTGCCACCTCGCCCCCTCGCGCAGCAGGAAGGTCAGCACCGTGTACGGGCCGTCGCCGTCGTTTTCGGTCTCCACCTTCCAGGACTCCGCGAGCCACGGGATCGTATCGAGGGTGTAGGGGTCGATAGCGATGAGCGAGTCGTACACCAGCCCCATGACCTGCCAGTCGTAGGCGGAGGTCGAGGTGAACGGATTCAAGGCCCTCGGCTCCTCCTCCTGCACCAGGTACAGCGGGCGCATCGGCCCGGACACAGGCTCCATGGACAGCAGGCTCCAGATGTTGTCCGCCGTGACCCTGTCGGTGATCAGCACACCCTTCCAGTCGCGCCTGACCGCCGAGACGGAGTATCGACTGTAGATGGGCGCGACCGGGGCCAGCTCCGCCAGCAGCGCCTGGGCCTCCGACGCCGCGTCGAGGGCCGTCGTCGCGTCGGGCGCGAAGCGAAGGCGGTTAAGCGCCGCGTCCAGCTCCGGGTTCGAGATGCCCGGCAGGTTGGAGCCGCCCGGGATGTCCATCTTCGACGAGTAGAGGGCGTACAGGGAGTCCGGGTCGCGCGTCATCTGCCACGCCAGCACGTACATCCGGAAGTCGCGCTCGTCTATGCGCGACAGCATCGCCGCGAAGTCCATCGGCTCGGTGCTGGTCGGTATGCCGATCGCCGACAGCGCGTCCGCCGCACGCGACGCGAGTTCGGCCGTGGTCGGGGCGACCGACGCTGTGGGGCAGAGCAGCTTCTGCGCGGGCACCCTCCTGCCGTCGGGCGATACCAGCACCCCGTCGCCGTCGAGGGCCCAGCCGGCGTCGGCGAGCGACCTGCGCGCCGCGTCCGGGTCGTACGGATAGGCCCTCACCGACGGCTCGTAGTAGGGTGACACGTGCGGCAGGAAGGTCGACAGCGGCTCCGCGTACCCTGCGAACAGGTCGCGGACGATCTGCTCCCTGGGCAGGGCCTGCCAGGCAGCCCGGCGCAGCTCGACCCTGTCCCAGGGGAACGACCGGTTGTTGAAGCCGAGGAAGAACCCGTGGAATCCCGCGGCCAGCGACAGGTTCACGTTCGGGTCGTCCGCGAGCCTGTCCACGTCCACCGGCCGCTGGATGTCCCCCAGGATGTCGGCCTGGCCGTTCTGCAGGGCCATCAGCTGGGCGTCGGGGTCCCTGATTATCACCAGGTAGAGGTCCTTCACCTTGGGCGCGGAGTAGTCTTTGATGGAAAAGCGCGACGCAGCCCCGGCCGTCAGGCCCGGCGCCGCGAGCGACAGGGCCGCGATCGCGGCCAGGCGCAGCAGCAGTCTTCTCATTAAATGCCACGTCCCTTCATATTAAAGTCAGTACGACCACGGGCCAATCGCCGCCGGCGAGGTTGCGAGCCCCCATCGTCTTGAGGAATAGTACCATATTTATCGTCCGGTTTGCCCGGAGCGGTGGGCGGAGACGCAGAGAGGCGGTTGTTGACATTAAACCCATGTGCTGAAAATTTGTTAATGTAGTAATAAATACCTGTGTTTTCGGATGCGCGCGTTGACAATATGTCAAAAATTGGTATATCATTGGTCAAAATGGAGGCGCGGCTGTCTCGGGAGGGTTTTCCGCGCCATTTGCCGTTCAGGCTCGTGGGGCCGTGCGAGAGGGGTGATGCGGAGGCGGGATGGGTAAGGCCGGTTTTTGCGCTGTGATCGCCTGTGTTTATTATTTCTTGAGGAGGTATGAGAGGCAATGACGAATCTTCTTGGCGAATTTTTGGGAACCATGACTCTGGTCGTCTTCGGCGACGGTCTCGTCGCCTGCGCGCTGCTCAACAAGTCCAAGGGACAGAACGCGGGATGGGTTCACATCACGATAGGATGGGGCGCCGCGGTGGTAATGGGCGTCTTCGCGGCAACATCCCTCGGCGCTCCCCAGGCCGATATCAACCCGGCGGTGACCCTTGCCAAGATGCTGGCGGGCACCTACTCTCTGCAGCACGCGGTGATGACCATGCTCGCCCAGGTGGCGGGCGGCATACTGGCCGGCGTGGTCGTATGGCTCGCCTACCTCGGCCACTGGGAGGCCACCGAGGACAAGGGGCTCAAGCTGGCGGTGTTCTCCACGGCCCCGGCGATCAGGAACCCGGTCAACAACTTCATAACCGAGATGATAGGCACCATCTTCCTGGTTGTCCCCATCATGTTCATCTTCTCCCCCGGCGTCAAGGAGGCCCTCGGCGGCCTTGCCCCGGGATTCGGCCCGTTTATGGTCGGCTGGCTGGTCATGGTGATAGGAATGGCGCTCGGCGGACCCACCGGCTACGCGATCAACCCGGCCCGCGACCTTGGACCGAGGATCGCCCACTTCATACTGCCCATAGCCGGAAAGGGAGACTCGGACTGGGGTTACTCCTGGATCCCGGTGGTGGGGCCGATGGTGGGAGGCGCGATAGCATACTTCATCGCCCACGCCCTCGGGGTGATGTAGCCCGCCATTTACACCGGACTACCGCGCGGCGGGGGTGTCCTCCGCCGCGCGCTGAAGGCCGCTTCTCGAAAGGAGGCGTTTCTTTTTGAAAAAACTGCTTAACAGGGTTGACGACGTCGTGGTGGAGTCGCTGGCCGGCCTGGCCGCAGCCCACCCTTGCCTGGTGAAGCTGCACCCGTCGGTGAAGGCGGTGCTCCGGGCGGACGCTCCGGGCGACAAGGTGGCGGTGGTCTCCGGCGGCGGGAGCGGGCACGAACCGCTGCACGGCGGTTACGTGGGGTACGGCATGCTCGACGCTGCCTGCCCGGGCGAGGTCTTCACCTCCCCGACCCCGGACCAGATGTACGAGGCCGCGAAGGCCGTGGATGGCGGCAAGGGCGTCCTCTTCATAGTGAAGAACTATACCGGCGACGTGATGAACTTCCAGATGGCGGCCGACATGCTCGCGGGCGAAGGAATAGCGGTGGAACAGGTCGTGGTCGACGACGACGTCGCAGTGCAGGACTCCCTGTACACCGCTGGGCGCCGCGGCGTGGGCGGGACGGTCCTCATAGAGAAGATCGTTGGCGCAAAGGCCCAGGCCGGAGGATCCCTCGCGGAGGTGAAATCCCTGTGCGAGAGGGTCAACAGCCAGGTAAGGTCCATGGGGATGGCCCTGACGTCCTGCGCGGTGCCGGCGGCGGGCAAGCCCACGTTCGAGCTTGGCGAGGACGAGATGGAGATAGGCATAGGAATCCACGGGGAGCCGGGGCGCAGGCGCATGAAGCTCCAGCCCGCGAAGGAGATCGTGGAGATGATGGCGGAGGCGATAGTCGCAGACCTCCCGTTCAAGGCGGGGGACGAGGTGCTCGCGTTCCTCAACGGCATGGGCGGGACGCCCCAGATGGAGCTGTACCTCGCCTACAACGACCTCGCCGGCTTCCTGGCGGGGAAGGGGCTGAGGATAGCTCGCTCGCTGGTCGGCAACTACATAACCAGCCTAGAGATGCAGGGGTTCTCGATCACCCTGCTCAAGCTGGACGAAGAGATGAAGGCCCTATGGGACGCCCCGGTCGAGACAGCGGGGCTTCGCTGGGGGAGGTAGGCGCCCCGGCATGAAACTGGATATCCAGGGAGTGATAAAGGCCCTCGACGCGGTAGGGAGATCGCTGGCGGCGAACAAGGACTACCTCACGGAGCTCGACTCGGCGATCGGGGACGCGGACCACGGCATAAACATGAACCGCGGCTTTCAGAAGGTCCACGACAGGCTGGCCGCGGGGTCCTACGCCGATCTGGGCGCCGTCCTGAAGGATGTCGGGATGACCCTCATGGGCAGCGTGGGCGGCGCATCGGGGCCGCTGTACGGCACGATGTTCATGAAGATGTCGTCCAGGCTGGCCGGGAGGGGGGAGCTGGACACCCCCTTGCTCGCGGAGGCGGTGGAGGAGGGGCTGAAGGGGGTTGTGGCCCTCGGCAGGGCCAACCTCCAGGACAAGACCATGGTCGACTCCCTGACCCCGGCCGTGGAGGCACTCAGGAGGGCGGCGTCCGAGGGCCTGCCCCTGGAGGCGGCGCTCGATTCCGCCGTTGAGGCGGCACGGACGGGGATGGAGTCCACCATCCCGCTGGTGGCGCGCAAAGGACGGGCCAGCTACCTGGGCGAGCGCTCGGCGGGTCACCAGGACCCCGGAGCGACCTCGGTATTCCTGATCCTGTCGGCGATACTGGAGACGGCCAGGGAGGAGACCGCGTGAACGGCATACTGGTGCTCTCCCACAGCGCTCAGGCGGCCCGCGGCATCGCCGAGATAGCCTCCCAGATGGGCGGCCCCGACGTGCCCATCGCTGCCTGCGGCGGGACGGAGGACGGCGGGCTCGGGACTTCGGTCACGGAGGTGCTCGCCGCCCTGGAGGATCTGCTGTCCAGGGCGGAAGGGGTCCTGGTGGTACCGGACCTCGGGAGCGCGGTGCTCACCGCGCGAACGGCCCTGGAGATACTGGGCGAGCGAGCCAACAGGGTGATGATCGCCGACGGCCCGATCCTGGAGGGGGCCTTCATGGCGGCGGTCGCTGCGCTTATGGGCGGCTCCCTCGAGGGGCTGGCCGCGGTGGTGGAGGAGGCCGCAGGGCTGAAGAAGCTCCCGTGACGAAAATTCAGGCAAAGGAGGCGGTGAAGTCGTGGTCAACTGGTTCAGCAGGCTCTTCTCAAGCCACGATAAGACCGAGACGGAGAGGCCGGCGGCGCCCGCCCCGGAGAGAGCCATCCCGGAGGCGGACGCGACGGCGACCGGCATACCAGGCACGGACAGACCCGATACAGAAAAACCCAAGACAGGAGGCAGCGCAATGTCAGAGAAAAAGTACGTTGTAGCTATCGACCAGGGGACTACAAGCAGCAGGGCCATTGTCTTCGACCTAGAGGGCACTCCGAAGAACTCCCACCAGATGGAGCACGAGCAGATATATCCGAAGCCGGGCTGGGTGGAGCACAACCCGATGGAGATCTGGTCCAGGGTGCAGGACGTAATCCGCGAGGTCGTCGACAAGAACGGCGTGAAACCCGCGGACATCGGCGCGATCGGCATCACCAACCAGCGCGAGACCACCGTGGTGTGGGACAAGGCCACCGGGAAGCCGGTCTACAACGCGATAGTCTGGCAGTGCATGAGGACGCAGGACTTCTGCGCGGAGTGGCAGAAGAAGCCGGGCTGGGAGAAGAAGGTCAACGACCTGACCGGGCTGGTCATAAGCCCCTACTTCTCGGGCACCAAGATCAAGTGGATACTCGACAACGTCCCTGGTGTGCGCGAGAAGGCCCAGAGGGGCGAGGTCCTGTTCGGCAACATCGACACCTGGGTCACCTGGAACCTCACCGGCGGCCCGAACGGCGGAGTGCACGTGACCGACGTGACCAACGCGTCCCGGACCCTCCTCATGAACATAGAGACCCTGAAGTGGGACAAGGAGATGATGGACTTCCTCGGAGTGCCCGAGGCCATGCTCCCGGCGATAAAGCCGAGCAGCCACGTCTACGGCTACACCCCCGAGGAGGGCCCCTTCGGCGCGAGGATACCGGTCGCCGGGATACTCGGCGACCAGCAGGCGGCCCTGTTCGGACAGGCCTGCTACAGCACCGGCGAGGCTAAGAACACCTACGGCACGGGCTGCTTCATGCTGCTCAACATAGGCGACAAGCCGGTCCGCTCGAAGAACGGGCTCCTGACGACGGTGGCCTACGGGCTCGAGGAGGGCAAGGCCACATACGCGCTCGAGGGCTCCATCGCCATCACAGGCGCCGCCGTCCAGTGGCTGCGCGACAACCTGCGCCTGTTCGACGACGCCCCCGACTCCGAGTGGTTCGCGAGCAAGGTCGAGGACAGCGGCGGCATCTACTTCGTCCCCGCATTCTCCGGCCTGTACGCCCCCTACTGGGATATGAGCGCCCGCGGCGCGATCCTCGGGCTTACCCGCTACATAACGAAGGAGCACGTCATCCGCGCCACGCTGGAGAGCATCTGCTACCAGACCCGCGACGTGCAGGCCGCGATGGACGCCGACTCCGGGGTGCCCCTTAAGGCGCTCAAGGTCGACGGAGGCGCGGTGAAGAACAACCTGCTGATGCAGATGCAGGCCGACATCCTGGGCGTGCCGGTTGTTCGCCCGGTGGTGAACGAGACCACCGCGCTGGGCGCCGCCTATGCCGCGGGCCTGGCCACCGGCCTGTGGAAGAGCACCGACGAGCTGCGCAAGCACTGGAAGGTCGACAAGGAGTTCTCGGCGGCCATGCCGGCGGAGAAGCGCGAGGAGATGTACGGCGGCTGGAAGAAGGCCATCGAGAAGTCCAAGGGGTGGCTCTAGGCAAGTGCGCCGCTCGCCGCGAGGCGGGCGGCGCGCCCCGTGAAACGAAGCCGATATAGATCGCACCGCGCGACAGAGGGAGATGGGCGTACACTGCACGTGGTACGCGCCCTTCTCCCTTTGCGCGTGGTATGGAGGTGTTTGCGAAGTTGACGGATAAAACTTACGATATCGTCGTAGTAGGAGCGGGCATAGTCGGGGCCGCCCTGGCCAGGGAGCTGTCCGCCTACGACCTGAAGATCGCCGTGATCGACAGGGCGGCTGACATACCGTCCGGGGCCAGCCGGGCCAACAGCGCCATGATCCACGCGGGCTACGACGATAAGCCGGGGACGCTGAAGGCCTCGCTGTGCGCGCCGGGCAACAGCCTGTACCGCGAGCTGGCCGGGCCGCTGGACATCACCCTGCAGAATCGCGGGTCCTACGTGTGCGGCTTCGACGAGAGGGATCTCAAGCACCTGGAGATCCTGCTCGACCAGGGGAGGAGCAACGGGGTCACGGGGCTCGAGATCATAGGCGGCGACGAGCTTCGCTCGGCGGAGCCGAACGTGAACCCCGGCATAAAGTACGCCCTGCGCGCGCCCACCGGCTGCATAGTCAACAACTTCGAGGCGGTCCTCGCCTTCATGGACAACGCCCAGCAGAACGGAGCGGAGCTGTTCCTGGAGACCGAGCTGAAGGGTCTGGCCCTGTCCGACGACGGAGGGGAGGTAGCCGGGGCGATCACGAGCCGCGGCCTGTTCAGGACGCGCTGCGTGGTCAACGCCGCCGGGGTGGACTCCGACCTGGTGGCGAGGATGGCAGGCGACGAATCCTTCTCCATCAACCCGACCAGGGGGGAGTACTACATATTCGACAAGAACTACGGGAGGCTGGTGCACTCCTTCTTCTTCCCCTGCCCGACCGAGAAGGGGAAGGGGATAACCGTGGCGCCCACCGCGGAGAACAACCTGCTGATAGGTCCCACCTCCGAGGTGCAGGAGAGCCGGACGGACACCTCCACGACGCGGAGGGGGCTGGACGACGTGGCGGAGGGGGCGCGAAGCCTGGTGCCGTCGATCACGCCCGCCATGGCGATCACCACCTTCTCCGGGCTCAGGGCGAGCGCCGACGCAGGCGACTTCGTCATAGGACCGCTGGACTCCCCGCGTGGATTCGTCAACGTCGCCGGGATCAAGTCGCCCGGGTTCACGAGCGCGCCGTCGATCGCCAGGCGCGTCGTGGAGATGATGAAGGACGCCCTGTCCGACAGCCTGACCTTTGCCCCCAACGCCTCCTTCGTGCCGGAGAGGAGGCACATCCCCCGTTTCGAGTCCCTGCCGGCGGAGGAGAAGGCCCGCCTCGCGGCGGAGGACCCCCGCTACGCGCAGATCGTCTGCCGCTGCGAGACTGTCACCGAGGCTCAGATAGTCGAGGCGATAAGGAGGGGAGCGCGCACCGTGGCGGCCGTGAAGATCTGGACCAGGGCGGGCGCGGGGCGCTGTCAGGGAGGATTCTGCGGCCCGCGCGTGGTCGCGATACTCGCGCGCGAGCTCGGCATATCGCCCGAGGAGGTCACTCGCCACGGCGGGCACTCGCGCCTGCTGGTCGGCAGGACGAAGGACTACTGGTTCAAGGGGGCGGGGAGATGAGCGATATCCAAGTGGACGTGGCGGTGGTGGGCGCGGGCCCGGCCGGAGTCGCGGCCGGCATAGGCGCCAGGGAGGCCGGGGCCGGGAGGGTGCTCGTCATAGAGCGCGACTGGGACCTCGGCGGCATCCTGCAGCAGTGCATCCACCCCGGCTTCGGCCTGCACACATTCAAGGAGGAGCTCACCGGCCCCGAGTACATGCACCGCTGGATAGAGAGGGCCCGCGAGGCCGGCGTCGAGTTCATGACCAACTCCATGGTCTTCGGCGCGCACCCCGACGGGTCGCTCGACGTCATGAACCCCGACAGGGGCGTATTCCGCGTGACCTCCGGGGCGACGGTGTTGGCGATGGGGTGCCGGGAGAGGCCGCTGGGGGCGATAAACATCCCCGGCAGCCGTCCGGCGGGGATCTACACCGCGGGCACGGCCCAGCGCTTCGTCAACATGGAGGGGTACATGCCCGGAAACAGGGCGGTCATACTCGGCTCCGGCGACATCGGCCTGATCATGGCCCGCAGGATGATCTGGGAGGGGGCGAAGGTCGAGGCGGTGTTCGAGATAATGCCGTGGGCCGGCGGACTGAGGCGCAACATAGCCCAGTGCCTGGACGACTACGGAATACCCTTCTATCTTAATCACTCGGTCGTCCGGGTGCACGGGCACGACAGGCTAGAGGGAGTGACCGTGGTGGAGCTGGACGGCGACAGAAAGCCGGTGCCCGGCAGCGAGAGGTTCGTCCCCTGCGACACCATGCTGCTGGCGGTCGGCCTCATACCGGAGAACGAGCTCTCCCGCATGGCCGGGGCCGAGATCCACCCCGTGTCCGGCGGGCCGATTCTGAACGAGCTCTACCAGACCACCCGACCGTCCATCTTCGCGGCCGGCAACGTGGTCATAGTCTACGACCTGGCGGACTGGGTCAGCCAGGAGGGGGTGGCGGCGGGGCGCAACGCGGCCCTTTACGCCGCCGGGGCGCTGCCGAAGCCGGCCAGGCGACTGGCCATCCGCGGAGGGAAGAACGTAAGGCTGTTCTCCCCGCACTACGTCACCGGAGGCGCGGACGCCACGGTATACTTCCGGGTGACCCGGCCCATCGAGAGGCGATGCCGCGTCTTCGCGGACCACGGCCTCTACGAGCGCCGCGAGCGCTACGCGAGGCCGGGGGAGATGAACGAGGTGCGCCTTGCCAGGGAGGCCCTGGCGGCCCTGCCGGACGACGTGACCGAGATCGTAGTGGACGCCGAGGAGGTGTGATGCCCGTGGAGACGCGAGTGATGAGCATGATCTGCGTGAGATGCCCCGTGGGCTGCGACATAAAAGTGACCGCCGACGGGGACGAGGTGAAGTCGGTCGAGGGCAACTCCTGCCCGCGCGCGCTGGAGTTCGCCAGGGACGAGGTGAGGAACCCGACCAGGGTGTTCGCCACCACCGTGCGCGTGTCGGGGGGGAGGTTGCCGGTCTGCCCGGTGCGAAGCCGGGGCCCCGCGCCCAAGAGCCGCCTGTTCGACATATCGCGCGAGGTGGCCGGCCTGACAGTCCCCGCCCCGGTGAGGATCGGGCAGGTGATCCTGGCCGATGCCTGCGGCACTGGAGTGGACATAATCGCCTCCCGAGACCTCGAGGCCCGGGAGGTGACCGCATGAACAGAGAGGTTGCGGTTCTTAACCCGCACGGCCTGCACGCTCGCCCCGCGGCGAGGTTCGTCCAGGCCGCCGCGTCCCTGCCGGGCGCTGTGACTATTGAGAGGGGCGGCAAGCAGGTCAACGCGAAGAGCATCCTGTCCGTGATGTCGCTCGGAGTTTCGAAGGGGGACGTAGTGACCCTGTCCGCGGACGGAGACGGGGCCGAGGAGCTGCTCCTGGCGCTTGAGGGCATACTGACCGGAGAGGCGGAGTAACGAGGCGCGGTTTTGCAGGCGACGGTTGACAGGAGACCTGAAACAGGGTAGATATGAGACACGGGCCGCACGTGCCGCGAGACGCGCGGTCGCCTCGGGTGCGCCACATCATGCTGAAGGAGAGTGTCGTAATGAAAAGAAGGGCGGTACTGGGATTCATAGTGATGATCTGCGTGCTCATGGGTGCGGCGGGGATCGCCTCAGCCTCCGACTACAAGCTGGTGCTTCGGCTGAGCCACGTCTTCTCCCCCGACGAGCAGCTCACCAAGTCGATGGACTGGGTCGCCGAGAGGATCCTCAAGAGGACCAACGGCGCGATCGAGATCCAGACCTTCCCGCAGGCCCAGATCGCCGTCTACAAGGACGGGCTGGAGCAGGTGGTCCGAGGCGCCGACTTCATCTCGGCGGAGGACCCGTCCTACGTCGGCGACTACGTCCCGGACTTCATAGCGCTGGTGGGGCCGATGCTCTACAACTCCTACGACGAGTACGTCGAGATGATCAAGACCGACCTCGTGCAGGACATGATCAAGAGGGCGGAGGAGAAGGGGATCAAGATCCTGGCGCTCGAGTACGTGTTCGGCTTCCGCAACGTCATCACCAACAAGCTTGTCGAGAGGCCGCAGGACCTCAAGGGCGTGAAGATCCGCACCCCCGGCAGCCAGCTCTTCATCCAGACCCTGACCGCCATGGGCGCGACGGTCACCCCCCTTCCCTGGGCCGAGACCCTTCCCGGCGTGCAGCAGGGCATAGTCGACGGGATCGAGGGCTCGGAGTTCACCAACATCGGCACCAAGGTCTACGAGCTGCTGAAGAACGTCGCCCGCACCCAGCACTTCCTCGGCACCTGCGGGGTCTACATCTCCACCGAGGTGTGGGACAAGATCCCCGAGGAGTACCGCGAGATAATAGCCGACGAGTTCGCCAAGGGCGCGCTCGAGATGGTCGAGATCGGCAAGAGGGACCTCGGAGAGGTCACTGAGAAGCTCGAGTCCTACGGAGTCAAGTTCAACGAGGTGGACAAGAAGGCCTTCGTCGAGGCCACCAAGAGCATCTACGACACCTTCCCCGGCCTGACCCCCGGCATCTACGACAGGCTCCAGGAGGAGCTGGCGAAGATCAGGGAGAGGCTGTAGCCAGGGCCGCGAGGACTGAAGAAGGGTAGCTTAAGCAAGAAGCGCGGCAGGGTCCTCCCGCCCTGCCGCGGATTTATTCCACGAGGGGTTGCCTGCCATGAAAATTAAAATGCGCGCCATCCTCGCGCACGCCGAGGAGATAGTCAGCGCCTTCTTCATAAGCATTACCGTGAGCATGGTCATAGTGAACGTCTTCTTTCGATATGTGCTCAACAGGGGGATATTCTGGTCGGAGGAGGTGGCCACCATCTCGTTCGTCTGGAGCGTGTTCGTGGGGGCCGCGGCCTGCCACAAGCACAAGATGCACATAAGCATAGACCTCTTCTCAAAGCTGGCCCCCAAGCCGCTGAAGAGGCCGGTCAGGATGCTGGCCCACCTCGTCATGATCGTCATCAACACGTATATAGTCTACCTGAGCGTCGTCTTCGTGCGGGCCTCGTCGATAAAGCCCACCGCGGTGCTCGGCATCTCGTCCAGCTACGTCAGCTCGGCGGTCCTGGTAGGCTTCGCCCTTATGACGATCCACTCGGTCGGCTTCCTGGTCGAGGAGCTGCGCGGCGGCATGCCCGCGGAGGAGGTCGCCTGATGGAGTTCCTGCCTGTAGCCGTCGTCTTCGTGCTCTACTTCTCCGGCATCCCGATCGCGTTCGCCCTGTTCGGCGCCGCCCTGTCCTACTTCACCTTCATAAACACGGGCAGCCCGGTGGACCTTATCCTGCAGCGCTTCATCACGAGCACCGCATCGTTCCCGCTGCTGGCCGTCCCGTTCTTCATAATGGCGGGATCGGTCATGAACTACGCCGGCATCAGCACGCGCCTCATGAGCATGGCCGACGTGCTCACCGGACACATGACAGGGGGGCTGGCCCAGGTGAACGTCATGCTCAGCACACTCATGGGGGGAGTCACCGGCTCGGCCAACGCCGACGCCGCGATGGAGAGCAAGATCCTCGTGCCGGAGATGGTCGCGAGGGGGTACGACAAGGCGTTCTCCGCGGCGATAACCGCCGCCTCGTCCGCGATCTCGCCGGTCATACCGCCCGGCATCAACCTGATAATCTACGCCCTGATCGCCCGCGTCTCCGTGGACAAGATCTTCATGGCGGGGTACGTTCCCGGCCTGATCATGTGCTGCTCCCTGATGCTGGCGGTGCACTTCATCTCCAGGAGGAGGGGGTACAGGCCGTCGCGGGAGAGGCGGGCCACCGGCCGTGAGATGCTGGCGCAGCTGAGGCACTCCGGCTGGGCGCTGTTCATGCCGCTTGGCATCATCCTGGGCCTTCGCTTCGGGGTGTTCACCCCTACGGAGGCGGGCGCGGTGGCGGTGGTCTACTGCGTCCTGGTGGGCTTCTTCGTCTACCGGGAGCTGCGCTTGTCGCACTTCGTCGAGATACTGAAGGACACCGTCTACGGCACCAGCACGGTGCTGCTGGTCATAGTGGCAGCGTCGGTGTTCGGCTACTACATGAGCTGGGAGCGCATACCGCAGAGCATGGCGAAGCTGCTGCTCGACGTCGCGTCCAACAAGTACGCCATGCTGATGGTGATCAACATCCTGCTGCTCATCCTGGGGATGTTCCTCGAAGGGGGCGCGCTGATGATCATTCTCGCGCCGCTGTTCGTACCGGTGGTCACGGGACTGGGCGTCGATCCGATCCACTTCGGCCTGGTGATAATCGTCAACATCATGATCGGCGGGATAACGCCGCCGTTCGGGTCGATGATGTTCACCACCTGCTCGATAACCGGCGTGTCCATCCCGGACTTCGTCAGGGAGAGCATACCGTTCATCATAGCGCTCATCGCCGCTCTGCTGATCGTCACGTACATCCCGGCGCTGACCCTGTTCCTGCCGGGGCTGCTGGGGTGACGGCCATGCTGGTCCTGGGACATAGAGGGGCGTCGGGATACGCGCCGGAGAACACTCTGCCGGCCTTCGAGCTGGGGGTCGAACAGGGGTGTCACGGGTTCGAGTTCGACGTGCAGCTCACGCGCGACGGGGTGGCCGCGGTCATCCACGACTGGACGGTGGATCGCACAACAAACGGCTCGGGCGAGGTGCGGGGCATGGATTACTCGGATATTCGCTCCCTTGACGCCGGGTCGTGGTTCGGCCCGAAGTTTGCGGGGGCTCGCGTGCCGCGCCTGGAGGAGCTGTTCGAGAGGCTGCCGAAGGACATGACGCTGAACGTGGAGATGAAGAGCCGCCCGGACGACCGGCCGGGGCTGGAGGAGCTGGTCGCGTCGCTTGTAGCGAAGTACGGCGCAGCGGAGAGGACCATCGTCTCCTCGTTCAACCACAAGAGCCTGAAGCTTCTGCACAAGATAGCGCCGCAGTTGAAGAAGGGGCTGCTTTACGAGGGGGTGCTGATCGCGCCGCTCTCCTACGGGGGGCGCCAGGGGCTGGGGCTGAGCAGCCTGCACCCGTGTCACGACTACGTGGAGCCCGGCGTGGTTAAGACAGTCCACAACAGCGGCATCAAGGTCGCCTGCTGGACGGTGAACACGGCCGAGCGGGCCCTGGAGCTGGAGAAGATGGGGATCGACATAGTGATCACCAACTACCCGGACAGGCTATTGTCGGCCCTGTAGCCGACCAGGAAAAGAAGACGCCGGGGGAGGCGCGAAAAGGACGCGCCCCCGGACTGGGAGGGAGGTAGTATCAAATGCTGTACCGCACGATGCCCCGCACCGGGGACAGGGTGTCCATTCTGGGCTTTGGCTGCATGCGCCTGCCGCTGAACGCGGAGGGCGGGATCGACGGGCCCCGGGCCTCGGCCCTGATCCGCACGGCGATCGACAGGGGGGTCAACTACGTGGACACCGCGTGGGGCTACCACGACGGCGAGAGCGAGCCGGTCGTCGGTCGCGCGCTGGAGGACGGCTACCGCGAGAGGGTCCTGCTCGCGACCAAGCTCCCCTCGTGGCTGGTGGAGAATCCGTCCGACATGGACCGCTTCCTGGACGAGCAGCTCAAGTGCCTGCGCACGGACCGCATCGACTACTACCTGATCCACAGCCTGAACCGCGACAGGTGGGAGAACGTGAGGCGCAACGGCTACGGCGAGTTCCTCGACAGGGCGCTCGCCGACGGGCGAATCAGGCGCACGGGCTTCTCCTTCCACGACGCACTGCCCCTCTTCAGGGAGATCGTGGACGACCGGGGCTGGGACTTCTGCCAGGTGCAGTACAACTACCTCGACACGGAGTACCAGGCGGGGACGGAGGGCATAAGGTACGCATCCGGGCGCGGGCTCGGCGTGATCGTCATGGAGCCGCTGAGGGGGGGCAACCTGGCCCGCAACGTGCCCGAGGCGATCATGCGCATCTGGGGGGAGTCCCCCTCCGGTCTTTCGCCCGCCGCCTGGGGCCTGCGCTGGGTGTGGGACCACCCGGAGGTTGGGGTGGTGCTCAGCGGGATGACGACCGAGAGCGACCTCGAGGAGAACCTGGCCACGGCGGAGCTCGGGACTTCGAACTCCCTCACCGGCGCGGAGCGGGACATGGTGCGCCGCGTCGCCGAGGAGTACCGCGACCGGATGAGGGTGGGGTGCACCGGCTGCCGCTACTGCCTGCCCTGCCCTGCAGGCGTCAACATACCGGAGTGCTTCAACCGCTACAACATGGCCTTCATGTTCGACGACCTGGAGAAGGCCAGGTCTACCTACCCGGTCTTCCTGAAGCCGGAGGCGAGGGCGAGCGCCTGCGTGAAGTGCGGCGCCTGCGAGGAGAAGTGCCCGCAGAACCTGCCGATAAGGGAGCACCTGGAGTCGGTGGCGGATCTGCTTGAGAGGTAGCCGGCAGGAGTCGGACATGCTCCTGCCCCGTCTGTCGCGCCTTCTGACCAGAGGGGCCTTCTACGGGGCCGTAGCCGGGCTGGCGGCTGGGCTCGCCTCCGTATGCTACAGGGCGCTGCTGGCCGGAGCGGAGGCTTTGTCCATGCGCGCCCTCGCCGGGGGAGCGGCGTCCCTCGCGCTCCTGTTGCCCGTCTGGATGGTGGGCGGCCTGGCGATAGGGTGGATCATGGAGAGGGAGCCCATGGCCAGGAGGGGAGGGGTGGTACAGGTTCGGCGCGAGCTCGCCGCCTCGGGGCCGGGCATGAGCTGGCCGCGCGTGATAGTGGCGAAGTTCGCGGCGGGTTCCCTCGGCATCGCGCTCGGGATGTCGCTCGGACGGGGCGGCCCGTCGGTGCAGATCGGCGCGGCGGCGGGGAAGGGGGCGGCTCGCGCCCTGGGCGCCACTGGAGACGGCGAGCGTTTGCTCATCGCGGCCGGGGCTGCTGCGGGGCTGTCGGCCACTTTCAACGCCCCGATCGCCGGGGCGGTCTTCGCGCTGGAGGTCGCCGCGTGCGGAGTGGCGTCCGCCGGAGTCGTCACGGCCGTCGTGGTCGCCTCTCAGGTCGCGGGCCTCGTGGC
>CAYWKH010000025.1:0-20263 GCA_964458805.1 uncultured Synergistaceae bacterium
TGAACCAGTCCGGAATCTGTAGCTCGCCGGAGGCCATTGCCGCCCTGCTTACCTCGAGGTAGTATCCAAACACCCTGCTGTACCCGGCCTTTATCCTCGAGATCCCCGTCATGGAGCGCACCCTGTCGACGTATTCGTCCATGGTCTCGGAGGCCCCCGATTCGACCCTTCGCCACCTGTCCAGCTCCGCGTCGTAGCCGTCGCGGATGATCCCGCCCTGGGCCTTCCCTCTCGGAAGGTCATCCGCGAGCGCCGCGCACAGCTCTTCCCCGAGCGCTGTGAAGTCCGCAAGCTCCCCGGTCCAGCGGCCGAGGGGGGTGTCCGCGCACAGGGAGAGCAGCGAGGGGAGCAGCGACAGAGTGTCGCGGATGGCGCCCAGATCCTTCGGGTTGCCAGTCCCTAGGCTGAGACGAGACGACGACCTTTCCACGTCGCGGCAACCGCCTAGCAGGTCGCGCAGCGAACGTCTTTCCTCCCTGTTTGTAACCAGCCATTCGACCGCGTCCTGCCTGCGCTCGATGCCGCTCACGTCCACAAGGGGCCTGAGCAGCCACTCCGTCAATGTGCGCCTACCCATGGCCGACCTGCAGTGGTTCAAAGTCCTGAACAGGGTCGGCGAGCCCTCCTCGCGTCCGCCCCTGCTGCCGATCAGCTCCAGGTTCAGAGCGGTCGGAAGGTCTATGTACAGGTAGTTGCTTGACCTCAAAGGATGAGCATGCGTGATGTAGCCGGCGGCCGTGAACTGGGTCTCCGACAGGTATTCCAGCGCAGCGGCCGCGGCACCGGCCGCCGGGGAGTCGTCCTCTAGCCCGAAGGAGGCCAGGGTGGTCGTCCCCCAGAGCTGAAGAAGACGCCTGGTCCCGAGGACGGGGTTGAAGAACTCGTCCTCCCTAGGCACCGCGAAGTAGTCGGTCGCCTGCGGGGCCCACTCCGACGGGTTCAGCCCCGCGGGGTGGATCAGCTCCCCGGGCGCGAAAGACCCCAAGATAGCGCCCGCCTCGGCCCTCGACAGGACCCCCGCCTCAAGGCGGCCGGTCTCCACCGACAGGAGGGCCACGGCCAGGTCCCCGCCCGACTGGCAGATCGCCGCCAGTCTGCCCCCCGACCCCGCCTCCTCGGGCACGAAGGTACCGGGGGTAACCACCCGAACCACCCTTCTCTCCACCAGGCCCCTGCCGCCCGGCTCCGTGACCTGCTCGCAGATGGCGACCTTGAACTTGGCTCGAACCAGCCTTGCCAGGTAGCCGTTTACCGAGTGCCACGGCACCCCCGCCATCGGGACGCTCTTCTCCGCGTCCCTCGCTGTGAGTGCGATGTCCAGGATGGCCGAGGCCTTGACAGCGTCGTCGAAGAACATCTCGTAGAAATCCCCCATCCGGAAGAACAGGATGCAGTCCGGGTAGCGGTCCTTCCACTCGAAGTACTGGGCAAGCATCGGGGTCAGCTTGGCGTCCTCGGGCCTCGATGAAACGGCTGCAGGGCGGTTCGTCGCGCTCTCCGCCAAGGACGTCCCCGACAGTTCCGTGCCGTTCACAGCGCGCGCGACTCCCCTTCGCGGTCCAGCCAGCTCTGGAGGATGACAGCCGCCGCCACCATGTCCACCTTCTTCTTCCTGTCCCTCCGCGAGACGTCTCCCTCGATCAGTGCTCGGGTCGCTATTGTGGTGGAGAAGCGCTCATCGTGCAGGACGACATTGACCGACGGGTAGCGCTCTGCGAGCACGCCCGACAGCTCCTCCACCCTCCTCGCCTCCGGCCCCCTGTCGCCTCCGGTGCGAATCGGCACCCCCAGCAGCAGCACCTCCGGGTCGTACTCGCGGATCAATGAGTCCAGCTCCCCCATCCAGTCGGAGTCGGCCCGCAGAACAGCGATCCCCCGGGCGAACACCCCCAGGGGATCGCTGACTGCGACACCAATTCGGACTGATCCGATATCGAGGGCCAGCACCCGTCTCCTCATTCGACGGCCTTTCCGCCATCCGCGGCTTGCCTCTCCACAATGCCGGGCAGGGCCTTGAAGAAGTCATCCAGCGCCGAGATGTTCCTCCCGCCCCCCTGGGCCATCGCGGGCCTTCCACCGCCCCCGCCTCCGAGGATGGCGGATCCCTCCTTGACTATCCCTCCGGCCGACACTCTCTTCTCGAGGGCTGTCTTGTCGGCCATCGCGATGATGGTCGCATTTCCGTCCGCGACGGAGGCGAGCACCACGACCGCTCCTTCGTCGACCCCCTCCGCGGCGGCTCCTTCCGTGCGCTGCCTCCTGTTGAGCAGCCTGTCTCCCATCTCGCGCAAAGTCTCGGCATCCACGTTGTCGAAGCGCGCGAACATCACCTTGAGCCCCTTGACCGAGGCGCGGCGAATCGAGCTCTCGAGCCTGCTGCTCAGCGTTTTTATCTTCATCTCCTCCATGGCGCGGGACAGCGACTTCACATCGCCCAGGAGGTTCTCCACCTTCTCCTGCACGTTCGATTCATCGGAGGAGAGTATCCCGGCCAGAGCCGCCAGGGTCTTCCATGAGCGCTGGAAGGCCAGCAGTGCCTCCATGCCGGTGACGGCGAATATCCTGCGGGTCCCCGAGCCGATGCTCTCCTCCTTGAGAATCTTGAACACCCCGATCTCGCCGGTGGAGTTCACGTGCAACCCCCCGCACAGCTCCGCGGAGAAGCCGGGGACCTTCACCACTCGCACGACGTCTCCGTACTTCTCCTCAAACAGCGCCTTCGCACCCTCGGCTCGAGCATGCTCCATGTCGGTCTCCGTGATCTCCACGCTTTCGTTGGCGAGTATGCGATGGTTGACCTCGCGCTCAACCTCGTCGATCTGCTCCCTGGTCATGGGCTCGAAGTGCGTGAAGTCGAAGCGGAGGCCCCTTTCCCCGACCAGCGAACCGGACTGGCGAACATGCCCGCCCAGCACCCGCGACAGCGATTCGTGCAGCAGGTGAGTCGCGGTGTGGTTGCGGCGGATGGAGCGAAGCCTCTCGGCGTTCACGCAGGCATGCGCGGAGGCGCCGACCTCGAGCGTGCCCTCCGCGACCCTGATCATGTGAACCGTCAATCCCTTGCCGCGGGTCGCCGTGTCGAGGACCTCGACCTTGAAGCCGTCGCCGCTGAGCATCCCGGTGTCCCCGACCTGACCGCCCTTCTCCGCGTAGAACGGAGTGCGGTCGAGCACCGCCTCTCCACTCTTCCCGGACGAGATCGAGTCCACCCGGGCTCCGTCAACTATCAGCGCCTCCACGACGGACAGAGACGAACAGTCCGAGTAGCCGATGAACTCCGTGTCCCCGAGCTCCTCGTTCAGTTCGTTGTACACGTCGCCTGTCATCTCGCTCCTCTTCTGCTTGCTCGACGCCCTGGCCCGCTCCCGCTGGGCCTTCATCTGCACGTCGAACTCCGGGCGGTTCATCGTAAAACCGTTCTCCTGGACCATCTCGTCCGTGAGCTCCGGTGGGAATCCGTAGGTGTCGTACAGCTCGAAGGCGACCTCACCCGACAGAACGCTCCCGCCCGAGGCGCGCAGGCGGGACATCTCGGACTCCAGCAGCTCCGTCCCCTGCTGCAGGGTCCGCCCGAAGCGCTTCTCCTCGACGTTGATAATCTGCTCGACCATCAGCCGGTTGTCCACTATCTCCCTGTACGGATCTCCCATCAGGCTTACCACGTCGGGTATGAAATCCACCAGGAAGGGGCGCTCGACCCCAAGCAGGCGTCCGAAGCGGGCGGCGCGTCGAAGCAGCCGGCGCAGCACGTATCCGCGCCCGTCGTTGGAGGGGAGTATCCCGTCCGCGATCATGAACACCACCGAGCGGACGTGGTCCGCGATGACCCTTGCCGCGAGGTCGTTCTTCGGGCTGTCGCCGTACCTTATGCCGCCGAGCGTGCAGGCCCTGTCGATCAGCGGACGGAACAGGTCCGTCTCGAAGTCGGTGCGGACCCTCTGCACCACGGAGGCGAGGCGCTCCAGCCCCATTCCGGTGTCTATGTTCTTCTTAGGCAGCGGGACCAGCGTCCCGTCCTTCTGCAGATCGAACTGGGTGAAGACCAGGTTCCAGATCTCAAGGTACCTGTCGCAGCTGCACCCGACCGCGCAATCCGGCCTCCCGCAGGAGAACTCGGGCCCCTGGTCGTACATGATCTCCGAGCAAGGCCCGCAGGGCCCCTGGGTCCCCATGAACCAGAAGTTGGCGTCCTTGTCGAAGCGGGAGATCCTGTCGTCGGGGAGCCCCACATCACTGTGCCACACATCGTAGGCCTCCTCGTCGTCGAGGTAGATGGTGGCGTGCATGCGCTCCGGCTCCAGCCCCGCGACCTCCGTGAGGAACTCCCACGCCCAGGTTATCGCCTCCCTCTTGAAATAGTCCCCCCAGGCGAAGTTGCCGAGCATCTCGAAGAAGGTGTGGTGGCGGGCCGTATGCCCGACGTTCTCTATGTCGTTGGTCCGGACGCACTTCTGGGCCGTAACAGCCCTTGGCGACTCGGGCGTCCGTATCCCAAGGTAGTAGGGTTTAAAGGGGACCATCCCGGCGATGGTGAAGAGCAGCGAAGGATCGTCGGGAATCAGCGAGAAGCTGGGGACGTGCCTGCTCCCCTTGGACACCCAGAAGTCAATGAACAAGGAACGTAAATCTCTGCCCGATCTCCACTGCATTATTCTCTCTTCCTCCCCTATGAGAGCAGGCTCGCCCTGATACCGGCGGCCCGTTCGATAATCTCGTCGCGGTCAAGACGCGGATATTTCCCGTCGCGATACACCCATCTGCCGGCCACCATCGTGCCGTTAACGTCGGCGGACGAGCCAGCGTAGACGATGAACAGCGCCGCGTTGTCCTCGTCGATCCCCAGGTAGTGAGGCCCGTCGAGGTCCACCAGCACCAGGTCGGCCGCCCAACCCTCCCGGATAAGGCCATTCTTCTCGAAACCGAGCCCCGCCGCCCCCTCGTACGTCGCCATGCGAAGCGCATCGCGAGCGGACAGGGCCGTCGGGTCCTTCTGTATCCCCTTGTGCAGCAGCGCGGCGCAGCGCATCTCCCCCCACATGTCCAGGCGGTTGTTGCTCGCGGCCCCGTCCGTGCCCAGCGCGATCTTGCCAGTCCTCGCCGCCAGGCCTGTCAGATCCATGACGCCGCTGCCGAGCTTCAGGTTGCTGTTGGGGTTGTGGGCGATAGTGATCCTGGAGAAGTCCGCCGCCCCGACCACCTCCGGGTCCAGCCACACGCAGTGGGCCAGGATGGCGTAGGGGACGTCGAGCAGCCCGGTGGACTCCAGGTACTCGCCGACCGACATCTTGAGCTCGTCCCTGAGGTAGGACAGCTCCCACTCCGCCTCAAGAAAGTGAAAGTGCACCCCCAGCGACCGCTTCGCGGCCGCTTCGCAGATCTTGCGCATCGCCGCAGGAGGCACCGTGTAGGGCGCATGCGGCCCCAGCTGCACTGAGACCATGTCCCTGTGCCCTTTCCACGTCTCGGCGAGCTGAATTCCTTCCTTCAATTTGCTCTCGTCGTCGCCGACTATGCCGCGGCATGCCGCGCAGCGCACCCCGGCCTCCAGCGCGGCCTTGATCACGCCGTCCATCTCGAAGTACATGTCGGCGAACGCCGTCGTCCCGTTGGCGGCCATCTCCAGAAGGGCCGCCTTAGTCCCCCAGTGGATATGCTCGGGGGTCAATCTGGCCTCCGCGGGCCAGATCTTGTCCTCCAGCCACTCCTTGAGGGGCGCCTCCTCGCCGATGCCCCGAAGCAGGCACATGGCCGCGTGGGTGTGGGCGTTGACAAAACCCGGGATGAGCGCCATGCGCCTCCTCCCGTCGACGACCTCGTCGCCCGGAAGGGGGGCCAGATTGTCGGCCAAGGCGGAAATCCGCCCGTCCTCCACCCTGACGGAGCAGAACCTACCGCGCTGCATGTCTCCATCAACTGCAAGCATATCCTTGAACAGAACCGCCATCCTACTCCACCCAGCTCTTCATGTACTCCGTCTGCTCCGGGGTCATCCTGTCCAGCCTAATCCCGAGCGAGTCCAGCTTGACCTCCATTACCGCCCTGTCTATCTCGGCCGGCACGTCGTATATGCCTGGCTTCATGGTGTGCCTTGACATGTAGATCGAGGATTCGAGCTGCAGGGCGAAGCTCAGGTCCATTATCTCGACCGGGTGTCCGTCCGCGCAGGCCAGGTTGACCAGCCGCCCCTCGCCCAGCAGGTGAAGCCTGCGGCCGTCCTTCATCACGTAGGTCTGGACGCCCGGCCGGGACTCCTCCACCGAGACCGCCAGCCTCGCCAGGTCCTTCTTGCAGATCTCGACGTCGAAGTGCCCAGCGTTGCCGAGCAGCACCCCGTCCTTCATCATCTCGAAATGCTCGCCGCGGATCACCCTGGTGTTACCCGTCAGCGTAAGGAAGATATCGCCCCTGGGCGCCGCCTCGTCCATCCCTGTCACCTCGTAGCCGTCCATCAATGCCTCGAACGCACGGTGCGGATCTATCTCAGTGACTATCACCCTCGCGCCCATGGCCGATGCCCGCATCGCCACGCCGCGACCGCACCAGCCGTAGCCGACTATGACTACGGTCTTTCCCGCCATCAGCATGTTGGTCGTCCTCATGACTCCGTCCATGACCGACTGCCCCGTGCCGTAGCGGTTGTCGAACAGGTACTTGCTGTGGGCGTCGTTCACGGAGATCATCGGGAACGCCAGCACCCCCTGCGCGGCCATCGACCGTAGGCGCTTGACGCCCGAGGTGGTCTCCTCGCAGCCGCCCCGCACGCCGGGGAGCAGGTGCTTCATCTCGGTGTGCAGCAGGGCGCACAGGTCGGCCCCGTCGTCCACCACCACGTCCGGCCCTGCGGATAGAGCAGCCCGGGCGTTCTCGAAGTACTCGTCGGTCGTCATACCGTTCCTGCTGAACACCGCGACTCCGTTAGTCACCAGCCCGGCGCAGACGTCGTCCTGGGTGGAGAGCGGGTTGCTGCCCGCCGCGACCACCCTGGCGCCCAGATCCTTCATTAGGATGAGCAGGCAGGCGGTCTTGGCCTCGAGGTGAAGACAGGCCGAGATGGTCAACCCGTCGAGAGGGCGCTCCTTGGTGTACTTCTCCCGGAGCCTGTCGAGGACGGGCATGTACCGTCGAGCCCACTCGATCTTCTTCTCGCCGGACGGGGCGAGTGCTATGTCAGCGATCCTGTAATCCATTTGTACTAATCCTCCTGTCGGGATAACAACGACGCGATGCCCTCCCCGAAGGGGGGGAAGATCACGCCCTTCTCGGTGATGATCGCGGTGATCAAAGAGGCCCCGGTGACGTCGAACGCCGGATTCCAGACGGAATAGTAATCCGGCAGCATTCCGCCCGAAGGCAGTCTTTGCACCTCGTCGGCGGACCGCTCCTCGATGGGGATGGCCTCCCCGGACGTCAGCGACCGGTCGAAGGTGCTCAGCGGCGCGGCCACGTAGAATGGGATGCCAAAGTGCTTGGCCAGCACCGCGTGAGTGCATGTGCCGATCTTGTTGGCCGTGTCTCCGTTGGCCGCTATCCTGTCCGCCCCGACAATGACGGCGTCCAGGCTGCCGGAGCTCATGAGGCTGGCGGACATGGAGTCGCACACCAGTGTCGTGTCTATTCCGTCCTGCACCAGCTCCCATACCGTAAGCCTGGCCCCCTGCAGCAGCGGCCTGGTCTCGCAGGCGTACACCTTGACCCTCTTCCCGGCGTCTCTCGCGGAGCGGACGATCCCGAGGGCCGTGCCGTGCCCCCCGGTGGCGAGAGCCCCCGCGTTGCAGTGAGTCAGCACCCGGCAGTCGTCGGGCAGCAGCTCCGCTCCGGCTCTGCCCAGCGAGATGTTGCCCTCCCGGTCCTCTTCGTGAATGGCCACGGCCTCGCCCAGTACCGCATCGAACAGCCCGGAGCCCGGAACCGTCTCCATGCGCTCCCTCACTCGCCGCAACGCCCAGAACAGGTTTACCGCGGTCGGCCTGGTCAATGCGAGCCGGTCGCACGCCGCCAAGGCTTGTGACCGCCCTCTTCGCGCCTCGAGGGCCACCCCGTAGGCGGCGGCTATCCCGATCGCGGGAGCGCCGCGTACCGCAAGCGTCTCTATGGCGATCGCCACGTCCTCGGCGCGTTCGCAGTCAATGAACTCGACCGAGGTCGGCAGGCTTCTCTGGTCGAGCAGACGAAGACGGCCCTCGACCCAGGAAATGGCCGGAGGAAGCATCACATCACCATGGACGAGGTGACGGACGCTCCGGCCTCCCCGTCCTTGAACCGCAGGCGCAGCATGTCCCTCTCCCGCAGCTCGGCCGCGCTCAGGACCGGTACCCCGTCCTTCTCGCACACGATGTACCCCCTCCCCATCGCCCTAAGGGGCGACAGCCCGTCGAGGGAGGCGGCGCACTCTGCCAGCCTCTCCCTGGCCTCCGACATAGCGCGGTCAGCCGAGGAGATCAGTTTCGTCGAGAACAGCCGAAGGGTGGAATCCGCCCCCGATATCCCCCTCTCCACCGACCTCGCCGTCCTCGACAGCATCGAGTCGATCGATCGCTGCGACCTCGAAAACGCCAGCTCCAGCGCGGACTTCGCGGATGCCGACCTGTGATCCAGCAGGCGCAACAGAGCCCGCCTGTCGGGAAAAACCCGCTCGGCAGCGGCCGAGGGAGTCGGCGCATACTGATCGGCGGCCAGATCCGCCAGGGTCTCGTCTATCTCGTGTCCAACACCGGTTACGATGGGGACGGGCGAGGCGCGCACCCCCCTGACCACCCTCTCGTCGTCGAACGGAGCAAGATCGTCGCGACTTCCCCCTCCACGGACCAGCATCGCGCAGTCGAGACCCCTTATCATGCCGAGGCGCGCAAGCGCGGACGCGATCGATTCCGGGGCCTCGTACCCCTGCACCACCGCCGGTATGATGACTATCTCGCAGGACGGCAGCCTTCGGGAGGCTACTGCGAGGACGTCCCTGAGTGCCGCTCCCGTCGTCGATGTAACCACGGCCACCCTCTCCGGGTACGTCGGAAGAGGGCGCTTCAAAGCCGGGGAGAAGAGACCCTCCGCCTCCAGTCGAGACATCAGCTCCAACCTAGCCCTGTCGGCCGCACCTTTGCCCAGCGGGATAAGCCGCCTGACCAGCAGCTGGTACGCGCCCCTGGGCGCGTACACAGTAACGGCCCCCTCCGCCAGCACCTCGTCGCCGTTCTGAGGCCACTTCGGCACGTAGGAGGCGTAGTTCTTGAACAGCGCGCAGGAGATCCTGCTCTCCGCGCCGAGAAGCGTAAAGTAAACGTGCCCGCTGGAGTGCCTTTTAAGCTCGCTCAGCTCTCCGCGCACTCCCACCGACTGCATGACGGGATCCCTAAGGAAGAAGGACGCTATGAGGGCGGATATCTCGTCAACTGTCAGGGTCTTCGGCGTGGCCCTCGAGGCCATGCGAATCACCGCCCTCCGCCAGGTCGCTCCCCGGAATATTTCGGACTATGCGCCCCAGAGCTCCGTTGACGAACTTTCCCGATTCATCGGTGCCGAACACTTTCGCAAGCTCCACCGCCTCCGAGATTGCAACCGGCACCGGGGCCAACTTGCCAAGGATACACTCGAACAGGCACATTCTAAGGGCAGCCCTGTCCACAGCCACCATCCGCTCCGGACGCCAGCCGGTCACATGCTCGCGAATGAGGTCGTCGATCTCCTGACGTCTGCCCCAAGCGCCGATGGTGAGCTCCCTCGCGTACTGCTCGATATCCGGGTCCTCATCCTCGAAAAATAGTTCGAAGGCCTGTTCCGGGGTCTGACTCTCCCGCAGGTCAAGTGCATAAAGCATTTGAAGCGCCATCTCTCGAGAACGATGACGCTTCTGCGTAAAAACACCTCGGCTCACCGCCCTACCTCCCAGCCATGCTCCTGAGCTTTTTAATCAACTCAGAGCCCTTTTCGGATCTGAGGAACATCACGGCAGCGAAGAAGGCTCCGCCCCAGAAGAGGCTCCAGATCAACGCAGACAGCCCCTCCTTCAGGAGCAGGGTAAAAAGCGCGAATGCCACAGCCCAGACGAACGGCTGCTTGAAGAATAGAACCAGGTCCTCGTTGCTACCCGTGGGTTTCCCGTTTATCTCGACCCAGGAGATCCGTACGGAGAAGCCCATCCTGGAGAGAACCTCCCTGAGCCTTGACTCAAGCCCTGTCATCCGATCCGGCTCCAGGGACTTTGGCGCGGCCACGACAAGGAACAACGTGCCGTCCGCGGCGGACAGGGTGGCCTGCGTGCATCTGAACGGCTTTTCGAAGTAGGAGTTGACGAACTCGCAGATGCCCTCCTGAGAAACGAGCAGGCCGCCCAGAGTCGTATTTTTCCAAAACAGATACACTCGCATCACCCCTGTTCAAGGTTCATGGATAACCAGAGTCCGGGTGGTCGACCGAGGGCAAGTGTCAGAGCTGCTCAACTCCGGCCGGCGCGTCGGCGGGGACGGCCTGCTTCTCCTTGAAGTATATCCCCTGGACGTTGACGTTGACCGCCTTGACCTTGTAGCCGGTGTACTCCTCGATATTCTTCTTGATCATCTCCTGGACGTCCCACGCAAGATCGGGGATCCTAAGGCCGAACTTGACCATGATATACACGTCGACCGTGGCCACCGGCTGTATTCCGTCCTCGAGGACCACTCTCACGCCCTCGCTGGCCTTTCTGCCGATCCCGAGCTTGGAGGCGATACCGGGGCTGGCCGGCTGGACCCCCTCGATGGTCGAGAGCGTCTTCTTGGCCAGCTCGGAGATCACCTCGTCGCTGATGTGCACGGTGCCGGATACAAGACCCTCGGGCCCCGAGTCCGCCTCCCCTGCTCCGCTCAAAACACCCTCGTACTCGGACTCCTCCTCGAAAGCCTCGGACTCCAGATTTGTCTTAAACTCTTCCATGTTTATGGGCCTCCTTTCCAGTTTATTCAGTCGCGGGACAGGGTTCTACTCTTCGGCCGGCTGGGGGAAGGACTCGCCGCAACCCGGGCACTCAAGGGGCTCGTCCTCCTCGTACTCGTCCGGCTGGTAGTAGAACACGTAGCCGCACTTCGGGCAGGTGACGGACACATAGCTTTCGTCGAAATCGCCCTCGTTCAGATCCTGTTCGTAGTCCGGCTCGTCGTCCGAGTCGAAGTCGTCGTCCTCGTCCGTCAGCTCGGCGACCTTCTTCTCCAGGGTATCAAGGTCCTCGTCCAGCAGGGCGCAGTCGTCCGCGAGGTCCTCGTACAGCTCGCGCTGGTCGTTGATCATCTCCTCCTGCTCCACGATGTCCAGAGAGAGCGCCTCAAGTGCCTCAACAACAGCTCCGAAAATCTTTCCCAGTCCTTCGTTCTCGGCAGGGCCAACCCCGTCGAGCAAACCCTTGAGATAGGCAATTTTTTCCCGAGCGCTCATCTCGTCAACCTCCCTGTTTTATTTTTTCGCCCGTTCCAGGTACTGGCCTGAGCGAGTGTCGACGACGATCACGTCGTCCACATTCACGAATATCGGGACGGTGACGGTAATCCCCGTCTCCAGCACGGCCGGTTTGCCGCCGCCGGACACCGTGTCCCCCTTGAAGCTCGGGGGTGTGTCGACCACCTTCAGCTCCACGCTCTTCGGCATCTCGATCCCCATGATCCTTCCCTCGTGGAATTCGATCTGCACCTCGAGGTCGTCGACCAGGTAGTCGGCAACGCTGCCTAGTATGTCCCCCGGGATGTGGAGCTGCTCATAGGATGAAAGATCCATGAATACGTAGTCGTCTCCATCCTTGTAACTGTACTGCGCCGGCTTTTCGTCGAAGATCACGCGCTCGAAGCGCTCTCCGGACCGAAACGAGTTCTCGATGATCGACCCGGTGTCCAGGTTCTTCATCTTTGTGCGGACGGTCGCCCCGCCCCGCCCCATCTTGTGGTGCTGGAAGTCGATGACCTCCCAAATTGCATCCTGCCACATGATCTTCATCCCGGAGTAGAAATCCGACGTGTCGACAACCTGCGCCATAAGACCATACCTCCCAAAAACGGTTCGAATCCAACAGAGACATCCGCCGCAACTTGCTTGTAAATAATATCACACCCGGGTGCAGGAGTGCAGACCGGCACCCCTATTTCAAAATAAACTGCTCGACCGGGGCGTCCGGGGTCGCGAGGATGTACGGAATGACGATCATCGCGACCTCCGACTTGTCTCGCACGTCCTTCCTGTACTTGAACAGCTCTCCCAGCAGAGGGATGTTGCTGAGGACCGGCACGCGGCCCCGCTCCGTCCGTTTAACGTCCTTGTGCAGGCCGCCGACGACGAACGGCTCCCCGTCGCGCACCCTGATCATCGTGGTAACCTCGCGGTTGGACGTCTGGGGAAACTCCTCCCCGGCCTGTCCCTTGTAGGTGCCGATTATCTCGCCCGTCTGGATCTTGAGCTCCACCGTCACCATCTTGTCCCTGCCGACGGTGGGAGTGAACTCCAGGATCGGGCCAACCTCCTTCTCGCTCCAGGTAGGGTTCCCCGCCTGGTCGCGCTCGGAGATGTAGGGGTAGTTCTCCACCAGCTTGATGGTCGCCTTCTTGCCGTCAAGGGTGATGATCGAGGGGTCAGCCAGGACCTTGCCCTTGTTCGCGGTCACTATCGCGTTCAGCCCGAAGTCCAGCATCTTCGTGAGGTCGCCCGCGATAATCTTCTCGAGGCCGTCCTCCGTGCCGGGCGCCGGCCTGTCCTCGCCTGGCTTGTACGACCCGGGCTGGTCGGCATAGACGTACCCGAGGTTGAACCCTCCCGAGCTGTAGTTCAGCCACCACTGGTTGTAGACCGCGTCGATTATCGTCTCGAGCTGGTCCCGCCCCGCGTCCGTAACCTCTATGATGCGCGCCTGCAGCATCACCTGCCGCCCCGGGTGGTCGACCTCCTGAAGCACCCTCTCCACGTAGGGGAAGCGCTCCGGCGAGCTGGTCACGTAGAGAGTCCTGAGCCTCTCGTCGAGGATTATGTTCGTCACCCCAGCCAGCCCCTGCACCAGACCTCCAACGGCCTTCAAGTCCGCGTAGGCTATCTTGAAAGCGCGCGTGGACTGCTTGCCGGTCGTCTTGGCTATGCTGTCGGGCGCGCCGACAATGATCGTCTTGCCCATGATGGCGTACCCCATGTCGTACATGCGCAGGATATAACCGAGCGCCTCGTTCAGCGGTACGTTCTTGAGCGACATCGTCACAAGGGTGTTCGGGACCGACGGGTCCGCGACTATGTTCATGCTCACGTAGTCTCCCAGCATCCTGAACACGTCGCGCAGCTCCACGTCGCGAAGGTCGAGCGTCACGGGCGTCGTGCGCGTGAAGGGGTCGTTGTAGTCAGTCGGGGGAACCGGCTTTGGCGTCCTGAGGGCGGGCTCCTCCCGCTCCCTCGCGGCGTGGCCCGAAGCGTCGAATCGCAGGTTGTACCGGTTGGCGGGCGCTACCCCCTCGATGTCCTTGAGGACCAGCGGGCCGTTTATGCTCACCGTGAAGACCACAGCGTCTCCCGCCTGCTCCGCCGCCACCCGCTGCACCAGCGGAAGCTCGAACTGCTTTCCCCAACTGCCGGAGGCCAGGTAGGCGGGCTTCACGGTGAATACAAGAGTATCAGGGTCGTTGCGGGTGATCTCCGGGCGCGGGAGCGACGCTCCCACGAGCTGCATCACCAGCCCGTATGAACCAAGCTGCTGAATCGTCAGCCCTCCGATGGGGGGAAGAAGCTTCAGCGCCGCCTCGTCAAGCGGAGTGGGAGTGGCGGCGAATGCCCGGTTCGAACCCGGGGCCGGGCAAGACAGCAGCAGAGCGAGCAACGTAAGGACAAAAACGAACCCAATCGGTCTTCTCATTCTAGAATCCCCCTTAAAAACCAGGCGTGATGTCGATGTTTTTGCCCGCCCAGCGGACGGTCACTTTTTCGGGCGTTATCTTGGCTATTCGCCCCTTCTTGTCCAGGAACACGTAGCCAGTCTTCACTATTACTCCGTTGCCAACCCCGTTTATGTCCATGATGGCGATAGCCTCGTTGCCGATCACCATTATGGCCCGGACGAACATGATCGGGGGGAGAAGCTCCTCGATGATGGGTTCCACCAATGGGGCCTCGACCTGCGCTCCGCCAGCGGCGGACTTTCCGGTCCTGCGCGAAACCTCGAACGGCCTCCTGTTCTTGTCCGTCACCGAGGCGACTACCCCGGAGCTGCCCTGGCGGGCCTCGACCGTCCCCCGGAAAGCCTCGATTATCCCGTCCAGCCTCTCCTCGTCTACGCGGGACTGGCTAGGGGGCGGATCGACGAATACTGCCTCCTCGACGGAGAGGTCGGCGATCATCTTGAAACACCAGCCGGAGAAGACCGCGCCTCCCAAGAAGAGCAGGAATAGCAAAGCGCGCGGCATTCGGAAGGCGCCCTCGCCCTCCGTCAAATTCTTCCAAAAAGAGCCATTGACTGCAGAATCCGCCACGAAGACCACCTACCTCTTGATTACGGACTCGACGACTGCCACGCCGCCGGAAGCGCCGCCATCGATCGATTCCAGCCTTAGGGACGCGAGCCTCAACGCGACCTTCAGGTTGCGCCAGTCCGACAGGGTGCGCACGAAAGAGTAGTACGGCCCCTGGAAGTCCACCTGGACCGCCTCCCTCTCCGCCGGGCTCTTGGCGGGCTTGACCACGTTGCTGCGAACTCCGTTGTCGGTAAGCTTCTGCTGAACCCATGAGTAGAAGTCCACCTCGTTCTCCGGCAGCTGAACCTGGTACCTCTCAAGCCTCGATATAGCCCTCTTGAACACCTCTATCTGGCGGACCTTCTCCGCCATCTGGAGCTCGAGCTGCATCTTCTGCGTGAGCATGCTCCTCTCGGTCACGCGAAGCTCCTGGATCTGTTTGAGCAGATAGTAAGAGCCACCTATGATCCCTACGGACACGACGAATAGAAGAAGAAATAAAACCGCATCTTTCCTGTTCATGATCAATCGGCCTCCCCTGTTGAAGGGACGGGTTCGGCGGGCGGGATGGTGGAGGCGAAGTCCCTGATGGAACAGGCCAGCGAAAAATCGACGAGCGACTGGCCATCCTTCACCACTCGCGAGGTCACGGGAAAGTCCACCGCCGCCACGAGCGGGGAGTCCAGGAGCCCCTTGCCGAACTCGACAACATCGTCCTCCTTGTATGCGGAGCCCTGGAGCGATACCTTCCCCGGCAACATCGAGGCGGTCTTTACCCAAACCCCGAGGGGAAGGGAACCCTCCATGGCCTGCAGGAACTCCAGCGCCGGCAGCTCGTCCTGCAACAGCTTCAGCGCGGAGACGTACATAGCCTCCTCCTCGCCAAGACGCGCCAGCTCGCCTGCAAGCCGGGCGTTCTGCGCGCGCTGAACCAGAAGGGTCTCCTCAAGGAACGCCACGCCCTCCTGCAGCGACCTGAACAGCCAGAAAGAGCGCCCGAGAGTCGCTCCGCCGATCAGCAGGAAGGAGAGCAACAGCAGCGTCATAAGAAGACCCGCGAGATTTATCCGCTTCTTGCCCTGTTCGATCAGCGAACGGGGCCTGAGGTCGAGCGCGACCTTCATAGCAGTTCACGCACGGCCAGACCCACGGCCGTCTCCCAACCGGACAGATCGTCGCGGGGAGGGCGAATGCCCCAGGACCCCCAAGGATCCGCCAGAGTTACCTTGAGACCGCTCGTCTCCGCTATGACGTCCTTGAGATCCGCCTCGGCCGAGTACGCGCCCCCGAGGACCACGTGATCCACCTGCAGGTCGCGGTACTGGTTTCGCGCGAAGGTCAGGGTGTTCGAGATCTCCCTTACAAGCGGAGAGTAGTCCGCCTTGCCGTCCTCACCCTCCCCAAGCTCCACCAGCGAGGTCCTGTAGAGGATCCCGTTGTCCCTGTAGCCGAGGACGAGCTGGCAGATGCCGTCCTCCGCGAATACCGCCAGGTATCCGTTTGAGAAGGAGAGCGTGGGCCCCAGCACGGCCCGGAACATGGCAACGTTCTCAGGCTCTATCGTGGACAGCGGCAACTTCGCCGTATCGGCCAGCCGCGTCAGCGACTCGATAGTCCGGAGCTTGCAGGCCGCCACCAGCAGGGACATATTCCCCGCCTCCGGCGCGGAGGGGTTCTCTATCTTGGCTATGTCCACCGCCGCGTCCGAGAATGCGTATGGGAAGTACTTCTCGAAGTCCCACTGCAGCGCCTCGCGCGCGTCCTCGAGGGGAAGCTCCGGCATCTCGATGACGCGTATGAGCACGTCGCGCGACGGTATCGACATAGCGACGGGGGCCTTGAACCCCCCGATGCTCGACCCCAGAGCCTGGAGCGGCGCAAGCAACTCCCCGGCGTCGGCCAGCGAGTTCTTCTTGACACCCCTTCCGCCGGAAGGGGCGGAGATCTTCCTGGCCACCCGCATCTTCGACGGATCGCCGTCGAGCTCGATGTACTTCAGATCGTTATCGTGGAGCGCCAAGCCAGCCCTGTTGCGTTTTTTCTTGAAGAGCGCCGATGCGGCGGCCATACGCGCATTCCCCCCTAAACTCGAATTTTGTTACAATCATACACTAGAATCAGCGGCTTCTCCAGTAAAGCAACTCCCCTGTGGTCCTATTGGTTGGGATATCGTCGGCCAGGGATGAATACTCAACTGGTATCAGGGTCCCGTCCGGGAGTATCACCGTGAACGCATATTTCCCACGCCCTCCGTCTTCGGACTCCGGAGCGGAGTGTATGCCGAAGCCGGGGATCTTCTTGTTGTCGTACTGCTTGTACTTTTTAGATGTCTCCGTAGTCGGGTTCCAAGCGCTTTTTCCCGTAACGGAGTTTAGTATATAGAAGCGAGTGTTGCCATTGTCGGAGCAGACATCCTCATCTGGGATGAAAGTGGTGAACATGACGAGTCCGCCGTAGTAAACGGGCGGGGAGGCCATTCTCTCGCGGTTTGCCAATTCCAGGTACCAGCCCTTCTTCCCCGGGTTCAGGCTTGCATCAAGTCTGTCCCCTCCGTTCCCCGGTTCAAGCTTGAGGAGGTCGTCCTTAACCTTGAGCGGAGAGCCCTTCTGAACATCGGTGACGTTGGCTGCGGCGAAATAGTTTACGTCCCCCGTGGAGCTAGCTAGATGCCCGGTAACGTCACCTGTGCCCGCGAAGACCCAGGTTTCGTATTTTCGAAGGAGGGCCGTGGAGAGGGATCGCGATATGCCGGAGTTCTTTGAGGGGAACTCCAACAGGGAGTACATATCCCAGTCCCCCGATTTCCAGCCGGAAAGGTCCCCGATGTGCACCTTTCCGGACATGTCTCCCACCAGGAATTTTCTTACCTCCTTGTAGTGCTGTTCCGTGGAAAGAGGTATGACAGAAGAGGTCACTGGAGAGTCCACGTCGAATTTTCTGATTAAATGGCCGTCGTCCAGATCCCCAAGGTACACGGCTCCAGGGGAGTTGTAATCTCCGAACACACCGTTCGTGCTGCCGCTCGTCATGATGAATAGCCACGTCCAGGACGACGTGGCGGCCGTCGTGCCGGAAAAGACTCGTCCGATGTATGGAACTCCGACCGTGCGGCGCAGTCTCCTGTAGTCGTAATCGGGGTCGAACGTCGAACCCGTCGGTACTTTGTGCGCACGCTCCACGACGGCATCAGTGGAGTTCGCCGTGCCCTTCCAGTAGAGGACCTTGCGGTCTGCCTCCGCCTTTAGGACTACATCCCTGTTTACGACATCATACTGGTGTAAGTCGTTCTCTATGGCCCACTTGAAACGGGCTCCTTCCGGGGTGTTCGAAGTAATATCAAGCACGTACATTCCAGCGCCCCCCAAGCCCAACTGGCCCAGGAGGAGTGTCCTGTACTGCCCTCCTATCACCACGTCCTCCACAGTCACGGGGCCGTCGAGCAGGTATCTCGAGTAGGAGGCCGCGCTCCTGCTGTAGGCATTGCTCCCGTCTGAGCTGCGAAGGCCGCTAAGTCTGCCGTTTAACAGCACGTTCGGCGGTATGAAGGCGAATGTCTCGTTTCCGGTCTTATCGTCGAAGGCGTGAAGCATGCCGGCGTTCGACTGGACATAAATTAACTTATTCCTGCTCTTGTAAGTATCGCGAAAGACCGCGTACTGAGGGTCGAAAACAGGGGCGGAGGGCGCTCCCACCTTCACCAGGCCGCTGTTGCAGATGTCCCATAGCTTGTGGATCTCGGTCCCCCCCTCCTCGCCGTATTGGTTCTTGCCGCAGAGCCAGCTTATGAAGCCTACCCTGTCGTTGCGATCGGCGATGCCTAGAATAGCGGCACTGTCAAGAAGCGGGTTCGAGCCGATGGCGAAGGAGGAGTTGATCATGAAGAGGTTGTTCCCAATGCCGGTCAATCCTGCGAAGGACGTATATATCTTCCTAGCATCCCAGCGAGTGTAGGAAAGTCGTTCGCCGGCCTCCCAGACTTTTGAGTATGAGAGCTTGCCGTCAGCGTCCTCGGATCCAAGCAGTTTTTTGAATATACCCTTCCATTGCCTAGCCTGTTGGGGATCGTACTCGACGACGTACAGCCCGTCCTCATCCTCCGAGTCTCTCGGCGGCGACACGAGCGGGGCTTGACCCGTGGAAGCGCTCTGAATCTCCTGGAAAATCTCCGTCAAGGCGTCAAGAAGCGCCTTTACATTATCCGCAAGAAAGGCCTTGTCGTACTTTGTGCCACCCTCTTTGGCCATTTTATGCAGGGTATTTGCCAAAGATGTGTTGGTGGGGAGAATAAGGCCGATTACGAACGCCTTGATTTTTTTGGCAGTTTCCTCAGGTTTACTGCCGTAGACAACCATTTTGGCGTTGCATAGTTTTTGAACCGCGCTTTCCGGGGTCCCGCCCCCCTGCGAATCCGCACCGTCGGTCAAGACTATGAGCCAATTGCTCTGGCACGGGTCGGTGATGACGCCCGGAGCACGGTAGAATTGCAACGCGGATCCGCTGGTGGTGCTGTAACCGCTCTTATCCTGGTGGATTGATTTTGTCAGCGGCGTTGCGCCTATTGCGCGCATGTCATTGGGACCGCCATCCCCGCTGAACCACCTCCTGAGGTTGGCGAGATGGTCCGGGTTGCCCGTCGATTCGAAAGGTTCCCTCAATAGCGCATTATCGTATTTCGCGCTATTGCCGGTAGAATAACTCCAGTATATATACTGAAGGTTCTGTTCGTTAGAGCCAGTTGGAGGCCATCTGAAAAGGTTCCCCTGATTATAAGCAGGTTTGGTGGGGCCGCTAGGACCATCTTGATAGTAAGTTGCCAGGGCGATCTTAAGCCCCTTGTATATCTGCTCGTCGTGGAGCAGACGCCACATTACGTTCTTGAGAGCGTACATCCGGCTGTCGTTAGGGTGTTTGTAGATGCTCTCACCCGACCCAGTAAGAGGTTCGAGGCTGGTCCTACGTGCAAAATAACTATTTTTTTCGGAAGTAGATATGCCATTTAAATCCGAATCCTTGATGTAAACTAAATTGGGGTGGTAGTTGTACTCTACTCTTACGTCGTTGTTGCCTGTCCTATTTTCACCTGGATCCTTGTCTTTTCCAAAGTAGCGATACGTATTCTTGCCCTGCACCAAAGGCCTCGATCCGTCCCCGTGGGTGCTTTCGTCTTTGTCAAGCCGGTAATTCATCGATCCGCTGGTATCAAGGAGAATAAGGACGTTCGGATCCTCTGTAAAACTGCTCTTGATGAAGGAGTGCAGCGCTCCCTCCGCGCACATGGGTATAATGAGAAGACAGAGAGCAAGCGATGCCCCCAATATTCTACGGCAAGCTATGCGATCGTTTGTCATACATTTGGTCATTGCATTGTCCTCCCTTGCATACCCGATATGACGGTTTCTCGTCGGCGTTTATAGCTCGGTATCCTTCCTGACTAACAGGCCCTGCTCAAGTATCTTCTCAATACCATTTAACACGGCCCTGCTGCGGATGACGTAGGCGCCCTGGACAGGAGGAGGAGACGAGCCGGTGCTGTGGTCAAAGTTGTTCATCGAGGTCCGGCCGAAAAGCGGCACGCTGTTGACTCCAAGATCCAGGCCCGGCGCCACTCCTTCGAAGAGAACATCGTAGACCACGGTCTCGACATCGACACCGTCGATCACCCTGCTGGTTTTTTCAACTTCCAAGTTTGCTATTGTCGCGGACGCAGACAATTCCTTGCCCCAGTCAGCCCTTCTGCGCGAAGCAACCGGTCCGTTTATCCTCTGGAATACCCATTTCTTCCCGATCTCAATACCAGAGTTGGCGGCGTTCATCCTTAGTTCGTCCTC
>CAYWKH010000025.1:20273-22226 GCA_964458805.1 uncultured Synergistaceae bacterium
TCTATCTTAGCCCGGTTGACCGACACCATATTTTCGATCAGGTACATAGATACCCCCACCAGCAAGCCCGCAACCAGAAGAGCCACCAGCGCAAGCGGCAGGGCCATCGCGCGGCTCTTTCTGCGATCTGGTGATATGCGATCATGTATAATTCTACGGTTCAATTCCGTATCCTCCAGCTTCTGGAGACTACCACGTGCCTGTAATGGTTGTCTCTAGTCCAGACCGCCTCCGCCTCAGCGGGCCAGCCTTCTACGCCAGCCTGGATATTGCTCTCTCTCCTGGTATCGGCCCTGGCCAGTATGCGTACAGTCAGGACCCTGTCTCCGTCCGGATCGAACGTGCACCACATCCCTGCGATGCCATCTACGACAGACTGGGCACCTGATCCATCCAGGCGGTCTATTTTAAGTTCGCCATCAGCGACGAAAAGCTTGGCGGCTCGCACATAGTGAAGTTCGTCGAAGGATGGTATAGTACCGCCCCCCGTGGCAGAGTGGGATCGAATCTTGATGGAACCGGAGGCCGTAAGCTCCGCCACCGTAAAAGGGAAGGGAGGTGTCGCGGCAGGAAATGCGATCCAAGACTTTAGAGTGTTCGGAGGGAAACTCGCGGCAATCTGAGCAGGCGAAAGGGATCCGGTGATGCTGATCTCCCTGTCATACTCCCCGCTATCGCTGTCATTGTCCGTGTCCGCCATAACCCCTAGCATCGACTCGGTTCCTCCGGCCGCCACCCGGGCACCGCTTGGGACGGAGTATACAGTCCAAAGCGCGGGGGCGGATTTGGCGTCTGTAATCCTCAAGCTATTTGTGGCGAGCTGGATAAAGTAACCGAAGTTCTTTGTGTCCCCCGTACTTGCGGGAAAAAGAATCGGCAACGCACTAATCGTCCGGTTTTTCGACCAGCGGAAGGCCTTCTGAAAATCCGCGTCGGACGGTGGCAACCCCAGCCCGGCGTTGATGACAAACGGCTGCATCGCAGCTATGGCAATCTGCCCTCGCTGCTTCGCCTCAGTGATGTCCTGATCGTACTCGTAATTCTTGAATATGGAAAATAGCAGCACGACGACGGAACCCATCACGAATCCGGTGATTATTAAAGCTATAAGCAGTTCAACCAGCGTGAAACCATGCTGCTTTTTCATTCGCCTAGTCCCTTTCCGCGCGTGGAATCGGAATGGCGGCTCAATTGACGTTCCATCGTCAGGGAGCTTTTTCCAGAGGCGCCGCTCCAATCGACTACCGCTTCGCCCACGCCGTTGTTCTTGCTGGACTTTACAAAAATGCCCTTATAACCAGATGGTTCATGCCTTGAATTATTAAGGGTTTCACGCTCATCAGCCTCGAGCGCGTCAAGCTCGTTGACAGCGATAAAGACGGCCAATTCTCGTTTATTCGACTGGACAGCCAGCTTCGTGGTCATTATCGGGACGGCGGCAACGGCCAGGATTCCGATGGACAGAACCAGCAGGGCGATAAGCGTCTCCACCAGGGAGACGCCGCGTCTTCGCGCCGGATTTATTTTCAACAAGGGAAACAGTCCTCTATTCATGGCGCCTCCGATGTTTGTATTCATGTTAACAGGGGGCGGTCGGAGACAGGTTGGTGTCGGCGGCCGCCCTCTCAACTGCTAGCGCATCTTCATGTAGACGTATTCCCCTCCGTCGTAGATCTGGCTCTCGCTGGGCCCCTTGTACAGGCCTGTCTCCTTCTGCCTGTCCTTGAGCTTGCCCTGGATGCCCGTAGAGGTTATCGGCTTCTTGTTGGCCACCCACCATGAGTCGGCGGACACGGTTACGGTCTCGTAGTCCGCCACTCCGGTCTCCTCTTTGTCCATGTACTTCTTAAGGTCGTCGGTCGTCGGCGCCGTCTCCTGCTTGGGGTGGTCGCCGTAGTATAGAAGAGCGGCGGACTTCAGGCTGCGAAGGTCGCTCACTATCTTGGTGGCCTC
>CAYWKH010000026.1:0-12242 GCA_964458805.1 uncultured Synergistaceae bacterium
AGTCGCCAGTCTTCAGGTTGTGCTCCGCCGCCACCTTCATGGCGTTCTCGTTGCGCGCCCATGAGCGCCTGGCCACGCCACCCATGACGTCCCACGAGATGCCGTTTCGGATTATCTCGTCGACTCGCTCGCTTCCGTCCAGCACCAGGGAGAAGCCGCAGTGGACGCTCCTGCCTATTCCCACCCCTCCGCCGTTCTGCAGCGACACGAAGGTCATGCCGCGAGCCGCGTCCCCGGCGAAGCAGTGGGCCGACATGTCGGCGGTGACGTTGCTGCCGTCGCGCACGTTGGAGGTCTCGCGTGTGGGGCAGTCGGCGCCGCCCGTGTCGTGGTGGTCGCGCCCTATGATTATCGGGCCGGTCTCGCCCTCCCTGACCAGCCTGTTGAACCTGAGGGAGATCGCCATTCTGCCCAGGGCGTCCTGGTAGAGCATCCTGGCCCTGGTGCCTATCACGAGGTTGTTCTCCCCGGCGTGGCATATCCAGTTGTAGTTGTCGCGGTCCTGCGGCGAGCGGGCCGGGTCGATGCACTCGAGCGCCGCGGCGTCGGTCCTGGCCAGGTCCTCGTCCCTGCCGCTGAGGCAGACCCACCTGAAGGGGCCGTACCCCCTGTCGAACAGCTCCGGTCCGGTGATGGCCTCTATAAAGTCGGGGAAGATGAAACCGTCCTTCTTGTCCCTTCCGTTTCGAGACAGCTCCTTCACCCCGGCGTCGAACATCGCCTCCATGATGGAGTTTCCGTACTCCAGAAACCAGGCGCCCCTGCCGGTGAGGATTTTCAAGCACTCCCAGTGGCGCCTCAGGCTCTCGTCGACCAGCGCCTTGAAGCGTGCGCGGTCCTTCGCCAGAAGCTCCCTGCCCTCTTCGTAGCTCAGCCCTTGCGGGGTGTATCCCCCGGTGTAGGGGATGTGGCAGGAGGTCTGGTCCGAGATGATCTGCGGGGTGATGCCGCGGCTCACCAGGTGCTCCAGGAGGTCGACCGTGTTGCCGCGGTAGGCTATCACGAGCCCCTCTTTCCTATCGAGGGCGGCCAGGGCTTTATCTGCCACTAGGTCCAGGTCGTCAGACGCGAAGTCCAGCCAGCCGCGCTTCAGTCTCAGGTCTATCATCGCGTCGTTGACCTCCGCGATGATCGCGACGCACTTGGCTATCTGCGCCGCCTTGCCCTGGGCGCTGCTGATGCTGCCTATCCCGGCGGTGACGTAGAGCACGCCGCGCAGGTCGTCCCCGGTACCGACGCCCGCCTTCCGAGCGGCGTTGAGCAGCATGTTGAAGCAGCCGTGGATGATCCCCTGCGGCCCGATGAAGAACCATCCGCCGGCGGTCATCTGCCCGTAGTTTGTGACTCCCATAGACGCGGCTGTCTCCCAGTCGCGGTAGTTGTCGTACGCGCCGACCATCAGACCGTTGGTGTTTACGACCCTCGGCGAGTGCGGGAACGACCTGAATGCCCCGAGCGGATGCCCGGAGTGGATGACCAGGGTCTGATCGGGCTCCAGCGCCTCGAGGTACTTCATCACCAGCCTGTACTGGAGCCAGTTCTGGAAGACCTGCCCCGACTCCCCGTAGGTCACGAGCTCGTAAGGATACAGGGCTACGTCGAAGTCCAGGTTGTTGTCTATCATGACCTGCAGGGCCTTGGCCTCGAGGCACTTTCCCTCGTACTCGTCCACGCCTCTGCCTCTTATGCGCCCCTCCGGCCTGTAGCGGTAGGCGTAGATCCTGCCGTACTTCACGAGCTCCTCCATGAACTCGGGCGCGAGCTGCCCGTGCAGGTGCGCGGGCACGTAGCGCAGCGCGTTCTTCAAAGCCGTCTCCGCCTGCGCCGGTGTGAGCGAGTACCCCCTGCCGGGCGCCCGGCGTACCCCCTCGACGAAGGCGGGGTACGGTGGGAGTTCGTCGCCCAGGCGTATCTTCATGGCCTCATGCAGGTTCATGGGCCCTATTGCGTTCATGTTCCATTCCTCCCGTCGGTTCGATCTTCGTCAGTAAAATGTATGGCAAAAGACTTGGATTGAACATCCTCTCTATTCACGATAGGGTGGCGGCGGGGAGTAGTATGAACAGACTACCCGGTCGTGGCGACCGGCGCTAGAGGCCGATGTAGCCCTTTCTTATGGCGTACTTGGTCATCTCCACGGTGTTCTTCAGGGCGAGCTTTCTCATTATGTTCTGCCTGTGGGAGGCCACGGTATTCACGCTCAGGTGCAGGCGATCGGCGGCCTCCCGGTTGGTCAGCCCCTCCGCCAGCAGGCTTAGCACCTCTATCTCCCTCGAGGACAGCTCCTCCTCCATCAGCTTCTGCTTGCTGCCGGACAGAGAGATCAGGAACATGTCGGAGAGCATGTTCTTCAGGCAGTCCCCGATGTACTTGCCGCCGGAGTGCACTACCCTGACGGCGTCCTCGAGCTCCTCGAAGGCGCAGTCCTTTACGAGGAAGGCGGACGCGCCGGCGCGGAACATCTCGTAGACGAATCCGGCGTTGGCGTACATCGAGAGAGCGACCACGTTCACAGACGGGTCGACGTCCCTTATCGCCACCGTGGCGTCGAAACCGTTCATCACCGGCATCGTCACGTCCATGACGACTATGTCCGGCCGAAGCTCGCGCGCCATCCGGACGGCCTCCTCCCCGTCGGCCGCCTCGCCGACCACCTTCATGTCAGGCTGCCTGCAGAGCAGGGCCTTGAGGCCCTCGCGCAGTATCTTGTGGTCGTCCGCTATCAGGATGTCCATCATGCGACCTCCACCGGGAAGGAGAGGCCGATCCACGTCCCGTCGCCCGGCTTGGACCTGATCTCCATGACTCCGCCCATCAGCGAGACCATGGTCCTCAGGCTGAACAGGCCGTAGGAGTTCTCGGAAAGACAGGCCTCGTCCAGGCCGGACAGGTCGAATCCCCTGCCGTTGTCGGACACGTCGAGCAGGATTCGCCCGTTCTTCAGCGACAGGCATATGTGGGCCTCGTCGGTCCCGGCGTGCTTGACGACGTTGACTAGCAGCTCCTGCACCGTGCGGAAGATGAACGCCTTGAGGTTGTCGTCGAGGTTCTGCGGCAGGGGGTCGCTCGTAAGGGAGATGGCGAGCCCGTGCTTCTTCAGGAAGCCCTCCTTGAGGCAGATGATCGCCTGTTCGAGGCCGAACTGGTACAGCACCGGCAGACCGAGGTTGAAAACCTGGGAACGTGTGTGTTTCATTGTCTCGTCCAGGGTGGCCACCACGCTTTCGATCTCGGCCTTCGCCTCCGGGCTTTCGATCGAGTCTCCGAGAAGGCGCAGCTTCAGCTTCGAGATGGCGAGGTTCTGTCCGATGGAGTCGTGTATCTCCATGGCCATCTGCCTTCTCTCCCTCTCCTGCGTGACCGAGAGGGCGTAGGTCAGCTTGCGCAGGCGCTCGAGGTACTCGCGCTCCCGCTCCTCGGCCCTCTTCCTGTCCGTTATGTCGAAGAAGACGCCGATGAGGCCTGCGACGTCCTCCTCCTCCCTTATCAGCGCCTTGTAGAACACCGTGTCGTGGAAGGTGCCGTCGCTGTGGAGCATCTGCCTCTCCTCTACCAGGCTGTTTCTGCCCTCGGATATCATCTTCCTGTCTCTCTCGAAGTGCTGCTCCGCCCGGTCGCGGTCGACTATGTCGAAGATGGTGCCTCCCAGGATTTCGTCCTCCTCCCTGCCCATGAAGTCGGCGAAGGCCCTGCTGCAGCCGAGGTAGCGGCCCTGGACATCCTCGTAGAAGACCGGCACCGGCAGTATCTCCAGCAGCTTCTCGGTGAACTTTGCCTGGCGCTCTAGCTGTTCACGCCCGTTTCCGGCGTTGTTTCCCCTTTTCATGACCATTATCCACCTGCCTTTGCGGTAGTATCATTATACTATCGTGGAGAAGCGGCTCTCGTATCAAAAAAGGATGGAGCACCAGGGTGAAAGGTGATAACCTAGATTGCGCCCGGAAGCCCGGCACCGGATGCCGTGGCTTGCGCATCACGAGATCACGAGGAGGAGAAGAGATGAAAAGATCGGTAGTCGTCGCAGTTTTTGCCTGTATGTGCGTGCTGTTCGGGTCCGGGGCGGCCCTCGCCGCTGAGTTCACCATGAAGGTGGGGCACGTAGTCCCGGAGAGCTACCCGCACCACATAGCCGCGGTGGAGTACCTGAAGCCCTACATCGAGGGTGAGTCGGGCGGCAGGATAGCGGTGGAGCTGTTCCCCAACAGCCAGCTCGGAGGCGACCGGCAGCTGTGCGAGGCTGTCCAGATCGGCTCGCTCGAGATGGCCTTCCCGTCGACCACAATCCTGGCCGGCTTCATCCCGGAGCTGGGGCTGCTCGACCTGCCTTACCTGTTCGCCACCAGGGACGACGTGTACAAGGTCGTCGACATCAACGGCCCGGTGGGCTCGGTCCTCGCGCAGAAGGCGAGGGAGCAGGGGATCTACCTTCTGGGGTACGCTGACCTGGGCTTCATGAACCTGACCAACAGCGCCAGGCCGATCACGAAGCCGGAGGACGCGAAGGGCATAAAGATCAGGGTCATGGAAAACCCAGTCTACATCGACACGGCGATCGCGCTCGGGTGCAGCCCGATAACGATGGCCTTCGGCGAGGTCTACACGGCCCTTCAGCAGAAGGTCATCGACGGCCAGGAGCACAGCATCAACGTCGTCAAGAACATGAAGTTCGACGAGGTCCAGGACTACCTCAGCCTCACCAGGGAGGCCTACTCGACCATTTCGATAATTGCGAGCGAGGCCTTCATGGACTCCCTCCCCGACGACCTGAAGGACGTGGTCAGGAAGGGCGTGGAGCTCTTCTGCAAGGAGCAGGGGCGGATCAACTCCGAGCAGGAGGCCGCCAACCTGGCATACCTGAAGGAGAAGGGCATGGAGGTAAACGAGCTGACACCCGAGCAGAGGGCGCTGTTCGTCGAGGCGACCGATGGCGTCAGGCAGAAGCACTCGCAGCGCGAGGGAAGGCAGGAGCTTTACGAGCAGATGCTCATGCTTTTAAAATAGAAGCGTGATGAAGTCCTTTTTTGACAGGCTGGAGGAGTACATCCTCGTGGGGGGGCTGGCGGCGCTGGTCTTTCTCGTATGCCTCCAGGTGACCATGAGGTACTTTTTTCACACGGGGCTGACGTGGAGCGAGGAGGTGGCACGGTTCCTGTTCCTGTGGCTGGTGTGGCTCGGCGCCGCTTACGCGGCCAAGAGGAGGGCGCACCTGAGGATCGAGGCTTTCGTGCAAAAGCTGTCCCCTAAAAGCCGTGGAAACGTCGAGCTCGTCGCGCTTCTGATCTGGATCGCATTCAGCGCGTTTTTGACCTGGAAGGGGGCGGAGCTGACCATGATCCTCGTTAAGAGAAGGCAGCTCTCCCCCATCCTGGAGATAAGAATGGCGTGGGCGTACGCCGCTGTCCCGGTGGGAGCCGGTCTCATGCTGCTCAGGCTCCTGGCCCGGCTTGCGAGGATGCTGCGGGACAGGGCCGCCGGCACCACTGAGGTCTCGAGATGACCGGGACAGTCATACTTGTAGTATTAGGGCTGATCGCCCTGACCATGACGATAGGGGTGCCTATAGGAATAGCGGTCGGCTTCTCGACCGCGGTGACGATGTACTTCACCTGCAACACCCCGCTGCTCTTCATAAGCCAGAACGCCTTCACGGCTCTTGACTCCTTCCCCCTGCTGGCGCTGCCTCTGTTCATACTGTCGGGGAACCTGATGAGCCACGGGGGCATCTCGAAAAGGCTTGTGAACCTGGCGGACAGCATAGTCGGCGCCGCCACCGGCGGGCTGGCCATGGTTACCGTGATGGCCTGCATGTTCTTCAGCGCCATATCCGGCTCGTCGGTGGCCACGGTGTCCGCGATAGGCAGCTTCATGATACCCGAGATGAAGCAGAAGAAGTACGACGACGGGTTCGCCGCGGCCCTCACGGCCTCGGCAGGCTCCCTGGGGGTCATCATCCCCCCCAGCATCTCGTTCGTGGTCTACGGCGTCATGACAGGTGTCTCGATAGGCGAGCTGTTCATAGCGGGCATAGTCCCCGGCCTGCTGCTCGGGTTCGCGCTGATGGCGGTGGCCTACGCCATCTCGAGGAAAAAGGGGTACTCGAGCGCGGGGTCGGATGTCGCGCGAAAGAGCTTTCTAGCCTCGTTGAAGGACTCGTTCTGGGCGATAATGGTGCCCGTGATAATCCTCGGGGGTATCTACGGGGGGGTATTCACCCCCACCGAGGCCGCGGGCGTGGCAGTCGCCTACTCTCTCTTCGTCGGCCTGTTCATCTACAGGGAGCTCAACGCGCAGAACCTGTTCTCGGCATTCCTCGAGACGATGCTTGTCAACGGCGCGGTCACCTTCATGATCGGCCTGTCGATGGCCTTCGCTCGTTTTTTAACCATCGCCGGAGTGCCGAAGTACATGACCACCACGATACTGTCGTTCTCGCACAGCGGCGCGATGACCCTGCTGCTGATCAACATCATATTCCTCGTGGTGGGATGCTTCATAGACAACCTGTCCGCCGCCATCATCCTGGTCCCCATCCTGCTCCCCATCGTCACCAGCTTCGGGGTTGACCCGCTGCACTTCGGGGTGATCTCGACGGTCGCCCTGGCGATCGGCTTCATCACGCCCCCCTACGGGCCCAACCTGTTCGTCGCCTCCGCCATCTCGGGCGTCTCCATCGAGAGGATAACGAGGCATATCTGGTCGTTCTGCGCGGCCCTGGTCATAGTCCTGATGTTTCTCACCTACATCCCCGCGCTGAGCACCGGCCTGGTGCGGCTGGTGTACAACTGAGGGGCGGGCGGCGAGATTCCAAGACCGTCGGGAAGTGTACGCCGACCTTTACGGTCGGCGTCATTTGTCATGCGCTCCATCCCTACTCTGTGTTAAAATCTTAGCGTCGTTTTTTGATGTGCCATCATTCAAGAAGGTCGGTGAATCGAGATGAAGAAAGTTATGGCGGTATTTGCGTGCCTGGCGGCGGCGATGCTACTTCTCAGCCCGGCACGGTCCTCCGCCGAGGGGCGCTCTGTGGCGGACGTGCTGGTCTCCGCGATCGAAAACGCAGCGGAGCTGGATTTGAGCGACGGCAACCTTAAGGTCGGAAGCTACGATTCCAAGATATCCACCAAGGACGAGAAGTTCATGGGGCTGCTTAGGGCCAAGTTGCGCCTATCCCGCATATTCAGCCGGCTCTCCTACCCGGAGGAAGGCTTCAACTTCAGGAATGGCTACGAGCTTGTGCGCCTGCTGATGCAGGCTTCGGAGAGCGGGTCGCACGACATCTCCGGGGCGCCCTTCAACCTCGGCGACTACATAATATTCCAGATCGTCCTTCCTCTCGAGCTGGAGCCGCTGGTCAGGGAGCTGCCCGCCTACTACGACGCGGTTATGTCAACCGACGGCTGGGAGGAGAAGTTCGATACGATCCTGGAGAACGAGGAGGGGTGGGGCCCGCAACTGAGCCGCGGCAAGACATTCCACCTGGCAGGTTTTCCCAAGGTGAACAAGAAGAAGGAGTACGTCACCGCGGTCGACGTCCAGACGAAGGACGACGAGCTCTACTACTCGGAGGCCGACTCCTCGATCGAGGCCTGGCTCTACTCGTTCTGGATGAGGCGCTACGACGAGGGCTCGATGGACATGGTCAAGTCGGTCCTCGACTGGCTGAACGACCGGCTGGACGAGTTGGAGGACGCGGTCGGCTAGCCTTCTCCGTGCCGAGCGAGACAGAGGTTGCGACTGGATTGAGGGGAGGCGGAAGAATTGCGGAGAATATTATTTGTCCTTGTGCTGGCGCTGACCGTCTTCACGGCATTCGCTGCCTGCGCGGCACAGTCTGAGCGCGTTTTTACCGGGAAGGTAAACCCCACGGACAACGGCGAGAAACTCTTGGCCATGCTGGTCTCCCTGACTGATCCGGAATCCCTGGAGATCATGGTGGACCAGATCCCCGACGATACAGGGTCGGTGCGCGACATCTCGATATTCATCCGGGGCGCGAGCATAGGCGGTTTCAGGGTGGAGAAGTTCGCCATAGAGTCGTCGTTCCTGGAGATGAACCCCCCGTCCAGCTGGATCATAGGGGAGAGGGACTCCCTTTCGGTACGAAACGCCCTGCGCAGCAACGTGGAGCTCGTGGCGCTTGAGAGGGACATCAACGCGGCGCTGGTCAACTATGCCGGCGGCGACTGGAGTCGCATCTCGGTCGACCTGAGGCCCGGGAGGGTGGAGGCCAAGGGGCACTACAGCTCCGGGGGACTCGGCATTTTCGCCGAGGTTACCACCAAGCTGGAGATACGCCAGGGGAAGCAGATCTGGCTCAAGGACACGTCCATTAAGATAAACAACGACGACCAGACGGACGTCATCAGGAAGGAGATCGCGAAAATTCAGCCGGTGGTCGACATCGGACGCTTCCCGTTTCCGGTCTCCCTCGCGGTGCTGGACGTAGATGAAAACAGGGTCGTGTTCTCCACCCGGACACTTCCTAAGCCAGTGAACGGCTTGACGTACCGGTACACCAGGGGTTCTTGATCTCCTGACCTCGTGTAGAAGGCCGGGGTGGTACGCGCCGCCCCGGCTCGCCCTCTCTAGGCCATTGCGCTGCGCGCCGCCACCACTCCGCTCGCGGCCGCCTGGATTATCCCCCTGCTCACACCCGCCCCGTCACCCGCCATGAACAGCCGCTGGACCACGGGGACCTCCAGGTTCTTCTTCAACTCCAGCCTCAGCGAGTACAGCTTGATCTCGACCCCGTACAGCAGGGTGTCGTTCTGGTTCACGCCCGGCATTATGAAGTTAAGCGCGTCGAGGAACTCCACGACGTCGGTGAGGTACCTGTGGGGCAGCACCAGGCTCAGGTCGCCCGGCTGGGCGGTCGCGGTGGGGGTGATCATGCCGCGGTCAATGCGCGACTGGGTGGAGCGCCTGCCATCCTTCAGGTCCCCCAGTCGCTGGACGAGTATGCCTCCCCCGGCCAGCATGTTGGCCAGCTTGGCGACGTGGGTGGCATAGCCGATCGGGTCGTTGAAGGGCTGAGTGAAGTTCTTGGTCACCAGTATGGCGAAGTTCGTGTTCCTCGACTTCACGTTCTTCAGGCTGTGTCCGTTTACAGTGACCAGGTCGTGCCCCTTGTTGTACTCGTACACGACGAAGCCGGACGGGTTCATGCAGAAGGTCCGGCACCGGTCGTCGAAGGTTGGGGTGTTGTACAGGCACTTTATCTCGTAGAAGTGCCTCGTGATGTCCTCGCAGACGCTGTCGGGGACCTCCACCCTCACGCCTATGTCCACGGGCATCGAGGCTATCGGGATGTTCAGCTTGGCGACCACCCGGGCCAGCCAGGAGGAGCCCTCCCTTCCGGGCGCGACTATGACGCTGCCGGCCCTGTGCTCGGATCCGTCGGCGAGGATCACCCCGCAGGCGCGGCCGTCCTCGACCAGAAGGTCCCTCACCTCGGTCCTCGTCATTATGTCGCACTTGTCCTTCAGCGCCTCGTACATGTTCCCGAGGACCACCCGCGAGGCATCCGTGCCTATGTGACGGATGCGCGCCGGCAGGATCTTGATCCCCACGCTGGACGCCTTTCGCACCGTCTCCCGGACAACATCGCCGGACGGCTCGTATACGTTGTTGTCTGCTCCGTGCTCAACGAAGACCCTGTCCACGAGCTCGATCATCTCCACCAGCGCGCTCTCCCCGATGCTCTCCTCCAGGTTGCCGCCGAAGCCAGTGGTCAGGGTCAGCTTTCCGTCCGAGGCAGAGCCTGCGCCTCCCCAGCCGGAGACTATGCTGCACGACTGGCAGTTCAGGCACGTCTTGCTCCTGCCCTCCACGATCGGGCACTTTCTGTCGCGGATCAGCATTCCCTTGTCGATTATCAGCACTTTCTTGCCGCGTCCAACGCACTCCATGGCCGCGAAGATCCCGGCCGGGCCCGCCCCCACAATTATCACGTCGTACATACCGCGAACTGCCCCCTCCCGCGGCGCGCCGTCCTCCCCGCAACCGCCCCGGGGGTTTTGAAGATCCAGGCGCGGCGCGCCAACCGTCTCTCGTGTTATTTCAAACCTTTTTTGATCCCTTTTCGGATCCTGCTCAGTTTGTCCAGGTTCCTCTTCTTCTCCTCCGGGGTGCGCTCGCCCAGCGACGCCTCGGTCTGGATCTTTCCCATCTTCACGAGCGTCTCGATAGCCTTGACGTCGACGTCAAGTACATTAGCCAGCTCCTGCGCGGAGACCTTCCTGTGCCTGCCCGACTCCGTGGCCGCGTCCCTGAGGTAGTTCCAGGCCAGCTTGTAGATCCCCTCGAGCTCATCTTCGCAACCGGGGCACAGGGGAACCGCCATGTCCTCGTCGCCCCCGATCCAGGCTCTGCCGCAATACTCGCACACCTTCAAAGCCATTTGAATCACTCCCCGGATTCGTTACCCTGCCGCGCCCAAAGGGCTTCCCTGACATCCGAAACGAAGCGTTCCACTCTCTCCGGGGTGCGAATAAACGCCGGGTCGCCCAGGTCGAACGTCATGAAGCCGGAGGCAGACAGCTCCTTCTCCGACCGCACGAAGTCCAGGAACGAAGAGTAGGCCTCGTACAGCGAGCGCCAGTACTCCTCCCCCGCCTCGATCTCGTCCGGCCTGCCCCTCTCGCGGATCCGGCGCATTATCTCGTCGAAGGGGCAGGACAGGATTATTATGAGCTTCGGCATCTCCAGGTGCTTGAGCAGCGAGTCGTAAAGCATCAGGTAGGTCCCGAACTGGCTGTCCCTGAAGTAACCGAGCTTGTAGTAGAGGGTAGCGTAAATCTTGTCCCCGAAGACGCTGCGGTCGAGGATATACTCGTCCGACTCGGAGGCGCAAAGGTACTGGGCGAACCTGGTCACCAGGAAGTTGAGCTGCATCGGAAACGCCCACCGTCTCTCCGCGTGAAAACGGCGCAGCAGGTCGTACTGATCGCGAAAGTCCTCGGGCATGACGCGAAGTCCCAATCTCTCCGACAGAAGGTTAACAACCGTGGATTTGCCGCTCGCCGTCATGCCTTCAACGATAATCTGAACTCTGCCCATCCTCTTCCTCCTATAGCTCATAATCGAAAGGGCGCCAGCACTATCCTGTTTCCTCCCGCCCTCCTGGCGGCGGCGAGCGCCTCCTCGGCCTTTTTCACCAACTCTCCCGTGGACAGGTCCACCCGGTACTCGGCCACACCGACACTTGGCTTGAAGTCCGCCTCGCCCCGCAGCCGGATGCGGGAGGCCAGTTCGCGTATCGCCACGGCCTCCTGGAGCGCGATTGGCCCGCTCATCGGGGTCAGGACCGCGAGCACCCCAAGGTCCCAGCGGCCGATATGGTCGGTGAGCCGCAGGCGCCCCTTCAGGGCGGAGAGAAACTCCCCGAAGGCCCTCTCACGATTCTCTATCCCGAGCGCCTCGCCCGGCTTTCCGGGATCGTCAAGGCCTACGAGAATAAGCGACATGTTTCTCTTATAGCGCCTGGTCAGCCCCAGCTCCAGGTCCAGGAGGCGCAAAAACTCCTCTCGACCGGGGACTCCGGCTCGTTCGACCTCGGACGGGGCATCCTCGAGCGGCGGTCGCGACGGCTCGACTGCGGAGGGCGCGGGCACCGTCCCTGGCTTCTCCGCGAGGACATAGAGCAGGAGGTCATCCTCCCCGAACTCCACTCGTCGGACCGATGCGTCGAACGACAGAACCTCGCCGGACGACGACAGCAGCTCGAGCTCCATTCGCTCGGCCGAGGTATCCTCCGGCTCCAGCAGGAAGCGCGCACTCCGGGCCCCGTCCGCGAAGAGCCCGAGCTCCTCGAGCGTCCGCCCAAGGACGGAGGCCTCCGCCAGCCCAAGCCTCGACAGGAAGGTCTGGTTGCACTGAAGAATTGCACCGGTACTGACGGACGCGACAAAGACCATCTCGGACGAGGCTTCGCACAGGTGGCGGAACTTGTCGCGCTCCGCCCTGCAATCCCTCTCCAGCGCACGCAGAGCGGTCAGGTCCTTCGCCTCCAGCAGGAATGCGGACGCCCTGTCCGGGGCGTCGAAGACCGGGGAGAGCGAGAACGAGAAGAAGGAATCACCGCTCTCCCTCCCTATTCGGACGACCTCCCCGCGTCTTGCCCTCTCCACCCCTGCGCGGAGCCACTCCCCCCCGGGCCCGGGTTGGAGGACGTCGAGGATGGACTCGCCATCGGCGGGAGCGCGGTCCCACAGGAGCCGCCCGACACTTTCAAAGCCCTTCGT
>CAYWKH010000026.1:12252-22142 GCA_964458805.1 uncultured Synergistaceae bacterium
AGACGAGCCCGCAATCGGAGTCGAGCACGCAGAGCCGGACATCTTCCAGGCGATTCAGAAGCGACCAGGGTCCCGCGCCGGCCTGGATCTCCGCGGCCTCGGCGCCAGGCATCCCCGCGCCGGCGGGCGAGGCCGGGAACACAGCGCTTTCGCGGTCCTCGCCACAGCACCCGTCCTCCTCCGGCATCACATGTCGAAGCAGGTACAGCACGCACTCGCAGCCGCCGGTTACTACGATAGCGGCCGCCACGCGCACCGGGGCGAGACCTCCGTCGGAGCTCGTCAGCACTGCGTCGAACTCGCTCACCCCGCCGTCGCCAGTCAACCCGCGGACGACCAGATCCCTCTCCTCGGCGCCCTCGAACAGCCCAAGGTCCTCCTCCGTCATGCCGAAGAGCTCGTCCCCGGAGAGGCCAGTGAAGGAGAGCAGGGCCGAGGATCCCTGGAGAATCCTGCCATCGGTGGATGAGGCCAGCAGCAACATCTCCTGCGACATGGAGAACAGGCGCCTGAAGCCCTCCGCCTCCGCCCGCAGGTCCCGCTCAAGCCCCAGCAGCTCTCCCCTGTCCGCCAGGCACAGGGAGACGCCTAAGAATTTCCCCTCCTCTGTGTAGATCGGGGAGAGGGTGCATAGGAACAGCGACTCGTCGGCCTCCAGGGCGATTTTGGCCGCATCGCCCGCGCAGGCCCGCTCGAACGCCAGTCGGAAGGGGTCGTCCATGCTCACGGCGGGAAGCAGACCCGGCAAGAGTTCTCCCTCCGCCGCCATCGCACCCCAGATTTTGACGGAGTCACTCTTGAACCCGGCGGTTAGAAACGACACGCTCCCGCCGCCGTCGGCGCAGCACAGCGATAGCTCCTCGTCCTCGCCAAGGGCCAGGCCGAGGCAGGCGTTTGGCTTTGCAACCTCTTCCCCCGGGTCGGCCAGCTCGTACCCGGTCGCGAAAAGCGACGGTTCGCCCAGGTAAACTCCATGGACGAAGCCGCAGTCCAGGGTTCTCTCCCTGCCGTCCTCGGAGCGAACGGAGAAGACGATGCGGTGCCCCGTCCCGCCATCACTCCGCCGCGAGGATACGACCTTTTCCACCGAGGCGGCGCACCCGGGCGCGACGTAGTCCAGAAGCGGGAAACGCGGGCGCTCGCGGATGGAGAAACCGAAGAACTCCTCCCCCCGCCGGTTCATGAACAGGACCCTGCCGTCGAGGACGATCATCATGACGAGCAGAGGGCTGTCCAAGAGCGCCAGGTACCGGCGCTCCATGTCGCGTAGCACCGGCTCCTCCCGCTTCCAACGGGCAAGCTCTTTTTCGAGGCGCTGCACAAGCTCGCAACTTCCCTCCGCGCACGACACCCCGCGTACCGCCTGGCTCCTGGTGTCGCCCCCCTCGGGAGCGACCGGCTCGTTTCCCTTCATGAAGCCACCCCTTCCTTACGCGCACCAGTGGTGAAGACCGTCTCTATTTTTTCATCATGCGGAACTGCCCGCCGGAACACCCCTTAACGTCCGAGATGCAGATGAACCCCCTGTTGTGCGTGTGCGCCACTATCACCGGGATGTCCTTCCTGCGGCATATCACCTTGACTATGGTCCTGACGCCGTCGCGCCCCCTGCCGTACAGGACCGTGGCCCCAAAACCGTCGGCGCGTATGTCGTTCACCATCCTCCTGGTCTCCTCCGTCCGGTCCATGATGAGCTCGAGGAAGACATAGGCGTTCATCAGCTTCTCCTCCAGCAGCGAACCTATGAAGTTCCCCGTGGAAAAGCCGGCGCAGTAGACCACCATCTGAACGAAGGTCAATTCCCTGCCGCCTCCGAGAATGTGCCCGAGGGCGGTGAGGTATATCATCACCTCGAAGAAGCCGATGAGAGCCGCCATCCCCCTCCGGCCCCTGACGAGGAAGAGGATGCGGATCGTGCCGCAGCTGACATCGATGATCCGAGCGCAAAAGATCAGGAACAAGCCGATTAAGTCCATATGAATTCTCCCAGTGGAGGACGGTGTCTCGCCGGACGACTCGCACGCGACCAGAAGAACTGATTCTCGTGCCATCGTCTCTCCGTGAACAGTCCCCTGAAAACCTGCATCCGCAGGCTGCGCTCCGTGATTTTTCGAACACTCCGTAATAATAAACGAAGATGGCTGGAAATGGCAATTGCGGCAGGTCGGTAAAACTCACGGGCAATCCGAGTCGGTGACCGGCGAGCGGGCGCAATCCGCTCCGGGCGGGACTTGCAGCCCCCGGCAACCACGATCGGCGCGAGCAGGGAGGAAGGACTTCCAACCCCTGCCCGCGCCGTGAGGGCCTTCAACAGCGAGACACTCTTTACTTCTTCTCTTCCTTCTTCTCGTCCTCTTTCACCGCGACCTTGTACTTCTCGCGGAGATCCTTCAGCTTGTTGTTGTAGATCTCGGCCTTCTTCTCGTTGAGCAGCGTCTCGGTCAGGTGCGCGCGGACCTCGTCCAGCGGGCGGACAGAGGCCTCCTTACGCTCCACGAGCTTGATGAAGTGCAGCCCGAACTGAGTTTTGACCGGCTCGGCGGTGACCTCCCCCGCCTTCATGGAGAAGGCCGCGTCGGCGAACTCCTTGACCATCTGCTCCTTGGTGAAGAAGCCGAGGTCCCCGCCCTGCTCCTTCGACGGGCATGTGGAGTACTTCCTGGCCGCCTCGTCGAAGGACATACCGGCGTCCAGGTCGGCCTTGACCCTCTTCGCGGCCTCCTCGTCCTCGACCAGGATATGGCTCGCCCGCACCGACTCGGGCACCTGGAAGGTATCCTTCCTCTTCTCGTACCCGGCGGCGACCTCCTCGTCGGAGACGGACACGTCCTTCATTATCGCGTCGACCGCGAACTGGCGGACGATGTCCTTCCTGATCCTCTCCATCATGTTTATGAACTCCGCGTCCTTCTCGACCTCGAGCTCCGCGCCAAGAAGGGCGAACAGCTCCACGTTCACAAGTTCCTCCAGGATGGCCCGCCTCCCCATCTCGTTGTCGTACATCGCGGCTCGCTGCGGATCCAGCCTGGCTATCACGGCATCGACATCCTTGACCCTGATCTCGGCGCTCTCGACCGTCGCGAGCACCGAGTCGGGATCTGCGGGTTCCTTCCCGGCGGTCGCGCCGGACTCGGCGGCGAACGCGTTGGAAGCGAACAGCCCCAACAGCAGGAGCGACGCAAACACCTTGCTCATGTTTCTCATAAACTGACCTCCCTATGGAAATATACCGCGCTATGTCGGATTGAAACCTCGAGATTCTACCACACCGGCGGGGAAAGCGCCTCCGTCATTTCAATTCGAGATCAGGGGTTGCCCATGCTCCAGGCCATGATCGCAATGACGCCCGCGCCCAGCAGATCGCATACTCCCTTGACCGGACTCCCCGATCGAAAGCGGTTTATCCCGAGCGGGACAAGGATGACCGAGCACGCATAGAGAATATAAGGCGCGGCGGACTGAAATAAACCCAAACAGAACACCCCCTCCCGTTTCGTTTCCCCCGGCCCGCGTCAGGGCGCCGCGGTTCAAGTCAGCGGCAGGAGCGAGAACTCGTCCTCCGAGAGATCCATCCACAACAACCGGTCGTTGAGCAGCCTGCCCTTGCCGGTCAGTAGCTTCACCGCCTGAGCGCACTCGAGCGCCGCCACCACCGCCGGAGTGAAGGGCGGATTGCCGGTCTCGGTCTCAAGGCCCCTGTCCGTCTCCCCCGACAGGAACTCCGACAGGTTCCTCTCGTCGGGCATGGCGACTCCAACCTGTCCCCAGAAGCCCCCTATGGCGCCCGACACCACCGGTATTCCTCTCGTTCGACACTCCGAGAACAGGACGCGCCTCGTGTGCAGGTTGTCCAGGCAGTCAACCGCAAGGTCGCACCCCTCCAGGATGCCATCGGCGGTGAACTCGTCGAACGTGCACTGTCGACCCTCAGCCCTCACCGCCCCGTTGACCTCGGAGACGCGGCGCGCCGCCACCTTGGACTTCGACAGCCCCAGGCTCTCCTCGCTGGCGAGGATCTGTCGGTTAAGGTTGGTCTCGTCGAAGACATCCCCGTCGACCAGCACCAGCCGCCCCACCCCGGCGCGGGCCAGGAGGTCGGCCACCAGGCCGCCGAGACCCCCGCATCCGACCACGACAACGGATGAGGACAGAAGGATTATCTGTCCGTCAAGGCCTATCGTGCCCATGTTTCGCACATACCTGGACGGCACGTAACCGCGCTCGAGACAGCGTATCTCCGCCTGCAGCGGAGTCAGCCCCTCGTCCAGGGCCGCCTCCCGCACCTCCAGGAAGGAGACGACATGCCAGGAGCCGTGCCGGTCTGCCCTAAGAGGAAGAAAATCGAACCAGCTCAACACACTCTCACCTCCTGATGCGCATTATGATTATACAGGGAAAAGGCGCGGACGAGAATTGACAAGTACAGGGTTTTAGTATTTAATACGTGATAATTCGCCCCAACAATCGCGAGGAAGAGAAATATAGCGCCTTCGACCCGATCTGTCTCCACGAGACACCTAGGGCATAGGGTGAAAAGAGCGATCTTTTCGCCGGCCGTGTTTGCGAAGAAGGATGGCGGCTCACAGAGCCGTCATCCTTCTTGTCATTTCTACAGACTGGTAGTCACTAACACTGTTGAGGGAGGGAACTGTTGATGAACAAGTTTGGATCGATTCTTCGCATCAACCTCACCACGGGGTCTGTCAAGAAGGAGGAGCCGAATGAGCGCCTTATGAAGGAGTTCATAGGCGGGCGCGGGTACGCGACGAAGATGCTCTACGACGAGCTGGCGAAGGGGACCGACCCGCTGTCTCCCGAGAACAAGATCATCTTCGCGGGGGGGCCGCTTACAGGGAAGAGCGCGCCCGCGGCGGGCCGCTACATGGTCGTGACGAAGAGCCCCCTGAACAACCGGATAGCCAGCAGCAACTCGGGCGGTTTCTGGGGCGCGGAGCTCGCGCGCGCCGGATGGCTGATGCTCGTCATCGAGGGCAAGGCCGCAAAGCCCTCCTACCTGTGGATCAAGGACGACCTGGTGGAGATTCGCGATGCGTCGGAGTTCTGGGGGCTTGACAGCCACAGCGCCACCGACGGGCTGCTGAAGGCGGTGGGCGACGACAGGGCCAGGGTGGCGTGCATCGGCCCCGCGGGCGAGAGGCTGTCGAGGATCTCTGCGGTCATGAACGAGAAGAACCGGGCAGCCGGGCGCGGCGGAGTCGGCGCGGTCATGGGCTCGAAGAACCTGAAGGCCGTGGTCGTGAAGGGGAGCGAGCGCCCCTACGTGGAGAACCTCGAGGAGATGAAGTCCATCCTCGCCGAGGCGATGGAGAAGATCAAGGCCAACCCGGTCACCGGGCAGGGACTTCCGACCTACGGCACGGCTGTGCTGGTCAACGTCATCAACCAGCTTGGCGGCTATCCGTACAAGAACTGGCAGGGCGCCTACATGCCGGAGGCCGACATGCAGTCGGGGGAGACCCTGGCGAAGGATTACCTTGTGAAGAACTCGGCCTGCTTCGGATGCCCCATCGCCTGCGGACGAATGACCAGGGTCAAGGGGCGCGAGGGTGAGGGCCCCGAGTACGAGACGATCTTCGCCTACGGAGTCTGTTGCGGAGTCGTGCCGCTAGAGCCGATTATCGAGGCCAACTACCTGTGCAACGAGTACGGACTCGACACGATAAGCGCCGGGGTCACCATAGCGGCCGCCATGGAGCTGTACGAGAAGGGGCACATCGGGAAGGAGGAGCTGGAGGGCGGCCCGGAGCTGAAGTTCGGCAGCGGAGAGGCCATCACCTACTGGACTAAGAAGATGGGCCTGTCGGAGGGGCTGGGGGCGAAGCTGGCCCAGGGCTCCTACGCACTGTGCGAGATGTACGGCCACCCAGAGTACTCCATGTCGGTCAAGAAGCTCGAGATGCCGGCCTACGACGGGCGCGCCATACAGGGGATAGGGCTGAACTTCGCCACGTCCAACCGCGGCGGATGCCACGTAAGGGGCTACACAATATCGCCGGAAGTGCTGGGCCTGCCGGAGAAGCTCGACCCCGACGACGTCAAGTCGAAGCCGTCCTGGGTGAAGATATTCCAGGACCTGTCCGCATCGATAGACGCATCCGGGATGTGCCTTTTCACATCGTTCGCGCTTGGAGCGGACGACTACGCCGCTTTCCTGAAGGCCGCCACCGGGCTGGACTTCGACGGTGCCGAGGTGTTGAAGGCCGGCGAGAGGATATGGAATATCGAGCGCCTGTTCAACATCAGGGAGGGAATGAACCCGTCGGAGGACACCCTGCCGGAGCGCCTTCTCAAGGAGCCGATACCGGAGGGCCCTTCCAAGGGGAAGGTAAGCCACGTCCCCGAGATGCTGCCCGTGTACTACGAGCTTCGCGGGTGGGACGCGAGGGGATATCCCACCGCCGGCAAGCTGGAGGAGCTCGGGCTCAAGTAGACCCATGATCAAGGTCCTGTTCTTCGCCTCGATAAGAGAGCGGACCAGGGAGAAGGAGACCGAGGTGGAGGACGCCCCCGCTACGATGGAGGCGCTCCTCCGCCTTCTCTGCCCCCGCTACGGGCCGGACTTCGAGGCCGAGGTGTTCGACGGCGACTCCCTGTCCTCGCGCCTGATCATACTGGTCAACGGCAGGCACATCGCCCACACAGGCGGCCCCGGGACCCCCCTGCGCGACGGGGACACGGTAGCGGTCTTCCCCCTGATCGGAGGAGGCTAGCCCGCTACTTCAGCACCATCCGCTTCTCCCCGGCCTGGTAGACCGCGGACAGCCCGGCGTAGGTCTCCTTGACCCGGGCTATCCTGTCCCTCGCCCTCGCCTGGTCGTCCAACCCCTCCGCCATCTCGATCAGCGACCGGCTCTTGAAATAGATGTTGTCCCTGCTGGGCGCGGCGCAGCCGAACACCTCGCGCAGCATCCTGAGGTCGTGCGGGATGTTGAAGTCGTCCTGGGTCTGCTCGTACCCGAAGAAGTAGTAGATCTCCCCGAATCCGGCCCACGCAAGGGCGGAGGTGCACATCGAACAGGGCTCGTGGGTCGAAAGAAACAGGCAATCCGACGGGTCCGGGTGACCCTGAAGCTCGTAGAAGAGCTTGATCGTGTACACCTCCCCGTGCCACAGCGGGGAGAATGCCTCGTGGTTCGTGCCGGCGACGACCAGCGACAGGTCGTCCTTTCTCAGCACCGCGGCGCCGAAGACCTTGCACCCTATGCTGACCCCCCTCGCGGTGAGCGGCACGATGTCCCCCTCTATTACGTCCAGCATGCGGAAAAACAGATTCTCCCTGTCCAAGACACCAGCTCCCCTCGTTAATTATTCCACCTTGATACATTCTACCAGTCGCGTTGAAAAACTGAACCCCCGGCCGTCGATTGACCCGGTCCACCAAGCGATATTGCGCTGGGGCCTGTTTTATGCTAAATACTGACATCATGGGTCGAGTTGGAATTCTGGTGGAACCGGCCGCCCGCTGGGCGACAAGAAGGAGGAGCAGCAAATGAGAAACCTGAAGATAGGCGCGAAGCTGACCCTGGCATTCGCGGTGCTGTTGCTGATCTTCGCGGTCGTGGGGGCCTTCAGCTGGCTCAACATGAATAATGTGAAGACCGAGGCCCTTGCCCTGGAGGAGCGCTACGTCCCGGAGCTCATCATCGCAGGCGAAGTGCAGAACGGGGTGCAGAGCATGATGTACGAGGTGAGGGGGTACAACTTTACCTACGACGACACCTACCTGGTGTCCGGCCGCGAGGAGGCCGAGTCCGTCAAGACGGCGGTAGAGAAGGCAGCCGCGCTCGCCAGGGCGCACCCGGAGATGGCGGTGCTGCGCGATGAAGTCGAGAAAATTTCCTCGCTTGCCAGAGAGTACTCGGACCTGATAGACCGCACCGAGCAGGCGGTCAGGGCTATAAACAAGGCCAGGACGGACTGCGACGAGAGCGCGAGAGTGTTCGCCGTGAACGCGAACGCCTACTCGCAGTCGCAAAAGATCGCCATGAAGGATCAGATTAGAAAGGACCCGGACAGAGTCAGGCTGACGGAGCGCTTCGACAAGATGGACTCCATAAACAGGATCATCACAATCGTGGACGGAGTCAGGATAGCGAACTACGCGGGGCAGGCGAAGCGCGACGTGTCCAGCCTGGAAAAAGCAGTCAACCGCCTGAAGGAGACGGGTTTCCTCGTATCGTCGATCAGGGACAAGTCGACCAAAAAGGAGAACCTCGACCAGATCGACGAGATAGAGAAGTCGATCGAGAACTACAGGAACGAAATGCTGACATTCGTTGCCGTCTGGAACGATCTCGAAGGCGTCAACGCGAGGCGCGTGGAGGTCGGCAACGAGATCCTCGACCTGTCGCAGCAGGTGGTGGCGGCTGCCGAGAAGAATACCTCCGACATCACCACCCGCACCGTGAACAGCCTAGACTCCACGATCTTGCTTCTCTTGTCGGCCACGGTCGCCGCCGTCCTGCTGGGCGCTTTCATCTCGTTCGCGATGACCAGGAGCCTTACCGTCCCGATGAGGCGCGTATCCGATCTGGCCGCCATAGCCAGGGACGGGGACTTCACCTTCGATCGGGAGGACTTCGGCATCAAAAACAGGGACGAGCTTGGCATGATGGCTGACGCCCTCGCCGAGATGGTGGGCTCGCAGCGGGACATGATCCGCGACTTGAAGGAGAAGTCGGTCAACCTTGCGGCACTGTCGGAGGAGTCGGCGGCCTCGACCGAGGAGGTGACGAACACCACCAGCGAGGTCGCGGAGAACAACGCGCGCCTGGCCGAGCAGACGCGAAAGGGGCGGGAGAACGCGGTGGAGGCCTCGAAGGTTATGCTCGAGATGAGCAGCCTGATACAGATCGCCCAGTCGCTTGCCACCAGCGCCGACAAGAACTCCAAGGACATGGGGCGGGCCGCGTCCGAGGGCAGCAGGACCGTGTCGAGGACGATAGAGCACATGGAGGGCATTAAATCCTCCGTGAAGGAGACGGGGGACCTGCTGCAGCATCTAGATGCCTACTCACAGCGCATCGGGGTGGTTGGCGACACGATAACAGGGCTGGCCGACCAGACAAATCTGCTGGCGCTGAACGCGGCGATAGAGGCCGCACGCGCAGGGGAGGCCGGGCGCGGATTCGCGGTGGTCGCCGACGAGGTGCGCAAACTCGCCGAGCAGTCGCAGCAGGGGGCGAGGGAGGTCGCCGAGCTGGTGTCGAAGATCCTGGAGGGCACCCGCTCGGCCGTGGCGTCCATGGACAAGAGCCGCGAAGGCGTGGAGGAGGGTGTCACAATCGCTCACGTCGCTGGGACCGCGCTCGAGCGGATTGAGACGGCGATCGAGAGCTCCGTCTCCGACCTGCGGAGGATAATATCCACCACCGACGAAGAGGTAGCGAAGTCCGATCTGATCATTAAGCTCGTTGACTCGACCTCAAGCGTCATGGAGCTCACCGACGAGCACGTGCAGAGCCTCGCCGCCTCGATGGAGGAGACCGCCGCCGCCATGGAGAACGTGGCCGCCAGCTCGCAGGAGGTCAGCGAGACGTCCGAGGAGCTGCGGCTCATGGCCGAGCGCTTCAGGGTGGACAGGGACGATCAGCAAGAGAACGGCATCGTACCTGTGGGATAAACAGGCGAGCAGAGCGAAGCCGCTTTTTTATCATCCCGAACGCAGTGTGTCATCCCGAACGCCGAGGTCCCCCCGAAACACCGGACATAGTTTTATGTCCGGTGTTTCGGGGGGACCTCGGCTTTTTCGGCGAAGGCCGCTACCATTCGAAATGTACGGGTGGAAAATCCACGTTGATGATCTCGAACCGCACCGGCGCCTCGAAGTAAATCGCAAACATCGCCCTGAACCGTTGACCGCAGCCAAC
>CAYWKH010000027.1:0-1274 GCA_964458805.1 uncultured Synergistaceae bacterium
GAGCATGCGGTTCATACCCGCAGTGTCACTGGTTCGATTCCAGTCACCGCCACCAAAAGGATAATCAAGGCGGAGAGATGTTCTCCGCCTTTTTCTTTTCGGAGGTCCACATGACTTCAGGAGAAGAGATGAGCAGTGCAAAACCCGTCCCTTACTCCCACTCCCTTGAGCGGCTTGGGCCAATACTGGAATCCACCGGGGCCAGGCAGGGCTGGCTGAAATCGGAACTTCCCCTGGTGCTCGCAGTCTCCGGAGGCAGCGACTCGATGGCGCTCCTGTGGCTGTTCAGTTCGCTGTGGCCAGGACGACTCGTCGTGGCGCACCTGAACCACGGAATACGCGGGGAGAGCGCCGACATTGACCAGGAGTTCGTGGCTCGAGAGGCGGCGCGTCTCGGCCTGCGGTTCGTCACCGAAAAAGTGTCCGTCCCCTCCCTGCTGAGGCGCGGTGAATCCCTGGAGGACGGGGCGCGCCGCGTGCGGTACTCCTTTTTAGAGCGAACTCATGCCCGTGAGGGGGCATGGGGGGTCGCCCTGGCCCACACGTCCGACGACAGCGTCGAGACCTTCTTCATGAACCTGATCAGGGGAAGCGGAGCCCGCGGCCTCGCCGGCATACCCGAGACGCGGGGGCCATTCTTCAGGCCGCTTCTGTCCTTCTCAAAGTCGTACCTCATGGAGCTGCTTCAGTATCATGGGGCGACCTGGCGAGAGGATCCCACCAACAGCGACGACACATTCACCCGCAACAGGGTCCGCAATCGTCTTATCCCGTTCCTTCGCGATGAGTTCAACCCGAGAATCTCCGAGGCTGTGCTAGGGGTCATGGGGGATATGGCCGTGCTCCGGCGCGATGAAGAGAGGACGCAGGCGGCCCTGCTGCCGCGATTGAGGCTGGATGTGCCCCTCGCATCCTACGCCTGTTGCCAGGACGACCTGCGCAGGCTTGACGAGGTGGATCTGCCCCGGTTTGCCAGGGGAGTAGGGGCCTTGTTGGGACTCAGGACCCTGGCGCGCGGGAGGACGGTCGAACTCTGCCGCCTCGTCTCAAAATCCCGCAGATGGTGTTTTCAATGGCAGGGTGATATGTTCGTCCTCTGCGATTCAAGAATTGTCGCATGGGTATCCCCTGCTATACTATCCGGATGCGAGGCCTGTGCTCCGGTCTACCTCCCTCTCTTCGGAGAGAGGGGCTCGTTTGATTGGGCCGGCTGGCTCTTTTCCTGGAGCAGGGAGTGCGCGACTGAGTGTATTTACGGTACAATGGAGGCGATC
>CAYWKH010000027.1:1284-21763 GCA_964458805.1 uncultured Synergistaceae bacterium
CCGCGAGCGCGAGCGCATCACCGAGCGCGCCCAGGCGATCCTGCCCGATTGCGGGGGAGTGGAAGTACTGCCCCTCTCCGCAGTCGAGGGCGGGCGGGCCGTGGAGGCACCGGGCTGGAGCCGGCCGCTCTTCCCCGCGATTCGTTCGGGGAGCGCGCTGTGGATCCCGTACTGGGAGGGAAACAGGACCTGCGGGGCCCTGCTGGCCGGGATACGATTCTCTATGACGGCTCCGGCGGCGTATTCGGACAAAAGAGGCGAGTGAGCGATGAACGAGTACAGGGTCTCAGGAGTTCTAATCCCGGAGGACAGGCTGGCCGAGAGGGTAAGGGAGATAGGGCGGGAGATAGGGCGCGACTACGCGGGGCGCGAGCTCGTAGTAGTCGGGATACTGAAGGGCGCGGTGGTGTTTCTCTCCGACCTTCTGAGGGCCATCCCCGAGTCGGTGGACATCTCGCTTGATTTCATGGCTGTCTCGTCCTACGGGGCATCGACAAAGACCCGCGGCATAGTCAGGATAGTCAAGGACCTGGATGGCAGCGTCGAGGACAAGGACGTCCTGATCGTCGAGGACATAGTGGACACGGGGCTGACTCTCTCCTACCTGGTCAAGCTCATGCAGGAGCGAAGGCCGCGCAGCATCCGCATCTGCGCCCTGCTCGACAAGGAGGAGCGGCGCAAGGTGCGGGTGGACGTTGACTACAAGGGGTTCTCGATACCGGACGAGTTCGTGGTGGGCTACGGACTTGACTACAACGGAAAGTGGAGGCATCTTCCATCTGTTCACATAGTGGAACAGGGGTAGCGTCAAATCATAAATCTCAGTCAGGGGGCGGCGATAATTTGGGCCGATTGGTAAAAAATCTCGGGTTGTACCTCATCTTAATAGTTTTAGTTGTAAGCCTCGTAAACGTATTCCTCTCGCCTACTCAGGGGCCGATGCAGGTCCAGGAGATAGGCTACAGCACCTTCTTATCCGAAGTCTCCGCCGGCAAGGTGTCCCACGTTCTGGTGCGCGAGAACTCTATAAAGGGCAGGTTTACCGACGGAAAGGAGTTCGTCTCCTACGTCGTGGGGGTGGGCGACCTGGCCAAGGAGATAGCCGGGAAGGGAGTGGCGGTGGATGTGGAGCCGCCGCAGCGGACCCCCTGGTGGGCCGGAATGCTCTCCTCTCTGTTTCCGACCCTGCTGCTCATAGGGGTCTGGATATTCTTCCTCTATAACATGCAGGGCGGCGGGGGGAAGGTAATGAACTTCGCCAAGAGCAAGGCGAAGCTCTTCATCGACAACCGCCCCAAGGTCACGTTCAAGGACGTGGCGGGTTGCGACGAGTCCAAGGAGGAGCTTTCGGAGGTTGTCTACTACCTGCGCGACCCCTCTCGCTTCACCGCGCTCGGTGCGAAGGTCCCCAGAGGCGTGCTGCTCCTGGGACCTCCCGGCACCGGCAAGACCCTGCTGGCCCGTGCCTGCGCAGGAGAGGCGGACGTCCCCTTCTTCAGCGTCAGCGGCTCGGACTTCGTGGAGATGTTCGTGGGAGTCGGTGCGGCGCGCGTGCGCGACCTCTTCGAGCAGGCCAGGAAGTACCAGCCCTGCATAATCTTCATAGACGAGATAGACGCCGTCGGCAGGCACAGGGGGGCCGGCCTTGGCGGCGGGCACGACGAGCGCGAGCAGACTCTGAACCAGCTTCTCGTCGAACTTGACGGATTCGACGAGTCCACAGGCATCATACTGATAGCCGCGACCAACAGGCCGGATATACTCGACCCCGCGCTGCTGCGCCCGGGGCGCTTCGACCGTCACATCGTCGTGGACCGTCCCGACGTCAAGGGGCGTGAGGCGATACTGGACGTCCATATCAAGGAGAAGAAGCTGGCCGAGGATGTCGACCTTGCAGTCCTTGCAAGAAGGACCCCCGGATTCGTCGGGGCCGATCTCGCCAACCTGGTGAACGAGGCCGCCCTTCTAGCGGCGCGCGCCGGCGGCAAGGAGATAAGCATGAAGGACTTCGAGGAGGGAATAGACCGGGTGATCGCGGGGCCGGAGAGGAAGAGCCGCTTGGTAAGCGACAAGGAGAAGCTCATCATCGCCTACCACGAGACCGGCCACGCGCTTGTCGCGAAGCGAATCCCGTCCTGCGACCCGGTCCACAAGATTTCGATAATCCCGCGCGGCCACATGGCGCTGGGCTACACCCTGCAGCTGCCGGAGGAGGACAGGTTCCTGATGTCCAAGAACGAGCTGCTGGACAAGATCTGCGTCCTCTTCGGCGGGCGCGTCGCGGAGGAGCTCAAATTCGGCGACGTGACCACCGGGGCAGGCAACGATCTCGAGAGGGCGACCCACATCGCCCGCCAGATGGTGACCGAGTTCGGAATGAGCGAGAAGCTCGGGCTGGTGAAGCTCGGGCGCAAGCACAGCGAGGTCTTCCTCGGCAGGGATATCGGGGAGGACAGAAACTACAGCGACGCCATCGCCTACGCTATCGACCAGGAGGTCAAGGCGATAATAGACTTCTGCTACGACAAGGTTCGCGGAATCCTCACGGACAACTCCGAGGAGATGGATACCATCGCGAACGCCCTGCTCGAACGGGAGATCCTGGAGGGCAAGGAGCTCGACGAGCTTCTTGGCAACTGTGAGCACCTGGAGGAGCAGGACGAAGTGGAAAAGAAGGACGAAGTGGCCGCGGGCGAATCTTCAGCGGAGCCGCCCCGGCCTCGGAATGCCGCCGAGGCGGAGAGCAGCGCGGCTGAATAACCCCCGCGCTTCAACATAGAGCTCCAGGAGGATCCGGGAGAGTGCCCTCCCCGGATTCTTCCTGTCTTTTCAAAGAGGTGGTATTAATTGCCGGTAATCATGGACAGAAAATTTGAGCTTAGGTCGGACTGGGGACCGTCCGGCGACCAGCCGCAGGCGATCGAAGCTCTCATCGGCGGAGTTAACGAAGGGCTCAGGTACCAGACCCTGATGGGCGTCACCGGCAGCGGGAAGACGTTCACCGTGGCCAACGTGATCCAGTCGGTTCAGCGCCCCGTGCTGGTTCTGGCGCACAACAAGACGCTGGCGGCACAGCTTTACAGCGAATTCAAGGCGTTCTTTCCGAGAAACGCCGTGCACTATTTCGTCAGCTACTACGATTACTACCAGCCTGAGGCCTACGTCCCAGCGACGGACACCTATATAGAGAAGGACGCGTCGGTGAACGAGAGGATCGAGAGGCTGCGCCTGGCGGCGACCAAGGCGCTCATAGAGAGGCGGGACGTGATAGTGGTGGCCAGCGTCTCCTGTATATACGGCCTGGGCCTGAAGGAGGCCTACGAGAGCGTGATCTTTCCCTTCGCCGTCGGAGAGAGCTGGGACCGCAGGGAGTTCCTGGAGAAGCTTGTCGAGAACTACTACGACAGGAACGACATGGTGCTGGAGCCGGGGAAGTTCCGTGCCAGGGGAGATATAGTGGAGGTCTGGCCCGCCTACGAGGAGACCGCATTGAGGATAGCCTTCTTCGACTCGGAGATCGAGAGAATAGACGAGTTCGACCCCGTGTCCGGGAGGGTGACCGAGTCGCTGAAGCGCGCCTCCATCTTCCCTGCGCAGCACTACGTCACGGACCGGGACGCCATTTCGAAGTCGGAGGGGCTCATCAGGCAGGAGATGGAGGAGCTGACGGCCCGGTTCGAGAGGGAGGGCAAGCTGCTCGAGGCTCAACGGCTGCGGATGCGCACGCTGTACGACCTGGAGATGCTCAGGGAGGTCGGGTACTGCTCGGGGATAGAGAACTACTCCCGCTACCTGGACGGCCGAAGTCCGGGGGAGCCGCCCGGCACGATGATAGACTTCTTCCCGGAGGACTTCCTTCTCATCGTCGACGAGTCCCACATTACGCTTCCCCAAGTGCGCGGGATGTACAACGGCGACCGGTCCCGCAAGCTCGTCCTCGTCGAGAACGGCTTTCGGCTCCCATCCTGCCTGGACAACCGTCCGCTCGAGTGGGCCGAGTTCGAAAAGCATATTGACCAGGCGATATTCGTCACCGCGACTCCAGGGGACTACGAGATGGCGGTCTCCGGCAGGATTGTGGAGCAGGTGATACGCCCCACCGGCGTGGTCGACCCGGAGGTCGAGATTCTGCCTGCGAAGGGGCAGGTGGACGACCTGGTCGCCCGCCTGAGGGAGGTCGAGGCGGGCGGCAGTCGCGCCATAGTGACCACCCTCACCAAGAGGTCCTCGGAGGACCTGGCCGAGTACCTGGCCGAGCTCAGGATGAAGGTCCGCTACATCCACTCGGAGCTGAACGCCTTCGAGAGGGCGGAGCTGATAAGAGACCTGCGCAGCGGCGAGATCTCGACCCTGGTCGGGATCAACCTGCTGAGGGAGGGGATGGACCTGCCCGAAGTGGCCCTGGTGGCCATCCTCGACGCGGACAGGGAGGGGTTTCTGAGGTCCTATCGCTCCCTCATCCAGATGATGGGACGGGCGGCCAGAAACACCTGCGGGAAGGTTATACTGTACGCCGACGAGGTGACCGAGAGCATAAGAAAGACGGTCGACGAGACAGCCCGCAGGCGCAGCCTGCAGACCAGGTACAACGAGGAGCACGATATAACGCCCGTGACGATTCAAAAAGATATCGTCAACCTCCTGCCCGAGGAGCTGCTCGACAGCGCGTCCCGGGAAAAGGCAGGCCGGAGGCCGGAGGCCCTCGGCGGCCTCTCCGTCCAGGAGATGGAGCAGATGATGTGGAAGGCCGTTGAACGGCTGGACTTCGAGAAGGCGGCCCGGATAAGGGACGCACTCGCATCGCTTGAAGGGAAGGAATGGAACCGTGTCGCAGTGGATTCGAATAAAAGGGGCAAGAGAGCACAACCTAAAAGACATAGACGTTGACATCCCCGGGGGGAAGCTCGTCGTGGTAACGGGACCGTCCGGCTCGGGGAAGTCCTCGCTGGCCTTCGACACCCTGTACGCGGAGGGACAGAGGAGGTATGTCGAGTCCCTCTCGGCGTACGCAAGGCAGTTTCTCGGGGTTCAGAAGAAGCCGGACGTCGACGACATATCGGGGCTGTCCCCCGCTATCTCGATCGAGCAGAAGGGCACGTCGCACAATCCCCGCTCGACCGTGGGCACCGTGACGGAGGTGTACGACTATCTGCGCCTGCTCTACGGGCGGATAGGCATTCCATACTGTCCGTCATGCGGCAAGCCCGTCTACCGGCACACCCTGGACGAGATAGTGGATCTCGTGTTCCAGGACTTCCCCGACAAGCGCCTCGAGATACTGGCGCCGCTGGTCAGGGGGAAGAAGGGGGAGTTCAGGAACCTCTTCACCCAGACCAGGGAGAAGGGGTTCATGCGCGTCCGGGTGGACGGCGCGGTCCTGTGGCTCGAGGAGGAGATACAGCTCGACAAGAACAGGAGACACTCGATAGAGGTGGTGGTGGACCGCCTCAGGATACTCGAGGACAGGCGCTCCCGCATCTCGGAGGCCGTCGAGACGGCCTTCTCTCTCAGCGGGGGGTACGTCCTCCTCCTGGACGAGGAGGGCGGGGAGAGGATCCTCACCGAGAAGTTCGCATGCGCCGACTGCGAGATAAGCATGCCGGAGATCGAACCCAGGCTCTTCTCCTTCAACACTCCGTATGGCGCCTGCCCGGACTGTTCGGGGCTCGGCAGCCACCAGTACTTCTCCGAGGAGCTTGCAGTAGACCCCGGCAGAACCGTGGCCGACGGGGCCATCCTCCCCTGGAAGAAGAAGCACTACATGCTCGCGAAGCTGGAGAAGTTCGCGCAGCACAAGGGCTTCGACCTGTCCGTGCCGTTCAGCTCGCTGCCCGAGGATGTCCGCTCGTTCATCCTGAACGGCTCGGACGAGCGCATACCGCTTTCTTTCAGGGACAACGGATCCGAGAGGACCTACATGGGGCGCTACGAGGGGCTGCTCCCGTGGCTGGAGTCCCGCTACAGCGAGACCGAGTCCGACGGGGTCATGGAGGAGCTGGAGTCCTACCGGGTGGACGACCTGTGCCAGTCCTGCAAGGGGCTTCGCCTGCGCCCGGAGGCCCTGACCGTCCGCATCGGCGGCCGCGGGATAGGAGAGCTGGTGTCGATGCCCATCGACTCGCTGCGCTCCGTCCTCGAGGGGATGACCTTCTCCCAGTCGGACGAGAAGGTTGTGCACCAGGTTCTGATCGAGGTCAGAAAGAGGCTTGACTTCCTATCGGACGTGGGGGTGGGGTACCTGTCCCTCCTGAGACGCGCGGACACGCTGAGCGGCGGCGAGAGCCAACGGATACGCCTCGCCACCCAGATCGGGTCGAAGCTCAGCGGAGTGCTTTACGTACTGGACGAGCCGACGATCGGCCTTCATTCGAGGGACACTGAGAAGCTCGTTCACACCCTGGAGTCGATCCGGGACCTCGGCAACAGCGTCGTTGTGGTGGAGCACGACAGGGAGACCATAATGGCGGCCGACTCCATTATAGAGATGGGCCCCGGCGCGGGGGAGGGCGGAGGAGAGATAGTCTTCTCCGGCAGCTACGAGGAGGCTCTTAATTCCGAACGACTTACCGGCCCGTACCTACGGGGGGAGCGGAACGCCGTCGTACTGAGGGACAGACGAAAGCCGGCCGGAATGCTGACCATCAGGGGCGCGTCGCACAACAACCTGAAGGGGATGGACGTCCGGTTTCCGACCGGGGTTTTCCTGTCGGTGACAGGGGTCTCCGGCTCCGGCAAGAGCAGCCTGGTCCACGACGTCATGTACAAAGGCCTGAGGAGGCTTCTGGACAGGGACTTCCGGGAGAGGGCCGGCAGTCACTCCGGGATAGAGGGGTGGGAGCAGTTTCGAAACGTCGTTCTGGTCGACCAGAGCCCCATCGGACGCACTCCCCGCTCCAACCCTGCGACCTACACGGGCCTGTTCACGCTGATCAGGGAGCTCTACGCCGGGCTGCCGGAGGCGCGGATAAGGGGGTTCGCGCCCGGCAGGTTCAGCTTCAACGTCAAGGGCGGCCGCTGCGAGGCCTGCGGCGGCGGCGGCGTCACCAAGGTGTCGATGCTCTTCCTGCCCGATGTCTACGTGCCGTGCGAGGTGTGCGGCGGCAGAAGGTACAACCACGAGACCCTGGCGGTGAAGTTCAAGGGCAGGTCGATAGCGGACGTCCTGGAGATGACCGTCGACGAGGCCCTGGAATTCTTCCGCGACATACCCAGGATAGCCTCCAAGCTGGGCCTGATCGCGGAGGCCGGCCTCGGGTACATACGCCTCGGGCAGTCCGCCCTCACTCTCAGCGGAGGTGAGGCGCAGAGGGTCAAGCTCTCGAAGGAGCTCAGCAAGCGCTTCAGCGGGCCCACGCTCTACCTGCTCGACGAGCCGACCACCGGCCTGTTCTACACCGATGTGGAGAAACTGCTCAACATCATCAACAAGATAGTGGACAACGGGAACACGGTTATTCTGATCGAGCACAACCTCGACGTGCTCCTGTCGTCGGACTACATCGTGGACCTGGGCCCCGAGGGAGGGGACGGCGGAGGAGAGCTGGTGGCCGCGGGTACTCCCGAGGAACTCGTAAAAAAGGGAGTGGGGTACACGGCAGGCTTCTTAAAAAAATACTCTGAAGAGATAGCGGAGAGGAAGAAAAAAGATGGAAAGAAGACGAGAAAAGAGCGAGCGAAGCGGCCGGACGGCTGGGAAGCGGGACTACCGAAGACCGGCTCTTCCTAAGGTTGCAGCCGAGGACAAAGTCAGCGAGGACCTCCACTGGGGCAGGCAGATAGTCGTAAAGCTGCTCAGGGAATCCCCCGACAGGGTGCAGAAGGTCTACCTCGGCAAGAACGTCAGCGACAGGTTCTCGCTGCAGGTAGGAGAGTTGGCCGAGAAGGGCAGGGTAGTCGTTCAGAGAGTAGCCCCCGAGATCCTGTCGGAGATGTGCGGCGACGCGGAGCACCAGGGAGTAGCGTGCAGGTGCGGGGTGTCCATGCTCGAGCTTCAGGACCTGCTCGCGCTCCTCGCGGACAGGAAGGGCCCGGTGATGCTGATGCTTCTTGATCACATACAGGACCCCCACAACCTCGGTTCGGTGGCGCGCAGCGCGGAGGGAAGCGGCGCGTCCGCCGTGATCTTCCCCAAGAGGAGGTCTGCCCTGCCGGGGAGCACGGTGGTGAGAGTGAGCTCGGGCGCCGCGCTGAGAATCCCGATGGTGGCGGTCACGAACGTCTCCCAGGCCATCCAGGAGCTCCAGCGCAGCGGCTTCTGGGCCATCGGACTGGACAACAACACCGGCCGCTCGATCTGGGCGGAGCCAATGCCCGAGAAGACCCTGCTCGTCGCCGGCTCCGAGGGGGAGGGGCTCTCCCGCCTGGTCGGCGAGACCTGCGACGAGATCGTGAGGATTCCCCTGTCTGGATCGACCGGGTCATTGAACGCCGGTGTCGCGTGCGGCATCGCCATGTTCGAGTGGGCCAGGAAGTGGGTTGCGGGCCGCTGATGCGGCGAGGCACGTTCGAAATCTCTCCGCCCCGGGCCTGGTGAAGCCGGACCGGGGCATATTTGTGTCCCAAACACCTGATATCCACATATATAGATCCTAGTAGTCCTAATAGTAAGGTGCATCTATTACATGCAGCGAATGCGCTCGTCATTTAGGCTACAAGGAAAAGGTGCATTATCACCTGTTTATGCGCGTTACGATTATTTCCTTTATTTTCCTGGATTAAAATGAAAAAATGGATTTGAATATACCCTCGCATTTTGTTTTCTTGCGGTATTTTTGAAAAAAAGTATGAATCAACCCTTGACAAATGAGCATCACGCGTTGGAAAATTACCGAAAGCGAGTTGATCCACCCGTGCCCGGGGAGGAGATATTTATCCGGAAGAATAGATAATAATACCCCGTTTTCCTCGCCGTTCAGTGACGCGCCGACGTCTCCGAGTGTCATCGGACGCAATATGAATGTCCCGCCAATGAGGGGGGCGCTTGAACTGTTTCAGGCGCCGTCTACTCGCGAAAGGAGGAAGTTCTATTGGAAGAAAAGGTGAATCCGGGAGGTGCGGGTGCAGCCCTCGACCTCATCGAGGAGCATCCTATCCTTGAGTTTCAGCATGGGAAAAGAATAACATTCTTTTTCGACGGCAGGGAGCTCGAAGGATTCGAAGGGGAGCCGATATCCTCCGCTCTGCACGCAAACGGCGTGAGGGTCTACAGGGAGACCGCCGATATGCACAGGCCGAGGGGCTTTTTTTGCGCTATAGGGAAATGCAGCAGCTGCTTCATGGTCGTCGACGGAGTCCCCAACGTCAGGACCTGCGTTACCCCGTTGACCGCCGGAATGAGAGTCGAGACCCAGATAGGCAGGGGAGTAGTGCCTGATTCCGACGAAGGAGGGGCGAGCTCATGAAGAATCTCTCCACGGAGGTCCTCGTTATAGGCGGAGGGGCGGCCGGCCTAAGCGCGGCGGCCGAGGCCGCGTCCGCGGGCGCGAAGGTCCTCGTAGTTGAAAGCGACCTTCGGCCGGGGGGCCAGCTTATCAAGCAGACCCACAAGTTCTTCGGCAGCAAGGACGAGTACGCGGGGACGCGCGGATTCAAGATAGCGGACATCCTGCTCGACGAGATCGACTCCTTCAAGGACAGCGTCTCCATCCTCCAGAACACCATCGTATCCGGCTACTACAAGGAGGACGACGAGTTCACCGCCATGCGCGGCGAGGAGGAGTACTTCCACATCAAGGCGAAAAAGACCATCGTCGCCACCGGCGCGCAGGAGCGCCTGATTCCATTTCCAAACAACGATATACCGGGAGTCTACGGGGCGGGCGCGGTCCAGACCCTTATGAACGTATACGGCATACTTCCCGGGAAACGAGTCCTCATGGTAGGAGCGGGCAATATCGGACTTATCGTAAGTTATCAGTTGATGCAGGCCGGGGTCCAGGTCGCCGCGGTAGTCGAGGCGGCGCCACGGGTGGGCGGGTACTGGGTCCACGCGGCCAAGATCCGCCGGATGGGAGTGCCGATACTGCTGCGCCACTCGATAAAGAGGGCTCTTGGGGAGAAGTGCATAACCGGCGCTGTCATCACCGGGTTGAACGAGAGATTCGAGCCGGTCGGCCCCGAGCAGCAGATCAACTGCGACCTGATCTGCATAGCCGTCGGATTGAGCCCCACCACCGAGCTCCTGTCGCAGGCCGGGTGCAGGATGATGTACGTGCCCCAGCTTTGCGGCAATGTCGCCCAAAGAGACCGCGGAATGAGGACCTCGAACCCCGATTTCTACACGGCCGGCGATGCCGGGGGCATCGAGGAGGCCAGCGCGGCCATGGTGGAGGGGCGCATTGCCGGTCTCTCCGCGGCTGCTGCCCTGGGATACCCGACTGAACACGGCAAACTCGACGAATACTGGGGCCGTCTGCAATCCCTTCGCAAGGGAGAGGCCGGGGCCCGGATCTGCCAGGGAATAGATTGCGTTCTTGTGAAGGATTGGGAGGGTGTCGCTCATGCCTGATAAAGACCTCGAGATGCTGTTCAACAGCGGAGTGCTCACCGGGGAGAGGGAGGGCGCCATGCTGCCTCCTCGCGATCTTTGGGAGGGTAGGAAGGGCGGGCTCGTCATTGTGGAATGCCCGCAGCGAATCCCCTGCAACCCCTGCCACACCAGCTGCCCTACCGGGGCGATCACCCCGTTCGCTGATATCAACGATACGCCCAAGGTCGACTGGACGAAGTGCACCGGATGCACCCTGTGCGTATCAGCCTGCCCGGGCCTGGCCTGCTTCGTCATAGACCTCGCTTTCTCCGAGGAGAACGCGCTGTACAAGCTCCCCTACGAGATGCTTCCCCTCCCGGTCAAGGGGCAGAAGGTCCAGTGCCTGGACCGCGAGGGCGTCTTATTGGCCGAGGGGACCGTCGAGAACGTGACGCAGCCCCGGAAGGACAGAACTCACGTGGTTCACGTCTCGGCGCCGAAGAGCTTGGTCGCTGTTTTTCGTTCGATAAGGGTGGTGAAATAATGAGCGCTTCGCCTGAGACGAAGGAAAAAATCTACGTCTGCCGCTGCGAGGAGATTACGCTCGAGGAGATCGACGAGTGGATCGACCGCGGTTACGACACGGTGGACGAGCTCAAGAGGGTCCTCCGCGTCGGCATGGGGCCGTGCCAGGGGCGCGGCTGCCAGGATATCATAATGAGGGAGATCGCGAAGAAGACGGGCAAGCCCATCACCGAGGTTGCCCCCATGAGGGTGCGTCCGCCGGTCAAGCCGGTCAAGATCGGTCTTCTCGCTGACGGAGGTGAGAAGTGATGGACTGGAAGCCCAGCGCGGAAGCGGTAATAATCGGTGCCGGCATCGTCGGCGTGTCCACCGCTTACTACTTGGCCAAACACGGGGTCAAGGACGTGGTCCTGGTAGAAAAGGGCACTATCTGCAGCGGCTCGACCGGCAGGTGCGGGGCCGGCATCAGGGCCCAGTGGGGAACCGAGATGAACTGCCGGCTCGGAGTTGCCGCGCTCGACATCTTTGAACAGCTCGACGACGAACTTGGGATGTCCATCGGCCTGAACCAGGGCGGGTACCTACTGGTCGCCTACACCGACGAGGAGAAGGAGACCCTGCGAAAGGGGACGCTTCTGCAGAACTCCCTTGGGATACAGTCCAGGCAGATCTCCCTGTCGGAGGCGCGCGAGATCTGCCCCGGGCTCGCGGCGGAGGATGCGGTAGGGTTCTTCTTCCACGCCAGGGACGGGCATGCGGACCCCTTCCTCACCACCTTCGCATATCTTGAAGCCGCCAAGCGCCTTGGCGTGACCTGCCACAGGAATACCACATGCACCGGCGTGACAGTCCGCGACGGCGCGGTTCGCGGCGTGGAGACGGAAAAAGGGCCGATAAGCGCCCCGATAGTGATAAACTGCGCGGGCGCATACTCGCAGGACATAGCGGCGATGGCCGGAGTGGAGCTCCCCAACTGGGCCGAGCGCCACGAGATACTGATAACGGAGCCCGTCGCCCCCGGCGTCTGCCCGTGCATGCTCATGAGCTTCTCCGGCAACTACTACATCCAGCAGAGGCCCCACGGCTCGATAATCTGCGGGATGAGCCCCGACGGGCGTCCGGAGGACCACGACAACGGCACCTCCTGGCAGTTCGTCGAGAAGATGTCCAGAGTTCTCGCAAAGCTGCTCCCCAGGACCAGGGGGATAAGGGTGGCCAGGCAGTGGTCCGGCCAGTACGACATGACGCCGGATGCGCAGCCCGTTATCGGCGAGACCGACGTGAAGAACTTCTACCACTCCACAGGGTATTCCGGGCACGGGTTCATGCTGGCGCCGGTGGCGGGAAAGATCCTGGCCCAGCACGTAACCGGCAGGAAGCCGGACATCGACTTCACAATGCTTGACTACAGGCGCTTCGCCAGGGGAGAGCACATAATGGAGTCCAACGTGGTATGATGTTGCGTAAGTCAATAAAAGAGGAGTGTAGGCGTTGAAATTTCTGAAGCCGTTGCTCGACAAGTGCGTGATGTGCGGAGCCTGTATGTCGGCCTGCTCGAAGCTTTGGGGCAAGCAGGACAACCCTGATATGTCCAGGATTTCAGTCAAGAACGTCACTGGCCTGCCGGACATCAGGGTGTGCGACCAGTGCGGAGGGTGCATCGCGGTCTGCCCGACCATGGCGTTGCATCGCGACAAGAACGGCGTCGTCCAGATCGACAGGGAGAAGTGCACGTCCTGCCTCATCTGCGTCGAATTCTGCCCTTATGCGTCGATGTTCTTTCACTCCGACATCCCCTCTCCATTCAAGTGCGTGGCGTGCGGAGTATGCGTGAAGGCATGCCCGGAGGGTGCGCTTTCCATCGTCGAGCAAAAAACGGAGGGCTAGAGAATGGAACAGATGAAACTGCTGAAGGAGTGGAAGTACACTCCCGTCAAGATCCACAGGGGGTACACCCGACAGTTTCTGTCGGTTGACCTTGGCAGAGGGGACGGGGCTTCCTCATGCCAGACCCTGCCGGTGTCCGACGAGATGATCGAGAAGTTCACCGGTGGAAGGGGCTTCGGCCTCAAGATTCTTTGGGACAAGGTCGCGCCCAAAAGCAGGTGGAACGACCCGGAGAACGCGCTGGTCATATCCGGCGGCCCACTGTCAGGCACCACCCAGTACCCTGGGATGGGCAAGTTCTACGCGGTCTTCCTGTCCCCTCTCACAGGCCAGACATACAATAGCAACGCCGGGGGGTACTTCGGACCGCTGCTAAAGGCCGCTGGCTTCGACGCGCTGTCGGTGTCCGGCAAGGCCGAGCGGGACGTGGTGGTCTACATCGACGGAGACGACGGACTGGTCCGCATCTACGAGTGGGCGCCCGCGAACCGCAACTCCTACAACGTTACCGAGGCCCTGCACGAGCACTTCGCCGACGACGAGGACGACAAGAGGAGCATCTCGGTGGTGTCGGCGGGCGAGGCCGCGGAGCACAGCTGGTGGGGTGCCCTCAACGTCAGCTTCTACGACCCCAGGAGGGCTCTCGCCCGATTGAAGCAGGCCGGGCGCGGCGGCGGCGGCACGGTTCTGCGCGACAAGAGGATCCTGGCGCTCGTGGTTAAAAAGCGCGGCTTTTCGGGGACGGAGAACGCCCCCGCGGACCTCGCCTCGCTTCAGAGGACGGGGGTCAAGCTGCACCGCGAGATCAGGCAGAACGACGACGTGCAGTGCCTGATGAGGAAGGTCGGGACGGCCCACCTGAACCTGGTGATGAACGACTACGACATCCTGCCCGTGAACAACTTCAAGTTCGGCCGGAACGACGCGATCCACAACATCGATCCGGATGCGTACCAGGAGCTGTTCACCCAGGGGTACGCCGACGGTTGCTGGTACGGGTGCTCCATGGCCTGTGCAAAGGCTGTGGACGGCTTCGAGCTCAAGACCGGTCCGGACAGGGGCAAGAGGGTCACGGTCGACGGCCCCGAGTACGAGACTGCGGCAAGCCTGGGTCCGAACGTCGGCATCTTCGACCCCCTTTGGACCATCGAGGCGAACTACTACGCCGACCACTACGCTATCGACACCATATCGCTCGGCACCGGGCTGGCCTTCGTCTGCGAGTGCTACGAGCTCGGCCTGATAGACAAGGAGCACACGAACGGACTCGAGCTGAACTTCGGGGCCAAGGACGACCTGATGGAGCTCATACACCGCATGATGGACGGCAAGGACGAGTTTGCCGCTGCGGTGGGCAAGGGAATACGCAGGATGAAGCAGATCTTCTCCGAAAGGTACGGCGCGGACCGCTCCGTGATGGAGAGGATTGGAATGGAGGGGCAGGGGCTCGAGGTCTCTCAGTACCGCTGCCAGGAGTCCGTGGCCCAGTGGGGAGGATACTTCCTCACGCTGAAGGGCCCGCAGCACGACGAGGCCTGGGTCATATTCATGGACATGGTGAACAAACAGCTCCGACCTTCGAGGACAAGGCCGAGGCGCTGTTCTACTTCCCCAACTTCCGCCTGTGGTTCTCCCTCACCGGGGTGTGCAAGCTGCCCTGGAACGACGTGGAGCCCGCCGACAACAGGATACGCTACAAGGGCATCGAGGCCGCGAAAGTCCCGGAGCACGTGCAGAACTACCTCGACGTCTACACCGCCGTCACGGGGAAGCCTCTGAGCAAGGAGGATATGATCCTCCAGTCCGAGAGGGTCTACAACTACGAGCGCGTCTTCAACCTCAGGATGGGCAAGGGAACGCGGGCCAACCACAACATACCCGACCGCGCGCTGGGGCCGGTGTTCGAGGACGAGTGGAACGCAAGGCCGGATTACTTCGACGGAAGGCTGCGCGAGGCCGGGATCGCTCCCGAGGGGCTGTCGGTCGACGAGAAGATCGCGAAGCTCCTCGAGTACAGGAGGGGCGAGTGGGAGAAGCTGGTGGACGCCGTGTACAAGCGCAGGGGTTGGAACTCGAACGGAGTGCCGACCGTCGAGACGCTCAAGCGCCTCGGGATGGACTTCCCGGAGGTCGTCGAGGTGGTGCGCCCCTATCAGTGACGGGACGCTCCGCGCAGTGAAAGAGATGATCAGGGTAAACGGCAGGGAGCTCGACTGGCGCCCCGGGATGACCATCCAGGACGTGCTGGACGATTGCGGCTACACCTTCAGGATGATCGCAGTGTGGGTGGACGGGGTGCCGTACCGCAGGGAGCAGTTCTCCGGCACGGCGGTGCCCGACGGAGCCGAGATTCAGGCGCTTCACATGATAAGCGGAGGCTGACAGTACATGGAATTGAGAAGAGAGCCGACCGGGTGTGTCTTCGATGTGAAGCGCTACTCCATCCACGACGGACCGGGCATCCGAACCACGTTCTTTTTCAAAGGATGCCCGCTGTCCTGCTGGTGGTGTCACAATCCCGAGGGGATATCCCCCTTCCCGGCACCCTCCTACCACGCCAACCGGTGCATAGGGTGCGGGAGGTGCGTCCGCGGGTGTCCGCACGGCGCCCGCAGCTTCGGGCCGGGCGGGATCGTTCATGACAAGTCCAGGTGCGAGGAGAGCAGGATCTGCGAGCAGGTCTGCCCGACCCGCGCGATAGAGTTCGTCGGCGCAGAGATGACCGTGGAGGAACTCTTGCGCCTGGCCAGGCGCGACATACCCTTCTACGACGAGTCCGGCGGCGGGGTCACCTTCTCCGGAGGGGAGCCCCTGATGCAGCCCGAGTTTCTCCTCGAGTGCCTGAGGGCGCTTAAATCCGAGGAGATATCGACCGCGGTCGACACGTCGGGGTGCTGCCGCGAGAAGGACCTGCTTTCGGCGGCCGATTATGTGGACCTGTTTCTTTTCGATGTCAAGGCGATTGACCCGCACCTGCACGAACTCTATACTGGTGTGAAGAACGCGGGAATTCTATCGAATCTGCGCAGCCTGGACAGAAGACTGCAAGAGTTGGGCAGGGGCTCGATCAACATAAGAATACCGCTGATACCGGGGGTAAACGACTCTGCGGAGGAGCTGGGTGCGATGGTCGAATTGGCGCTGGGGCTTCGCAGCATGTCCGGGGTCAACGTGCTTCCATACCACTCGACCGGGTCGGGGAAATACAGGAACCTGGGCATGGAGTACAGGATGCGGGACACGCCGCCTCCTTCGGAGGAAGTCGTCGCAAGGGCGATGTCCATGTTCGCAACGCAGGGGATCCACGTCGTAAAAGGAGGATGAGAGAAGTGAACGAGAGAATAGCGCGCCTGAGAAAAGAGAGCTTTGAGACCTTCCCCAGTATCTCCATCGAACGTGCTCTCCTTGCAACCGAGTTCTACAGGGAGAACGAGGGGAAATATCCGGCGCCCGTCATGAGGGCGCTGAATTTCAAGAACCTGTGCGAGAAGAAGACCATCTACATCGGGGAGGGCGAGCTGATAGTCGGGGAGCGTGGACCCGCGCCCAAGGTTGTGTCCACCTTTCCTGAGCTGAACTGCCATACGGCCCGCGACCTCGAGATTCTCGACACCCGTCCGATGACCGGGTATCGAGTTGCCAAGGACGACATAGCCATCTACACCGAGAAGGTCGTCCCCTACTGGGCCGGGCGCACCATACGCGACCGCGTCTTCTCCAATCTGCCGGAAGAGTGGCTGGCGCTGTACGAAGCCGGCTGCTTCACCGAGTTCATGGAGCAGAGGGCCCCCGGACACACTGCGCTGGACGGAACCATCTACTCGACCGGCCTGCTGGACATGAAGAAAAAGATAGCCGCGGCGCGGGAGAAGCTCGACTGGATAGGCGACCCGCACGCCACGGAGAAGGACGAGGAGCTGCGGGCCATGGACATAGCCTGCGATGCCTCCATCATCTTCGCCAACAGGCACGCCGACCTGGCCGAGAGGATGGCTGCGGATGAGAAGGACGAGGTCAGGAGGACCGAGCTGCTGAAGATCGCCGACGTCTGCCGGCACGTCCCGGCCAACGCGCCGCGCGACTTCCACGAGGCCGTCCAGACCTACTGGTTCTCGCACCTGGGCACGATCACGGAGCTTAATGGATGGGACGCCATGTCCCCCGGGCATTTCGACATCCACCTGCGCCCCTTCTACGAAAAGGGGCTTGCCGACGGCTCGCTGGACAGGGAGAGGGCCAAGGAGCTCCTGTCCTGCTTCTGGGTCAAGGTCAACAACACCCCCGCGCCGCCGAAGGTCGGGGTCACGGCCGCCGAGAGCGGCACCTACAACGACTTCACCCAGATCAACCTCGGCGGGGTAAACACCGACGGCAGCGACGGCGTCAACGACGTCTCCTACCTTATACTCGACGTGCTCGACGAGCTTCAGCTCCTGCAGCCGCAGGTCAGCGTGCACATCTCCTCCAAGACACCCGACCGCTTCCTCAAGTACGCCTGCAGGGTTATGCGCAGGGGATCGGGCTACCCGTCCGCCTTCAACACAGACGAGGTGATAATGGAGCAGATCGGGATGGGCAAGACGGTCGAGGATGCCAGAGAGGGCGGCACCAGCGGCTGCATCGAGACCGGCGCCTTCGGCAAGGAGGCCTACATCCTGCACGGCTACCTCAACGTGCCGAAGATAATGGAGCTTGCGCTCAACAACGGCGTCGACCCTCTGACGGGGAGACAGATAGCCCTTCGCACAGGCGATCCCGTCGAGTTCAAGTGCTTCGACGATTTCTACTCCGCCTTCGAGAAGCAGCTGCATTACGTCGTGGACACGAAGATAAGGACCGACAACTATATCCAGAGGATGTTCGCCCGGCTCGCCCCCGCGCCCTACCTCTCCGTCCTCATTCAGGGTTGCATAGAGAGCGGCAGGGACTACTACGACGGCGGTCCCCGCTACAACACCGACTATATCCAGTGCTGCGGCATAGGCACCGTCACGGACAGTCTCTCGGTCCTCAAGAAGCACGTGTACGAGGACAGGACCGTCGACCTCAAGGACCTTCTCAGGGCGCTCGGCGAGAACTGGGAGGGGTGGGAGGAGATGCGCCAGTTCGTATGGAACCGCACCCCCTTCTTCGGCAACGACGACGACGAGGCCGACTCGATAATGAGAAGGATCTACTCCTCGCTTCTGGCGGCCATAGACGGGAAGAGCTCCCCCAAGGGGCCGACCTACCACGTCAACATGCTGTCGACCACCTGTCACATCTACTTCGGCAAGAAGCTGAGTGCGACGCCGAACGGCCGCTTCGCCCACGCGCCCGAATCGGACGGCACCTCCCCCTCTCACGGGGCGGACAGGAACGGACCGACGGCGGTCGTCAAGTCTCTCAGCAAGATGGACCAGGTCAAGTCGGGCGGCACCCTGCTCAACCAGCGTTTCCTGCCGTCCGTCCTGGCGGGGGACACCGGACTCGAGAAGATGGCGCAGCTAATCCGGACGTACTTCAAGCTCGGCGGCCATCACATCCAGTTCAACGTCGTCGACACCGACACCCTCAGGAAGGCCCAGGAGACTCCGGACGAGTACCGCAGCCTGCTGGTGCGCGTGGCAGGCTACAGCGACTACTTCGTCGACCTCGACAAGTACCACCAGGAGGAGATAATCGCCCGCACGGCGCAGGAGGACTTCTAGAACCGAGTCCTTCAGGTGTTAACTTGAAAGGAGGGGGTTGTCGGGGCAGACTCTAGAATGGTCTTTAGCGCGATATGACAGCTTTTTTGACGAGCAACGCAAAGACGAAAGGAGTGCTGACAGAATGCAGAAAACGAAAAAATTCGCAATGATGGTTATCCTCTCCGCTCTTGTACTGTTCCTCATCGTGCCGAACACGGCGTTCGCCGATCCCGAGATGGTCCTGCGCTTCGCCGGGCAGGTGCCGATCGAGCATACGGCCACCAAGCTCATGCTGCAGGTGGCGGACGAAGTGAAGGAGAAGACCGACGGTCGCATCGTGATCGAGGTCTACCCGGCCAACCAGCTCGGCGACTACACGCTCGTCTACGAGGAACTCATCCGCGGCACCATAGACATGGCCGCGATCTCCGTCCCCAGCCAGTTCGACCCGCGGCTCGAGGTCACCTACATCAACTGCTTCGTCCGTAACTTCGAGGACGCAAAGAAAGTCTTCGCATCCGACGGCTGGCTGTTCAACAAGATGGACGAGCTCAGCGCGCGCCTCGGAGTCAAACTGCTCGGCTTCCAGGTCGAGGGCTTCATAGGTATTGGCAGCACCAAGCCGGCCAACGAGCCGCTGAATCCCGACGTTGACAAGGGAATCCTAGTTCGCATACCGAACATGGATGTCTACAAGCTCGGCGCAGAGGCTATGGGCTACCGCACAGTGACAGTTCCCTGGGCCGAGGTTTACACCGCGCTGCAGACCGGAGTGGCCGACGGAGTCGACGGCATGACCCCCACCGCCGCCTACACGATGCTAAAGGACGTGCTGAAGTACTGGTACGACCTCAACTACTCGGTGGAAAACTTCAACTACATGATCAGCATGAAGACCTGGGAGAAGCTCTCCGAGGGAGATCGCCAGATCATAGCCGACGCCTGCGCCAAGGTCACCGACATGAGCATCGAGCTTGCGAAGGTCGACCAGGAGAAGCACCTCGAGCTCATGCGCCAGCAGGGCATAGAGGTCCACACCTATACGGCCGAGGAGCTGCTTCCCATCTTCACGAAAGTCTCCGGCACCTGGGATCAGCTTAAGGAGAAGTTCACAACCGAGCTCATAGACGATTTCAAGAACGAGTACGCACCCAAGTAGACTTTTCACCAGTAACTGCGGATACCGCGGGGGGGCACGCCCCCCGCGGTCCTGCAGGACGGAAAGGAGATCTTTATGGCGGACAACGAGCTTGCGGGATGCTTCCCGGAGAACCGTCCTGAAAAACCTGGCAAGACCGATATGGTACTGCTCTTCTTTTTTTCCATCGTGACCGTGGTTAGTTCGCTCCTTCTGGCGGTCATCATCTCCGCGGCGGCGTTCACGCGCTACATCCTGGGCGGGGACCTGTACGGGTTCGAGGAGTGGGTAAAACTGCTGGCCTTCTGGCTTTATTTCATGGGAGGAGCCTACGGCGCCTACAACGATACGCACGTATCCGCCGACGTCATAGACTCGTACATGAAGGAAGGCACGTTCAAACGGCTGATCGTCGTGATCAGAAACCTGATAACCGTGGGGATAAGCCTGCTCTTCACCTGGTATGGTTACGAGTTTTTCATGTTCGGTTTCATGGGGCCCCTGGGAACCGGCATCGCCCTTCCCAAGACCACCATTTGGCAGATCCCTCTGTGGACATCCTATCTCGCAGTCTTTCTAGGCCTGATTTTCATGACTTACTATTTCGCTCTAAGGCTGTTCAGGAATCTCCGACTGCTCGTTAAAGGAGGAGTATCATGATCTACGTCGCAGTGTTGATCCTTCTCGTCACACTTATGCTCGGAGTGCCTGTCCCCATGAGCTTCATGGCCTCGACCGCCTGGTTGCTGTTCTTCGGTGGCCCGACCGGCGCCGGCTACGCCTCATCAC
>CAYWKH010000028.1:0-597 GCA_964458805.1 uncultured Synergistaceae bacterium
AGGGTCCGGCCTCGGCGCGCTGGAGCCTGGACGGCAAGGGCAGCTACGAGAGCGGCCGCACCCTGACCGGCCTGCCCGCCGGACAGCACTCCGTATCCTTCTCGGATGTCGACCTGTGGGCCAGGCCTGCGGATTCGCTGGTGGCGGTGGAGCGAGACGCGAAGACGACCTACGACGCCAAGTACCTTCAGCAGAACGCCTCCATCTGGGTCACTGTCGAGGGGCCGGCGTCTGCTCGCTGGACGCTGGACGGAAAGGATGTCTACGAGGACGGCAGTACAGTGGCCAAGGTCGCGGGGAAGCGCAGGGTGACCTTCGAGGAGGTCCCGGGCTGGGACGCGCCGGAGCCGCAGACCGTCACCGTTCCCAGGAACGCACCCCAGGCCGTGAGAGGCGTCTATAAGAGGCAGACCGGCTCGATAACGGTCACCGTGAAGGGGCCGGACGAGTCCCGCTGGAGCCTGGGCGGAATAGGATCGTACAGAAGCGGCGAGACCGTCGAGAATATCCCCGCCGGCGAGTGCCGCGTCTCCTTCTCCGGGGTGGCGGAGTGGGACAGCCCCTCCGACGTCTCGGTCCAGGTGGAAAAGGGCGCGG